>JAFYDR010000125.1 GCA_017544725.1 Kiritimatiellia bacterium
AAACATACTACTCCCTCCTAACCTATAACTTCGCTACGCGAAGTAGTGACGAGTGACGAATGACGAGTGACGAGATTCGGCAGGGCACCCTTACCGCATTGCACCTCTGCGTGAGGCTTTCTACTGAGGGCTTCAGGTTGATATTTGTGATTTGTGAACAATTGTGACAATTTCGATTTGTGAACAATCATGTAAGTTTCCTTCTTGTGCATTCCCTCGACGAACGTAGGTGGCGAACTAACCAAACAGTTGTCCCGGCAAGCGCAGGCGTTCCTTAGGTGGGAATTGACGGTCAAATTCTTCTGCCTGTTTTTCATCGACAAAGTATCCTGCGGGTACGCGGTAGCGGACTTCCGTATCCTTTTGCCACGCATTCTCCTTCAGGATTTTGCCGAGAAAATACGGCACGGGATCATCCGTCGGTTCATCCATGTAGTGAACACCCAGAGTCGAGGCAACCACAAAACCGGACTTGCCGTAAAAGTTGATGTTGCCTTCCATGAAGACGCCGACCGCATCCGTCTCGGCAGCCAAATCCAATGAGCGGTCTAACAGGATTTTTCCGTATCCCTGCCGCTGGTAGTTC
Source organism: Kiritimatiellia bacterium (assembly GCA_017544725.1). GTDB lineage: Bacteria > Verrucomicrobiota > Kiritimatiellia > RFP12 > UBA1067 > RGIG8368. Next base: position 587 of record JAFYDR010000125.1, read on the forward strand.
GGATGGATACAGATCGGTCCCATGGTCAGAATCGGCAACTCCGTCTGCGAGGATGTGCGCAGGCTATTCTTCACATACATCACCTGACCGATCAGTTCATCATCTCGAACCAAAACCAGATCGAGGTCGGCACAAAACTCGGGACGAGTCCGAAACTCGTGGAGCACGAAGTGTTCCAGGCATCCCGGACGATACACGTTCCAGAAGGACTCGCGCACCAGATTTTCTGTCGCGCGGTAATCTCCCGGTTCTTCCTGACGAATGGTCAAGTGATTCATCTTCGCCCCGTTACAGTTTCTGAACGGTTTCCGCCAGCGGTTTCTTTTGGGTGTGGAATCCGGCGGGTTTCGCGTCCTTTGCGGCGTAGCCGAGCGGCATCAACAGAACCGGCGCCTCGTTCTCCGGCAGACCGAGAGCTTTCGTGGCGGCGGTTGGAGAAAAATAGTTGACCCAACAAGAACCGATACCCTGTTCCCACGCGGCGAGCATCACATGCGTCGCAACGATACTGACGTCCTGTACGCCCGCGTGGACACCCTCCTCCAACGGGTTCTTCCAGTCGGCATTACGGTCGTACGCGAACAGCAACACGACCGGCGCGTTGAAGTGGCACACCGTCAATGCACGCACCTTCTCCAACGCCTCTTGCGATTGGAATACATAGATGCGCTGCGGCTGGTAGTTGCACCCTGTCGGCGCAACGTTGCCTACTTCCAAAATGCGCGTCAGCTTCTCTTCTTCGATCGGGCGCGAATCAAACGCGCGCACCGAATACCGTGCCCTTGCCAATTCCTCAAACGTCATCTCGTTTCTCCTTTCGTTCGTAGTTGCTGAAACACCGACATTCATCAAAGTGCATCCGCATTTCTCTCCGCTCCGCTTTTTTTAGAATGAAAACAACTTAAACAACTTGTTTCTAGTGCGCGGGCTAACTCGCCCGCGCCCAATAGCCGATCCTCAAATGGTTTCCCGTCTGAAGTCAAAATCTCTTGGCTTTCTACATCGTAGAAGTATCGCTCGATTTCGGCGAACTTCGGAAAGAAATTCACGATGATTCCAAACGGTATTTTGAGTAACCTCATGTAATTAAATAGTTGAGCACGGTGCGTGGATGTCAAGGATGATACAGCCTTGCATTCCACGATGACATCACCTTTACACAGAAAGTCGATACGATATTCGGCATTCATCGGACGCCCTTTATAAAACGGGTGGAATACTTTCTCACGTTCAAATAGGATATCTCTATCAGAAAGTTCCATCGCCAGTACCTCCTGATAACAGTATTCATTGATGCCGGCACCGAGTTCGCTATGGACAGAATGCAGTGCGCCCACGATATCATAAACGTGATTCTTTAGTTCAACTGTATCTCTCATCACATATCCTTTTGGAAACAACGGAGTAATTATACCAAACGATTGTCGACGGTAAAAGGCAAAAGAAAAAACGGATCGCGGACCGGTTGGTCCGCGAACCTTTTCAAGTTGTTTTTACCAGTTGTTCCTGTTGTTTTCCAATATACATTCGCGTCTGAAGGATCGTAAGCGTCACTCGTCTCTACTGCCTTCTTTCCAACTCTGATCGACTGATCGCACCTTCGCGCAGGATGACCGGTTCGCCGGCATCGTCAAAGCGGACGACCGTGCTGGCAACACCGCCCGGCGAGATGCCGCCATCAATCACCAAGTCCGCTTCCAACCCGATGCCGCGCAACGCCTCTGCCGCGCTAACGGCAGGTTGCCGTCCACTCAGGTTCGCGCTGGTCACGCGCAGGACACCGCCGCACAAACGGAGGAGTTGCCGCGTCGGTTCGCAATCTGGGACCCGGAATCCCTCCGTCACGCCACGGCACGGTAACACCAACGTCAGCGCACCGGGCCAATAGGCGTCTGCCAAACGTTTCGCTTTCTCAGGAAATACGGCACCGAAATCGACCACAGCCTGAAAATCCGCCGCCAGCAGGGCGATCGGTTTGTCTGACGGACGCCCCTTGATGCACTGGATGCGACGAATCGCTTCGGGATGTTCCGGATGCGCGGCGATTCCATAGACGGTATCCGTCGGGAGAATCACCACACCACCCGCATTCAAGATGCGGGCGGCGGCCTGCAACGATTTCTCGTCCATGGGCGATTGCACTACTTGTCGCCCTTGCCGTCCGCCTCAACGCCGACCGGCAACGGAGGTTCTGCCGTGATGCGGGAGATGATCTCCTGCACGACATCCGGATGGTTCCGCAGGAACTCCGTCGCGGCAAGCGCACCCTGCCCGATCTGGTCGGAACCGAAACTCAGCCAAGAGCCGCGTTTGTTGACGATGTTGCGTTCGAGTGCGGCGTCGAGCACGGACCCCTCCCACGAGATGCCGCGCGCATACAAAATGTCGAACTCGGCCTGGGTGAAAGGAGGCGCCACCTTGTTCTTGACGACCTTGACGCGCGTCCGGTTACCGACCACGGCGCCCGTCGCATCCTTGATCGCGCCGACGCGCTGCACATTCAGGCGTACGGAGGCATAGAACTTCAACGCCTTGCCGCCGGGTGTCGTCTCGGGATTGCCGAACATTACGCCGATCTTCTCACGCACTTGGTTGGTGAAGATGCAGAGCGTTTTGGTCTGCGCGATCGCACTGGTGAGCTTACGCATCGCTTGGGACATCAGGCGAGCCTGAAGGCCCATGTGCGAATCGCCCATGTTGCCGTCAATCTCGGCCTGGGGTGTCAGGGCTGCCACAGAGTCCACGACAATCACATCGAGCGAGCCGCTCTTGATCAGCTGTTCCGTAATCGTCAGCGCCTCTTCACCGGAGTTAGGCTGGGAGACCAGCAGGTTGTCGAGATCGACACCAATCCGGCGAGCATAAGAGGGATCCAGCGCATGCTCAGCATCGACGAATGCCGCGATACCGCCGTTCTTCTGCGCGTTAGCAATGACGTGGAGCGCGAGCGTCGTTTTGCCGGAAGATTCTTGTCCGTAGATTTCAATGATGCGACCGCGAGGCAGTCCGTTCACGCCCAGCGCGAGATCGAGAGAGAACGCACCTGTGGAAATCACCTGAATGTTCTTCTGCGCATCCGACTCGCCCAGCCTCATGATCGAGGCCTCGCCGAACTGCTTACGAATCTGGTTCATCACGGCGTCCAACGCCGAGTTGGTCGAATTCTTTTTTTCAGCCATGTGAAAAACTCCTTTGAAAACTTGAATGAAACTATCCTACCACACGAGACGCGCCGAAAACAAGGCGCAAATCCGAAATCGTCAAACACCCCGGAAATAGGCAATCGTCTTCGCCAGACCATCGGGAAGCGCAACCGACGGACTCCAGCGCAACAGTGACTTTGCCAGCGTGATGTCGGGCTTGCGACGCTTCGGGTCGTCCTTCGGAAGTGGCTCATAGATGATCTTGCTTTTGCTTTCGGGAATCTGCCGCAGCGTCTCCTCCGCCAGTTGCTTGATGGTGTACTCTCCGGGATTCCCCGTATTGATGACCGGAACGGGCAGATTGTGCTCGTGGATAAACTTGCGGATCACATCCGGCTCCAGCTTCATGTAGGCGCGGAAGGCACGAATCAGATCGTCGATGTACTGGAAGCTGCGTGTCTGTGAGCCGTCGCCGTACAGCGTGATGTCCTGGTCGTGCAGGGCCTGCATGATGAAGTTGCTGATCACGCGTCCGTCTTGCGGGTGCATGTGCGGACCGTAGGTGTTGAAGATACGAACCATGCGGATATCCACACCGTGCTCGCGGAAGTAGTCGGCGCAAAGCGTTTCCGCAGCGCGCTTGCCTTCGTCGTAGCAGCTGCGGATGCCGATCGTGTTCACGTTGCCCCAGTAGGTCTCGGGCTGCGGATGAACCGCCGGATCACCGTAAATTTCGGAGGTGGAGGCATGCAGTACGCGTGCCTTGGTTTTCAGCGCTAACTCCAGCACGTTCATCACGCCCATGAAAGAAGTGCGAATCGTCTCCACGGGATTCCGCTGGTAGTGGATGGGCGACGCGGGACAGGCGAGGTTGTAAATTTCGTCGAACTGTCCCCAGAACGGCTGGGTCACGTCATGTAGCATGAAGGTGAACCGGGGGTTCTCCAGCAACCCGTAGATGTTCACCTTCGTGCCCGTGAAGAGGTTGTCCAGCGCGGTCACCTCGTACCCCTCGTCCAACAGCTGCTGCGCCAAGTGCGAACCGATAAACCCTGCGCCACCCGTAATCAACGCCTTTTTAATCATGGCTCAATGCCTCCCGCTGAATCGCCGCCAATTGTGCGATTCCTTTCTTCGCCAAAGCCTTCAGTTGGTCTAGTTCTTCATCGGTGAACGGATTGTGTTCGGCGGTTCCTTGAATCTCGACGAATCTTCCGTCATCCGTCATCACGAAATTCATATCGACATCGGCGGTCGAATCGTGCGCGTAGTCCAAATCCAGCACCGGTTCTCCGGCACAGATCCCCGCACTGACCGCTGCGACGGAACGCACCAGCGGATTCTCCGTGATCTCCCCGTTTGCCAGCAACTGGTTTACCGCATCCGTCAATGCCACCATGCCGCCCGTGATGGAGGCGCAACGCGTACCGCCGTCCGCCTGCAGGACGTCACAATCCACCGTAATCGTTCGCTCTCCGATCTTGTCCATCGCGATCGCGGCACGCAGGGCACGACCGATCAACCGACCGATCTCCACGCTCCGGTTGTCCTGCTTCAGCTTTTTGATATCCCGTTCCTTGCGTTCTACCGTGCTGCTCGGCAACATATTGTACTCGGCGGTCACCCATCCGTTCCCCGTACTCCGCAGAAACGATGGCACCTTGTCTTCAATACAGGCCGTGCACAACACCCACGTGTCACCCCATTGGATCAAGACCGACCCCGCCGCATGTTTGGTAAAGTGGCGCGTGATGCGAATCGGTCGTAATTCATCATTTCGTTTCATGCCGCCAGTATAGCAAACCGCCCAGCCTCTTCCAAGTCCGAATTTCCCGTGCCGTCGCAAGTGCATCAGCAAAATTTACGGTTTTCTTCACCATAAGCCATGTGTGGTTTAGGAAACAACATGAACAACCTGAATACAACAACTGAAAGATGTATGCGGACCAACCGGTCCGCGCATTGGTTTCCCTTTGCCTTTACCATGACAATCATTTGAGGGAATTGTCCCATTACCTTTATGGGATAGGCTATTGGGGCGCGGGCGAGTTGGCCCGCGCTCAAAAGACAAGTTGTTTTTGTAAGTTGTTTCTGTTGTTTTCTTTTTCAAACAATAGCTGAACTGGTGGCGAAAAACGCAGATGCGCCTCAGCTTAACACGCTTATCCAGCTTAACACGCTTATCCCGCTTACCCGACTTGATTTCAGGCGGTGAAGATGATATGCTGGATTCAGCTAGGTTGCCTTAGGCGGACGTATCGGGAGACCTACCGGAGTTTCCGCGCCAACGAGAAACAGGCTCGAAGCTTGTATGGCGACTTGTGTGTTCATCACGAAAGGAAAGGACAAAAGTATGTTCCGAAAAATCGGGATTATGTGTATTGCAGTGGTAGGTATCTGCCTGTTCGTACAGGGAGAGTCCTTCGGACCTCTTTCCCCGTCAGCGACTCCGTACGAGCGCCAGTACATCTGGCCGGAAGGGAAGATTCCGCATCTCCAGCCGCATCAAATCGCGGCCAAGACGGAAGAGACGCAGCAGCCTGGATTCAAGGCGGACGAATTCCGTCGCCCGTACATTGATTGGTACAAGCCGAACCCGGAATGCAAGACAGATCTTTGTGTACTGGTCATTTCCGGTGGCGGATTTGGCTGTTGTTGCGACGCATCCCGCCTGCAACCCGCTATTGATCGTTTTGCGAAGGCGGGGATCACCGTGGCGAACCTCACCTATCGCACGCCTCGTCCGAACGGATTGCCGATTCATCAGTCGGCGTGGGAAGATGCCCAGCGTGCGGTGCGCGTGATCCGTTCCGAGGCGGCAAAGCGTGGATTCTCTCCCGATAAGATCGGAGCGACCGGTATCTCCGCCGGCGCAAAGACGTTGCTGCTGCTGGCGACAAGTTCGCTCACGCCAGCCTATGAACCGCAGGATGAGATCGATAAGCTGCCGTGCAACCTTCTTTTCGCGATTCCACAGGCTCCCGCCTACGTGCTTACTGACGGACAGGGAACGCCCAACACGCGGGATGGCGACGCACCGGACGTACAGATCGTTCCTGAACTGAAATTTGACGAGAAGACATGTCCGATGTGTTTCTTCCAGGGAGGAACGGATGACTATTCGCCCTTCGGCTCCACACGGATTTATCGGAAACTCCGTACGATGAAGATTCCTGCGGAACTCCATCTCTTCGCCGACCGCTGGCATGGCTTCCATGGAGATATGAACAAGGGCGATGACGCGACTGGATGGGATCATTGGTTCTATCGTGCCGAGGAGTTCATCCGTCAGATGAACTTCGACGGACGTCTTGCGAAGGAAGAAGACCTGATGAAACGCTTTCCCGACAATTCCGAGCGCGGTGCCTACGAGAAAGAGAATGTCTGGCCGGATGGGAAGATGCCCTGTGCGCAGAAGGAACAGTGCATCCCCTACATCGAATGGCACTTCCCGAAGAACCAGAAGACCAAAGCTATCCAAATCATCTATTCCGGCGGAAGCTACATGGGCAACGGACCGGACGGATTTGAAGTCGCCCCCGCACGTCGTTACCTGAACGCGAAAGGCATGACGGTTGTCACGCTGCGTTACCGTACCCCGCGTCCCGCCGGTCTGGCGAAGCACACCACCGCGTGGCAGGATCTACAGCGCACCATCCGTATCGTCCGTTCCAAGGCCATTTCGAAGGGACTTGACCCGAACCGGATCGGCATCATGGGATCCTCCGCCGGAGGACATCTGACGCTGATGGGCGCGACCTCCTCCCGTCACCGCGCGTATTGGGCGATCGACAAGATCGACCAGATTCCCTGCAATGTACAATGGGCGGTGGCGATCTATCCCGCCTACGCGCTGACCGATGGAAGCAATGCGCACAACACCACAGGCGGCAACTCAGACGAGGCGATCCTCGTGCCGGAATTCTCGTTTGACCTCAGTACCTGCCCGATTCTCTTTATCCACGGCGACGCAGACGGATGGGCTTCGATGAACTCGGTGAAAACGTGGGAACAACTTCACCGCATGGGAATTCAGTGTGATCTCCACACCCTCGCACGACGCAATCACTGTTTCCAACGCACGGCCGCCCCCGGCACGGGAAGCTACACTTGGCTTGACCGCATCTGGGAGTTCATGAACCATAAGGGTGTGAACCGCTAGAGCAACACGCAGCCTCTTCTATGGCGGCTAACACCACCAGCTGGGAGGTTGAGAAGAATTAAGTGGGGCTTTACCCCTAAGTGTCGCCAGCGCGACTAAGTGAGCCTTCGGCTCGAAGTGGAGCGTGTCACCGAAAGCAACCAGTCTCGCTAGTCCTATGCGACGACCCCCGACAAGCGCGTCCCTCCCGAACTTAGTCGCGTAGCGGTACTTAGTCCCACAGGGACACTTAGTCGCGTAAGCGTAAGCGACACTTAACTCCCTATTGCCTACTTTTTATTGTCCTCTTCCGTTGCTTTCTCGATCGGCTTAGCCTTTTGGGGAGAGAGAATCATCTTCCCACGAACGGCAGCGGGATCCTCCATCTCCTGACAAGCGTTTTGTTGTGGCTCCCGTGAGGGGTAACGGCCCATCGTGTTGGCGGGGGTTCTTTCGCGACAACCGGTGATGGTTGTAGCCACGAGACCGATCAGCAATCCGCCTAAAGATTTGCCGGAGGCAAGTGCTCTGCGAATTGCCCGCTGAATCGCCGAGTTCTCTTTGGTCAATTTCATTTCGTTTTGCTCCTTGGTGTAACGGCGTGATTATACCAAGTTCCGAACGTGTGAGTCGAATGTTTTTTCGGAATGACACTTTTCTTTTCGATTTTTTGCAAAAAGTGTGATATACTAGCCTTCGATGAATTCGAGGAGGAGTCACGATGAGTACGACAAGCACAAGATGCAGATATTGTAATTCGACGAGTTATGGATCTGGGTGTATCCATAGTCCGACCCGCAAACATGAACACCGTGATGACGAGAAGCACTGCGAGTGGTGCGGTTCGACAAGTTACGGATCGGGATGCATCCATTCGCCCACGAGGAAACACCGTCACGGGCCCGGCGCGAACAAGTGTATCTGGTGTGGATCCACATCCACAGGAGGCGGTTGCATCCACAGTCCGACTGGGAAGCACGAGAAGTAAGAGCGGACGATGATCGAGTGCCGACTTCATCGACAGTAAAGATGTGCGTCTGGGGAAACCGAACGTAGAGAGTGGGCGTGAAGGCGGTGCTGGATCCAGTGTATAAGAAATCAGAAAACAGCATCCATTTCTGATGTTGTAAAATGTATTTCCAAATACAGAAGAGAAAAGTGGAGGAACAAAATGTCATTGAAAGTGTTGTGGAGTGATCGGCTGGAGGTATTGGCGGACCAGTTGTTCAAGGAGTGGGAGGAATCTCCCGTACAAGATCCTTTCTCACGCGTCTGCATTGTGGTAGGCGACATGGCGACGCGGAACTGGTTGCAAAGTTATTTCTTGCTTCACCGCAAGCCGGGTAAACGCCGCATTCTTGCGAACATCGACTTCAAACCCTTGCCGGAGTTCGTCAACGACTGGTTGGCGGCGATGTGCGGCAAGGACGGTTCGCATCGGAATCCCAGCGAACATCCTTATGCGAAGAACGTGCTCGCCTGGCGGATCAACGCCATTCTGAAAGACCAAACGGCGAATCCCGAACTCGCGGTTCCGCAGGTGTATGTTCATAGGGTAAAGGATTCGGTGATTGATCGTCGTCGTTTCGATCTGTCCACGCGGTTGGCAGAACTCTTCGACGATTACCTTGGCGCTCGCTATCAGATGCTGGCTAGGTGGGAAACCGGAAACCTCCCGAATGGAGACGAACGGTGGCAAGCGGTGTTGTACCGTCTTCTTGTACAGGAGGTTCCTGATACCTATACTCGGGACTACGCACAGGCGCTTGGCGCGGGTAGCAATCCGGAGTCGGCTTTCGAGAACGGTTTTTACCGGTATTCAGCGATTTTTGTGTTTGATGTGGCGTTTGCGCCGTGGCCGTACCTGTTGATGTTGCAGAAGATTTCCACTATCATCCCCACGACCTTCTGGAACTTCAATCCATCCCGCGACTACTGGCTCGACGATGCCACAAAGAAGGAAGCTCAGAGAAATTGGGCGCGAACGGTTTTGAAGGCATTGCAGAATGGGGACACGCCGCCCGAGGCGACACTGGAGAATATGTTCGAGTCGCCGGACGTGCGGTTGTTGGGTGCATTGGCGTCTGGCGCACGTGGCGTCTTGGCCGCCCAACTCGACCTCACGGATGGTACATGCGATTGGGTTGGCGAGGAAAGCGTGTCATTCGCCGCGTTGAGGAATGTTGTTCCCGAGGTCCATGTGTGCCATTCGCCTCGCCGCGAACTGGAAGCTGCACGGGATGCGCTTCACCGATTTTTCGATGAGGTACCCGATGCGTGTCCGTCCGACGCGCTCGTCCTTTGCGCGGATTGGGGAACGTACTCTTCGCTGATTCCTTCCGTGTTTGGGACAAGTGGCGAAGGAAGCATTCCGTTCGCTCTCGGTGGCGGTGTTCAGGAGAATACGCCCATTTCCCACTCGCTTGAAGAACTGTTCGGTTTCCGTACCAATAGGTTCGAAGTCAATGCGGTGTTTTCACTCCTAGGTGTTCCGGCAATTCGCAAACGGTTCGACATTGACGCCGATGGCCTTTCCGTACTGCGTGACATGGTGCGCAGAAACAATATCCATTGGGGTTACGATGATGCGGATGTGAACAACATTCTGTGTGTCACGCTTCCGGGTAAAAACTATCCCTTCACTTGGAAGCGGGGACTGGACCGTTTCGTTGCCGATGCGCTCATTGGGCCACAAGAGGATCCGGGGGCACTTGTCGATGTCGGCGAATTGGGGCGGTTCAGACCGTGCGGTTCGGTGGAGGCGGATCGCGCGAGACTCGTGGGTGCATTGTACACGTTCGTCAGGGCCTTGGCGGATGTTCGCGCATTTCTGCAGAAGCCTCATTCGATCGAAGAATGGCGCACAAGACTTGTGCAGGTTATCGATGATTTCTATAAGGGCGATGATGAGACAAATGACGAACTGTCTGACTTGCGATATGCGATTCTGTCGGCAACGGGAAATGCTTTGACCGCCCGTGCAGTTGGGCAAGCGTCGAGTAAAGACGATCCAGTTCCGGGTGACGTGATGTGTTCAGCGATCCTTGCGGCCGTGGGATCAGGTGTTCGGCGTATCACGTCTGCTGGCGACGGTGTGCGCGTAGCGCCCCTGAAGAACGGTTCTGCGGTACCGGCTCGCTTCGTCTGGATTTGTGGCTTGAGTGACGGCGTGTTCCCCCGATCCGAGCACCGTCCCGCATTCGATTTGATCGGACGCCACCCGACGCTGTTCGATGCGACCATGCGCGAGAGGGACGCACTGGCGTTGCTGAAAGCCGCTATGGGGGCGCGGGATCGACTGGCGTTAAGTTACGTCGGACGGAACGTCCGCTCCAACGAGGAGATGCCGCCAGCGGTTCCGTTGACCGATCTCGTCGAGTGGTTCGAGGCGTCAGGAGTGGAGGTGAAGAAGTTCCAGCATCCGTTACAAGCGTACAGCCCGCGCTATTTCACGAAGGCGGAAAAACCCGAACTGGTACTTCCGCCGAGTTATTCCACCGCGAACCACGATGCCGCCGTTGCGCTGACGGGGGCGCGGGAGGATTCTACATCGTCGGTTATGGTGGCTCCGTTTGCATACGCCACTACCGGCGAAACGATGATTGATGTCGATGATTTAGCCGCATTTTATTCGCGCCCCAATCGTTTTCTGGCACGAAACCGACTGAACGTCAATCTTTCGAATCCGGGTTATGACAATCTGAATGATGAAGATTCCCTTGAGGCGAACTTGCCACGTGACATGAAGCGGACACTACTGTTGCGCGGTGCCGATGCCGTAGATGTGAATGAAGAAGCGGAGCGATTGGTCGAGTCTGGCATCACGATGGACACTACCGAGTTGACGAGCAAGATGAAGGCCGAGGGGGATGCCTGTGAAAATTACCGTTGTCGGCGACTAAAATACAAGAAAGCCGAAAGCGACGGGTTCACGTGCGCCGATGACAAGACTGCTGCCACGGCATTCGTTGAGTGGGAGGACAATGCCGTTCCTGTCTCTTACATTGTCGAGTTAGAGGTCGATGGTCATCGCGTCATTTTGACGGGCTGTCGCCATGAAGTTAAACTGGACGTCTTGCCGAAAGGACAGCTGGCGCATGTATTTGCTTTTTCGGATTATTCAGAAATCTACGATTCGATGAAAATCGATGCATGGGTTCGTCATGTCGCTGGTCATGCGGCGGGTGGAAATGGATTCGTGACTGCAATGATGTGTATGAAGGACGGTCCCGTTCAGACATATCGCCCCCTGCCGCAAGCGGAAGCATACGAGATCCTTGTACGAATAGTCCGTCAATCAATGAATCCGATGTCTTTTGACTTCGCGACGGCACTGAACGGTGACGACGAACTCCCGTCCGAATTCGCCGAAGCGTTGGGAGGCTATAACGGTAGGATCATTAAAACAGACGCTCGTGGAAGTCGCAACGTATGGAGCAGATAACGATGTCGATTATGGTTGAAACCAAACATTCCATGTTACGACGATGCAGGAACTGGGATTACCGCCGCCAGCCTTGCATCTACCAGGTTACGCTTGTACTAGCCGATCGTCGAAGCCAAACGCTGGGACGGCTGATGATACCTTCCTGTACAGAACACTCCTCCGGTTCTGTGCTTGAAGCGGCAACTTCCAGTTATATCGCTCTTACCCCAGCTGGTGAAGCGGTATCAAACATAGAGGGAGAGTTATGACAAAGGGAATTGACACGAAACGCATATTCAGCGAAGAGATTTTTGATCCGGCTTTCGTCTTGGAAGGTCCGCATCTGGTGGCGGCATCTGCCGGTACGGGAAAGACGTACAACATCCAGAACATCTACGCCCGGCTTGTGGCGGAGAAGGGATTTCGTGTGGCGCAAATACAGGTGATGACCTTCACCGAAGCGGCAACGAAGGAACTGCGAGCCCGTGTACGTGCGATGTTATCGAACATGGCGAGGTTTCTCGCCAACGAGACGAAGGACATCAATCAGGATGAACTAGATCGGTTGGAGAAGTTGCGAGACTGTGTGCGTAAGAACATCGGCGGCGCAGATGCCGATGCCGTTGCGCGTGCGCGTATCGAACTGGCACTTATGGAGTTTGACCAGGCTTCCATTTCCACCATCCACGGATTCTGCCGCCGAGCACTCGTCCGTTTCGCGTTCGAAACGAACAGTGCCTTCCGTTCGGAATTTGCGGATACAAAGAGACAGGATCTCTCGCACCGTGTACGCGACTGGTGGCGATGCGAACACACGTCACTTGAGGAACCGATCAAGTCCGGTCTATCGTTGGGGACGCTGGACGGGTTCGTCCAGGCACTCTCCGGTAAGTCGGGATGGTCTGTCGATGAAGGCGAAGTGAACGATCCGAATATGTTTGCGCTCGCCCGTGCGAAGGAGATTGTCAATGCCTACGAGGAAGACCGCCCTGCGCGCGATACGCAGACCTACGACGACCTATTACGCGGTTTGCAAAGTGCTTTACGGGATAAAGAGAAAGGGGCGTCGCTTGCGGCACGTCTGCGCGAAGAATTCAAGGCCGCACTGGTAGATGAGTTTCAGGACACAGATCCCGTGCAGTACGACATCTTTCGGCTTGTGTTTCTCGACCCCGAGGTGCGTCCGGCACCGACGCTCTTCTTCGTGGGAGATCCCAAGCAGGCGATCTACTCGTTCCGTGGTGGTGACATCTACACCTACAAGAAAGCCGTGACCGATCCGGCGGTGGAGGCGAACACCTTCCGCCTTGACAAGAATTTCCGATCAACGCCGCGCCTCATCGACGCGGTGAATGCGTTGTTCATGGACGACAAGAATCCGGATGGCTCGTGTGACTACACCTTTGGAAACAAGTCGATCGACTACCCCGACGCGCTCCGCGCCTCCGACAAGGCTGCGTTTACGCTACCCGACGGGACGGACGATCCGTCGCCGTTCCGGATCGTCGAGGTGGACAACAAAACATCGCGCAACCAGGCCGTCGTCGATACCGTCCTGGGCATTCTCGAGGAACAGCGCGCGAAGGGGCTCACGCCCAGGGACATCGCCATTCTGGTGACGTCGCATACGGACGGTGCCGACTATCGGGACATGTTGCGGGATGTGGGCGTGCCGGCCGTCCTGCAGAAGGCGGGGAACGTCTTCGCCGGCGAACTTGCCTCCGATCTGCGCCAGGTGCTGATGGCGATGGCGCAGATGGGCGGGCGCGGGCAGGTCAAGGCCGCGCTGCTGACGCGTTTCTTCTCGTCGAACGAAGCACTCTTCGCCGACGAGGAGGAACTCGCCGACATGGTCGGCTTCTTCAGCGACCTCAACCAGAAGTGGCAGAAGCGGGGATTCAACGCGGCATTCGCCGCCCTCGAAGCGCATCCCAGATGCGATTTCCGGCGCAATCTGGCGAAGTTGCTGGACGGCGAACGCCTCTTGGCAGACTTGATGCAGATCGTTGATCTGGCAGGTTCCGCCGTGAAGGAGATCGGTCCGTCGCCGGAAGCACTGGTGAACTGGATCACCGAACGAATCAACCAGTCGGGCGGTGACGAGGGGGATTCCGAAGAATATGCCAGGCAACTGGAGAGCGAAAGTGATGCGCTCAAGATTATGACGATCCATGTCTCGAAGGGATTGGAGTTTCCTGTCGTGATCGTGCCGCTGACAGATGGCATGAATCCAAAGCCGCCGTTCTTTTACCATGACGAAGACTCGAATCTGCACGTGGGTATATCCGAGGAGGCGCAGGAGAAGGCGCAGGTTGAGCGCGACGCCGAAAGGATGCGTCTCCTGTACGTCGCATTTACGCGTGCGACGAAACGGACGGTGGTGGTGACCAAGGAACCTGCCCCCGAAACACCGTTGGGGCGTTTGTTTGAGAATGCGCGACGACATGGGGCGGGTGAGGACGATGCCGATTCTCCCATCGCTTGGTTAGCGTATGAGTTGCCAGAGACGCCGTTGCCCCCGTACATCCCGCCAACTAGGCAGAAGACGGTATTCATGGACTCGAGAACGCCCCGCACCTATTCGATGCGAGCTACGAAAGGCAGTTACTCGTCCCTGTCGCCAGAGTCCCACGGTTCGAGAGATACCGAGCATGACTTCGACATCGCCACAGGAGATATGGGCAAGGTGGAAGATTCCGTCGGCGTCTTCTCGTTACCGGGTGGAACCAAGACGGGAACGTGTTGGCATGCGATACTGGAGAAACTTCCGTTTGACGCATCCGTGAAGGATGTATTGGAAGAAACCAAACGGGCATTGTCCATTTACGGTCTTAGAGATTCTGACGAGAAGGCGTTCGAAGCAAAGTCGATCTTGGTAGCAGAGATGATGACGGCTACACTGGAGTACCCGCTTCAGTCGCCACGGGGGGATTCGTTTACGTTACGGGACATCGGTTGGGCGGATCGTTTCAGCGAATGGGAGTTCGACTTCTCTTCTGTAGCCGCTGCGGACAACACGTCCGCCATTTCTGCGATTCTGCGCGAGGAATGGGGGGGAGATACATCCAAAAAAATGTTCCTAGATACGCTTGACGGATGGAATCAATCTATTCCCAAGGGATATCTCAAAGGATTCCTGGACCTTGTCTTCAGAAAAGACGGTTACTACTATGTCGTTGACTGGAAGTCAAACCGCATGAACGGGTGCGTGTCGGACTTCACCTCGGATGGCATTACCGTTGAAATAGCGAAGGAATGGTATTTCTTCCAGTATCTGCTCTATTCCGTGGTGCTTCATCGATTTCTCAAGGAAACCTTGGGGACAAATTATTCTTGGGATCGAAATTTCGGCGGGGTGCGCTACTATTTCCTGCGGGGGATTGCGGCGGGCGGAGACGCACCGGTTTTTGCTGATCGTCCCAGTGAAACCTTGTTGGACAAGCTTTCTGTTGCTTTGGGATTGAAGGGGTGAGAGAATGAAAGAGGCGGTTAAGGATTTGGTATTGAGGATGACCGGCGGGAACACGATGGTCGCTGACATTTGTGCCTCGACGGTGTCGGATGTTGAGGATGGCGATGTCTGCCAACGGTTGAATGCGGAGAATGTGAAAGCACTAGCCGCAGAACCGTCCGTCGTACAGTTTGTCGATGTAAACGCCGAAGGAGGGTATGGCGAGACACCTTTTGTCGTATGCGGCGATTTGCTCTACACGCGGCGCAATTGGCGATACGAGCAGATCGTACGCAAGCGAATCGGCGCAATGGCTTCCGAGGAATGGCTCGCCGATGTTACGGTGCCCTTGGATGGTGAATTCGCCAGCCTTCGGGAAAAGGATCAGCGTCCAGCGGTTCCGAAGTTACTTTCGAGCAAGTTTTCGATTCTCACCGGCGGTCCCGGAACAGGAAAAACATTCACGCTCGGAAAAGCGGTGAAACAAGTGCGCGAACGCAATCCTAAAGCGACAATCGCTCTTGCGGCGCCTACCGCCAAGGCGGCAGCTCGCATTAACGAGTCGCTGGAAGACCTGAAACGGCAGGGATTGCTTGACGGCGTACAGTCCGCGTCAACCTTGCATTCGCTCTTACGGCCAAATCCAGACTTCGTGACGTTCAAGCACAACAAGTCGAATCCGCTTCTGCTGGATTGGTTGGTTGTAGATGAAGCCAGTATGATCGATTTACCTTTGATGGCGAAGCTCCTCGATGCGTTGCCTCCAACCTGTTCGCTGACACTGATCGGAGATGCCAACCAGCTCGCCTCCGTGGAAAGGGGGCGTGTGTTCGGTGATCTCTGTACGATGTTCCGTCAGAATGTGGCGGCACTTACGGAAAGCGCACGATTCCCGCATGGAGGGACGATCGATCGCTTGGCGCGAGCGGTCAACAGCGGGGAGAACGGATACCATGTAGCAATGGAAGTTCTGGCGGAAGGGAAAGAGGCTTGTTATCACGATATTTCAGGAAACAATGCGTTTTCACCTGCAAGCTGGGGTGACTTTGAAGCGACGATTACGAGGGGATTTGAATCTTTCGCAAATTGCACAGATCCGAAAATGGCGATTGAAAAGTTACATGTATTCCGGATACTTTGTGTGCTCAGGCACGGACCGTATGGTGTTGAACGAATCAACGAATATGTGTGCAAGCATTTGGGGAAGAAATGTCCGCAACC
Source organism: Kiritimatiellia bacterium (assembly GCA_017544725.1). Lineage (GTDB taxonomy): Bacteria > Verrucomicrobiota > Kiritimatiellia > RFP12 > UBA1067 > RGIG8368. The sequence continues at coordinate 16,969 of JAFYDR010000125.1, forward strand.
GATGATGATTACGCAGAACGACAAGACGCTGGATGTACACAACGGTGATGTCGGGGTCGTAATGCCCGTTGAACAGAACGGGGGAGAGTATCTCTACCTTCTATCGTCACACGATGGCATACGGAAAATTCGTCGAGAACTCTTGCCCGAGACGGAACTGGCATTTGCGACAACGATTCATAAGGCGCAGGGGTCTGAGTTTGACGATGTGGCCATCGTTCTACCGCCGAATGGCGAGAATCCCCTTTTGACGCGGGAGATCCTCTACACCGGCATCACTCGCACGAAGGGAAGCGTCCACATCTATGCCAGCGACGCTTCCATCAAGTCCTGCTGCCAAAAATCCGTCGAGCGTGTGACGGGGCTGACAGCCTCTCCGTAAACGCCTTGCCCGTAACTTCGCTGCGCGAGGGTGGCGAATCCGCCAGCTGAGAAGAAGGCAGTAGGCAGTAGCGGTGGCGGGTGCTTCGTGCCAGTGACGAGTATAGGTTAAGTGGACTTTGCCTTAAGTAAGCCTCTGGCTCGAAGTGGGGCTTTGCCACTTAGTCACGAAGGGACACTTAGCCGCGTAGCGGCACTTAGCTCCGCAGGGGCACTTAACCAGCTTAACACGTTTACTCATCCCCACCCAACTTTTTCCGTGTTGCGGTAGGGATGGTGTCATGGTAACATACAAGCGTTCAGTCACGAAAGGAAGACAACATGAACAGACTGCTTGGAATCGTTTTACTAACCGCCTCGTCCGCTTTTGCGCTCGACAGTGCGCGTATTGATGAGATTACGCAATGGTTGCCAGAGAAACCTGCCGCCACAGGTGCGCGCATTGGCGATCGTGCCGCATGGGATCGTCTTGCCGCGCTTCCTTCTGCACCGAGACACATTCAGGATGCCGAGAAGGCACTCGCCGAACCGATCCCAGACGTACCGGATGACCTTTACCTCGAGTTCTCCCGCAATGGAAACCGCAGGAACTTCGAGACGCCGTACTTTGCGCGTCTCAATTCCCTCTCTGACTTGCTACTCGGCGAGTGTCTGGAGAACAAGGGACGTTTTCTGCCAGGAATCATCGCACACGTGAAAGCCATTGCCGCAGAGCGCAGCTGGACAATGCCGGCACACGACGGTGAACTGACCTGCTTTAACGGCACGCCGCACATCGACCTCGGGAGTAGCCATCGTACTCTCATATTCGCGTTCGTGTACGATTGGTTGCGTGACGTGTTGCCGCAGGACGTGAAGGATCTCATTCTCGCCGAATGCGATCGGCGCACGTTCCAACCGTACCTCGTCACCTGCCGAGAACCGGACCGCAAGAAGATTCCGCGCCGTCACTGGTGGTACGAGGGCGGAAACAACTGGAACTCGGTCTGCAACTCGTGCGTTGTACGCGCGGCGTTGGCGATGCTTGAGGACCGCCGTCTTCGAGCCGAGTTCGTTGCGGCCGCTGAACACACCGTGCCGTTCGCGATGAAGGGTTATACCGATGACGGCTACTGTTCCGAAGGCATGGGTTATTGGAACTACGGTTATGGGCATCACCTTTCGCTCGGTCTCGCCGTGCGTGCGGCGACAGGCGGCAAGGTGAACCTCTTCTCCGATCCCAAGCACCGTGCCGTGATGATGTATCCGTACGGCTACCAGCTGATGGATTGGAAATCGCCGCACTTCGCCGACGGCGGCGGCAACCCGAGTGCAGTCCTGCTTGCCCTCCAGCGGCAAGTGTTTCCCGACATCGTCAGTCGTCGTGCGGCTGATCTGGATCTCCTTTTTGGAGGGTTGACGGAAATCAGTCTGCGCGCGTTCGGTCAGGATCCCGGTCCCACCTACACGAACGGGTTCGATACGTTGCCGATTCGTTCCTGGTTCCCAGACGCGCAGGTGCTGATCTCGCGCGGCGTCTGGCCGAAGCAGACGAAGCGTTTCAGTATCGCCATCAAGGGCGGACATAATGCGGAGTTGCACAACCATAATGACGTTGGCTCCTACGCGATTATGCTTGACGGCATTGAGATGGGGGGCGATCCGGGAGGCGAGATCTACACGCGCCGCACGTTCTCGAAAGATCGTTACGTCTCGAAGGTCCTCAATTCATACGGGCATCCCGTGCCTGTGGTGGGCGGCAAGTTGCAGAAGACCGGACGGAACGCCGCTGCGAAGATTGTTCGGACGGACTTCACGGACAAGAAGGACGAGATTGTCTTCGACTACACGGCTGCTTATCCGGTGCAGACGTTAAAGTCGCTCGTGCGCACGATGACATTTGACCGCGAGAACGCCACCATCACGATTACGGACGTGGTCGCGTTATCCGAGCCGACTACCTTCGAGGTTCCGGTCATCACCTATCGCGAGTGGAAGGCGAATGACGACTCAACGTTGTTCACGTTCAAGAAGACGCCGAAATCCTACCGCCGGCTGAAGATGGCTGTTCAGACGTCCGCCCCCGTCACGTTCCGCGACGAGAAGATCGAGAACCCCGGACATGCTGAAATCACACGCCTCGGTTTCACCTTCAATCAGCCTGTCACCAACGCCACCTTCACACTGGTGTACAGCACAGACTAATCCATGCTGGAGGGGGCGCTTCGCGCCAGCGTGTTAAGCTGGATAAGCATGTTAAGCTGGTTAGGCGAGAGGAAGGCAGCAGGGAGTAGGAAAAGCGGCAAGCTCCCCACCCGCGCCCCGCACGGGAACGTTCATGGGGAATAACTTGGAAAAGTACCGCATCTCGTCACTCGTCATTCGTCACTCGTCACTACTTCGCGAAGCGAAGTTATAGCCCCGAAGGGGCGAAGGTACACAGGCGGGGGCAAGCGTAGCGCAGCCCCCGAAATCAAGCAAAGGCACGTTAGCCCTGAAAGGGCGACAGAATACGACATGGAATAACGTGCTGCGGTAGATTGTTCTGCCGCCCCGTCAGGGCTTGGCGGATATTGGTCGTACCGCCGGAGGTTACGCTTCGCTCACCTCCGTCTGTATAGTTGACGCCCTTTCAGGGCTTCCGTAACCATGCAATAGCAAACCCTACAGGTTTCTACAACGCCCCTCGGCGTCGAATAGCAGTGTCACCGCTACGTGGCATTTGGGGAGGGGCACGTTTGTCGCGACCGTTTAGTCCCGAAGACCAGCTTATCCCGCTTAACCCCAGCTCAACACACTTACCCTGCGTTTCACCGCACCTACTTTGTTGTTGCGGTAAAGAAGGCGTGGTAGGCGCGGTAGGTCATGTAGGCGTCCAGTTTTGAGGAAACCTCGGCGGGCGCGTGCATATTGAGGAGTGGCGTTCCCATATCCACCACGTCCATACCGTAGTACGCCATGAATTTCGCGATGGTTCCACCACCGCCTTTCTCCGCCCGTCCCAGTTCGCCAATCTGCCAGACTACGCCGGCGGCGTCAAAGACGCGACGGAGATCTGCGATGTATTCGGCGCGTGCGTCACTTGCGCCCTTCTTACCGTCCGGCCCCGTGTACTTGATGATACACGGTCCCGCGTTGATCTGCGCCATGTTGTTCGGCGAGTCGGCGTCCGGGAAGTGAGGATCGGCGGCGGCGCAGACATCGGCGGAAAGCATCCGCGAAGCCTCCAGCGCACGGCGCACATGGATGTCGCGCGGATTCGCCTCCTGGCGTTCAATCAACTCGGCGACGGAGTTGGCGAAGAAGGTCGAATCCATGCCCGATGCGCCGACAGATCCGATTTCCTCCTTGTCGCACAGTAGCAAAACGGAGGTCTGCTCGGGAACACCCACTACATCCATCAGCGCCTTCAGCCCCGCATAGGCACAGACGCGATCGTCCTGTCCGTATCCCAGAATCATGCTTCGGTCGAACCCCAGATCGCGTGGCATTCCCGCCGGAACGATCTCCAGTTCACCGCTGGCGAAATCCGCCTCCGTGATCCCGTAGGTTTTCTCCAGTAGCTCCATGATATGCTTCTTGACGCTCTCCTTCGCATCATCCGTGTCGCCCGGCGACGGAATGGAACCGATCAGCAAATCCATGTCTTCGGCGGGAACAACTTCGCGGACTGGCTTGTCCGCTTGTTCCTTCCCGTAATGCGGAAGGACATCCGTGATCATGAATACGGGATCTCCGGGCTTGTCGCCGATAGCAATCTCGACCTTGCTTCCATCCGGTTTCACCACCGTGCCATAAAGAGCGAGAGGACGCACCAGCCACTGGAATTTCTTGATTCCGCCGTAATAGCGCGTATCGAAAAAGGCGAGTCCGCTCTTCTCCATCAGCGGTACCGGTTTTAGGTCGAACCTCGGCGAATCAGTATGGCCGCCGACCACCCGCACACCGCCGGAAATAGGCGACTGTCCAATTACGGCGGCGAAGAGGGTTTTACCGTGATATCCGCGATACACCTTGTCACCGGGATTCAGCTTCTGGAACGAGGACAACTCGCGAAAGCCCTTTTTCTCCAACTGTCGAACTGCTTCTGCGTAGGCACGTCGTTCGGTCTTCGCGATTCCTAAAAAACTCTTGTAATCTTCGCTGTAGGCGTTCATCGCCTTACGCTGTGCATCATCCAATAACCAAGTTGCATCCTTCCGGTCGGTCGGGGACGAGATACCTGTGTTCATCGTAACACCTTTTCCTTTCAAGTCATTGATTCCGTCACGCGGTTCGCCCGCCGTCATGGCCAGAGAATTCGCTCCCGCTGTGGCGACGGAACACATTCCGACCGCAGCCGCGAAAACCGCGCAAAACACCTGACGTTTCTTCATTCTTCGATTCCTTCCCATGTGTGTGCCAGATCGCCGTGCACGGCTTCCAGCTGCGCAAGAGAACGTTATTTTACTCACCTCCCCTCAAGTCTGTCCATCCCAAAGTTTGCGGGGGCTTCGCGCCAGTGTATCTGCGCGGGAATATTCATGTGGAATAACTTTCGACAGCTAGCGATGACATGCCGACAAACGACACGCGACACGCCGCTACTGCCTACTCCCTACTGCCTATTGCCTTCTTTTCAGCCTTTCAGCTTCCCCGCTTCTCAGCTGGCGGCATAGCCGCCTGTCACTCGTCACTACTTCATGCAGCGAAGTTGTTGTTTTCATTTTCAAAAGACGATGGTGAAATACGCAGATGCGCCCCTACTCGCGAAACAAACCGGAACAGAATTGACGGTCGTTTTTCAGCTGTGATAAACTGTGCGGCGTAGGAACAATCGGTAAGGGGTACATCGATGATAACGTACAAACAGAGAATCGGTTTTCTTGTGGGTCTCTTGGTTTTAATCACGGGCGTTTCCCATTCTCTTGGGAATTCGGGCACCGCCCATTCTGGCGGGTATTCGGGCACTGCCCATTCTCGTGGGTGTCCGGGCACTGTCCCGGACACAGAGAGTTTTTTCCTCTCGTTCTTCGACGATCCCTCCGCCGTTCCTGTCTCGTTCGTTTACGACGGGGTACAACACGACGGGCTGGGCGGACTGAAAGTGATCGAACGGGAGATCGCCCCCGTTGCTCCCATCCGCAAGGGACGATTGGTCTGTGCGCTTGATGACTCGCTCACGGTTACGCTCGACGCAGCATACTGCTCAGAGTTTGGAGAGGTCGAATACACGCTTTGGTTCGCCAATACGGGGACGAAGCCATCGAAGACACTCTCCAACGTGTATGCCTACCGCGCTACGGTTCCGGGGGAGAAACCCAGGTTGCGCGGCATTCTCGGCGACCATCAGAATTTCTATGCTGCCTATGACAGCGACCTGTTGACGGAGCCACGCGCATTCCATTCCACGAACGGACGCGCAACGCACATCGTCTTCCCATACTTCGATTTCGTACACGGAAACGGCGGCACCCTGATGGCACTCGGTTGGGCCGGCACATGGGAAGCCGCTTTCGTGGGAATGAGCGACGGTACGCATGTGATGGCCAAAACTTGTATCGACCTAAACGCGGCGATTCTTCCCGGCGAACGAATCCGTACGGGGCTTGTCGTGCTACTACCCTACGAGGGGCGTGACGCCAACCGCGCCACCAACCGTTGGCGCGCCTGGTTCATGAAGTACAACCTGCCAAAGGCCAATGCGAAAGGCGAAGCAATCCAACCCTTCTCCACGACCTGTTTCGCGAGCGACACCGGACTTCCGAATTCGGACGGAAGCATCTCGGAACGGGCGACTACCTGGAAGCGCACACTCGACAAGCTTGCCGCCGAGCGGATGTTACCCGACTTCCGCTGGTTCGACGCTGGATGGTACTGCGATCCCGCAAGGAGGTCTGTTCCCTCAGACTGGTGGGGCACAATCGGTACTTGGGAGTTGGACACCGAAAAGTGGCCGGGGAGTTCTTTCCGTGAGTCTAACGAGGCATGTCATGCACTTGGATTGAAAACGCTGGTCTGGTTTGAGCCGGAACGCGTGACACACCTCGATGATCTCGTTCAGAATTTCGGCTACAAGAAAGAGTGGGGAATCCAGACGGGACATTGCATCACCAGTAACATCGGTGACGACGAATGTCTCGCCTGGACGCTGGGTCGCATTACGAAAATGCTGGGGGAGAACGCGGTAGATCTCTACCGCGAAGACAACAACAGCAATCCTGCGCAGGCTTGGCAGATTCTCGACGCTCGCGACACGGAACGCTTACACCTTCCGCGCAAGGGGATCAACGAGAACAAATGTATTCAGGGACACTACAAGCTCTGGGATGGAATCATCGACTTCTGCGCAAAGCACGGTAAATGTACGTATGTCGATTCCTGCGCAAGCGGTGGCGGACGCAATGACATCGAATCGATGCGGCGGGGCGTTCCCTTCATGCGTAGCGATTACGACCGTACAACGATTCCCATGCGCCTTTCGCAGACATGGGGTTTCTGCAAGTGGATTCCCTTTCATGGATCCTCCACGAAGGACACCGTTCGGCAACTGGAAGAGGCGAAAGGCGGCGGTAGCGACGCATACGTCGTGCGTGCCTCCTTCCTCCCCATCTACAATTTCAGCGGGATGTTCTCGCACAATCCCGACCTCGATTTCGACCTCATGCGCCGTAATTACGCCGAGTGGAAGAGCGTTCGCCATCTGCTCACCCGTGACTACTACACCCTCACCCCATGGCACGATACCAAATTCCAAGAGGGATGGACAGCACTCGCGTACGATGCGCCCGAACTCGGCGAAAGCATCGTCCTCGCTTTCCGCATGGTCAATGCGGAAAAGCCGGATTTCTTTGCACGACTACCGTTCGCCGACCCAGCCACCGACTACACGCTCACCGACGCCGATTCCGGCAACGAGCAACACCTCTCGGGCTGGGAGCTGCAACGCGGATTGAAGATCACCCTTCCGCAGAAACGATCCAGTGCGCTCATCCGAATGAAACGCAATCCTGCGGCAAAACCCGTGATCTGTCACGATCTGGCGAAAACCGTTTCGCCGAAACTCGCGGACGGCAAGCCATCCGTGTCTGATGCGAATGGAGGTACTTGGAGCTTCCTGTACCGCAAGGAAATCTGTGCTGGCGACGGGGATGAGATGAGGGCGATCTCTGGGAACGTGGGCGGTGGACTACTGGGCTTCCACGCATCTGCAACCGATGAGTTCCCGCAGGTTCTGGCGAATCCGCTCGATGACTGGCTACTCGTGCCGGGCGTGGCAGGCGGACGGAAAGATCGTCCGTTCAAGCCGCTCGAATTCTTGGCTCACCCCGCCCCTGCCGACTTCGGGAAGTGCCGTGCGGTCATCCGCTACACCGCCGAGAAGGCAGGTACCTACAATCTTTTCGCCGACTTCCGTGCCATGAATGCGGGTAATGGCAAGGTAGATATCTCGATTGTCATGAACGGTCGTTTGCTCTGGCAGAAGGAACTGGTACGTAATGGCAAAACCTATGTTGAGCTGCCGCCACTTGCGCTGAAGGACATTCGGCTCGACAAAGGGGAACACCTCGAACTCGTCGTGGGACCCGGACTCGACGAACCGTCACACACCTGCGACGGAACAGGCGTCAGCCTTCTGCTTATCGAGCAGTGACAGGTTCTGTGGATTGCGCGATGTGTTTCCCATTGGTTCTGCAGGTTGCGCGTCTGCGCAACCACACCACCCAACAACCCCACTACCTAACCGGTTCCTTTTCCGCGACTAGGCGACCGAGCCAGATGTAATCGATGCGGCACGTGCCGGTCACCTTTTCTCCGTCTGCCGAGAAAGCGAGTTTCAGTTGCTTGAGGTTGCCAACAGGCGGCAACTCCACGGTGTACACGGTATCGTCATTGTCCATCGGCTTCACATCGAAGGTGACTGTGTTTTTCTCCTCCCACGCTGGTTCGCGGTTGTTCGTCTGCCACCAGAGGCGCATCCGATGCGAACTGGTATGGTTCTGCATCTTGATACGCAGCGTGTTGGCGCGATTCCCGCCGCAGATGACGCCCACGTCCATTTCGTCTGGCGTGATGAGATAGGCTTCTGCTGTATCCTTGAGCGCTACCACCAGATAGTCGCCGCAGACAATCCGTACGGGATGTGACTTGCTGTTCCAGAACGGATTCTTGTCGAGAAGGAACTCGTAAGAGGTGCCTGTATTCTCCACGCGCCAACCTTGCATATCGAGGTTCTTCGCGAAGTCCCATGTCTTGAATGTGAGCGACCCTGGCGGCAGTATATGCACAGCGGTACGTACCGTACGCCAGAGCGTACCGTTGTCAGCCTTGAGGTGAACACGGTAATCACCTTCTGCTGAGAATGTCGCTTTCGTACAGGTGGCATCTGGTTTCTCAAACGTCACACGAGCGGGACCTTCCGTCTGCTCCCAAATGAGCGAGGCTTTGCCAGAGACGGAGGCGGAGAGCGCAACCGTCGTCTTGTCCGTCCACACCTCACCGCAGATTGTGGCTGAAGGTGGATCGATGTAGGGGAAAGCTCGATCGAGTTCCTCGGAGAAATCGAACTCGCGGTTGCGCGCAAGCGACCAGTCGTTGGTGGTGGGCGACTCGTTGATGTAGAACGGGATGCCGGGAATCAACACAAACCCGTTGTCCTCGATGCGCCCGTTCGAACAGGCAACCTCGCGTGGCGTATGGGAATTGCCCCACACTTGAATCTCGGCGGGACCGTTCTTACGAGCATAGTTGTTGCGGTCGAACTTGCAACGACGGATGTGTACGTTGCGCGTCTGCGGCGAACGGAGTCCCAGCACCTCGATTGACGCACCGGCATTGTTGCGGAAGGTGCACTCCTCCACGAGGCAGTTTTCGCCGCCCGCCTCGAAGTCGATTCCCCCTTGGTCGGGCGAACCGGAGTCAGGCTGGTTGATGAAGTGGCAACCACGAATGATGTAACCGCAGTTGTTCGCGAGCATCACACCCATCGTGCCGGCGGCAGCATGCCATCCGGACGCATCGAAGAGAGAGTCCGTCATCCACGAACGGCTGGCGCAGTTGTAGGGATGCGGTGAAGTATTGTGCGCATAGTTGTCGTGACAGAACATCCGCGTCACGAACGTGTCCAGACCATTTACGCTGAATCCGCTGGAACACTGGTAGGACTCGCAATCGCGCATTACAACGTAGCGCGAACGGTTGCCGCCCGCCCAGATGCCGCAGGAACGTCCGCCACGTCCTACCGCGCCAGGCTCGTCACGCCACTCCGGAATACCATGCGAGTTGAATCGGTACATGCCCTCGATGTGATGCGCCAGGCAACGCTCCACGAGTACGTGTCCCGTGCCAGGTGCGTCGCAGACAAGTGAGAAGCCCGACCCCGCGTTGCAGAAGATAAGGTCGCGTACAGCCAGATAGACGGGATCGAGAATCACGCCACAGCGTTCGTTGATGTGACGGTTACGACGAATCTGCGGACGAATCCCCTCGCCATACGCGCCGATCTCCGCCCAGTTCTCCGCCGAACCGTGCGCAGACAACCGCAGTTCCTCGTTGAATACGCTTCCGCGCTTCAGCAGCAGACGCTCACCTGGACCGAGTGTCAGATTGGTCACATTCGCAAATGACCTCCACGCCGTTGCCGGCGTGAGACCGTCACGTGCGTCATCACCATCCGTCGAGTCCACATGGTATGTCCGTGTCGGCGCAATCGGCGGATTCCACGCCTTCGCCGAATAGTCGGGATCTTTTTCTGGCAGGAAGATTAGACGTTTACCTGTCCGTCCGACAACCTTCCCCTTCCCGTCCATCAGAAAGAACTCCAAGTTGACGACACCATTCGTACCCGCATCGACCATCCATTCCAACGGTACGGTGGCGCACTCGTCCAGTCCGCCCAACTCGACACGTGCGGGCGTCACCGAAGCGTTTTCGGCGACCTTCACCTCCAGCACGCAGGAATCAAGCGCGATACCGACATTGGAGATTTTCGCCAGCAATTGCACAGGTGCGCCCAGGCGTGGCAGGAATTCGCGTGTGCGAAACTCACCCATCGAAAAGATCGGACGTTTCTCGTTGCGGATACAGAAGTCCGTGACATCGACCTTCTCCTTTGTGCCGAGCAGGAGAGGCGCATCGGTCGGACGACAGCGACCTGTGCGTTTCGAGGGTATCCCGGAGATACCATCTACCGAGATGCTCGACTCCGTACCATTCCATCCGGCGGAGAGCCGGTAGGCGCGACCAACCTCAATGTCCGCCTGCTGTGAGACACGCGGTTCCCAGTGGCCGTCCAGAAATACGAAGAAGTTGAAGCATCCGACAGCATTGTTTAATTGATCATAGCGCAACCAATACTCATTCTTCTTGCAGGCAATCGTCATTTCGCCCGAAGGCGGTTCGCGAAACGTCGCCGTACACGAGATGCGGAAACCGGCACAGATCGAGGCGTCGTCGGCAACTTCTTTCACCGCAGGTCCTGTCACTGTGGGATTAGAGACCGTACCGAGCATCGGACCGATCGTGAGTGTACCGTTACACCCCAGCGCGGTCTGCGGTCCCTCGCGACGAATCGAGGCAGTCTTGCCGTTCACCGACAACCAGCTGTTCGTGCCATCCCAACCGGCGGCGACATCGTACCATTCGCCGGGAACCGGCCTCACAGGTACGCTGACGCGCGGTTCAGGTGTTCCCGCGTGGTTCACGAAGAAACTGAATTTCACACCTTCCTTCGAACCATCGACACGCAGGATGTACGAGCCGGGCGAGTTGGCACCGCCTTTCTGGAGAATGGTCGCCTGACCCTGTTCCTCAATGGATTCGTCGAACTTTACGCGACAAGAAAGGCGCAGTCCCGGGCGCAAATCGTATCCGAAACTGTCACCAAGCGAGCGCATCCGTTGCGACGTATCCATCGTGTAGTCCATCGCGCTGACCGCCGTGACCACAAGCCCGACAAGAACTGCTGTCATTCGCATCCAAAACACCTTACATGTCATCATCTGATTCACCTCCTAACAAATCACCGGTCAGTATAGCAAACCCGCCTTCGTTCCGCCAGTTCCGAGTTCTGAGTTCGGATCTGACACCGCCATTTCATCACGCAGAGCCGCTGAGGTCTGCATGAGACCGCAGAGAATGGAGAGGGGCAACGTAGCCAATGAAGAATGAGGATTCATTCGTGGGTGAAGCACAGATGTGCCTCGCATTTCCTCTAGGTGTTGATTTAGATTGAAACATCGAGATAAATCCGTTACACTGGTTGCGTTGTTGCTTATGAAAACGAAAAACTATCGATCGAAGCTGCCACCGAAGGCACTAATAAAAAAGATCCTTGCGGCGAAATCCGTTTTGATTTCAGGACATCAGCGTCCGGACGGGGATTCGCTGGGGTGCATGATTGCATTGGCGCATGTGTTGAACCAGATGGGAATCCAGGCTTCTGCGGCGGTGGAGTTGAAGAGAGGACTGGGGTCTCCCGGTTTTCTGCGCGGCGTCAAAGATTTGTTGCGTCCCGAAGCTGCCGCCCAGAACACGTACGACCTGTTAATCGCCGTTGACTGCGCCACGATGGAGCGGTTGCCGGAAGACCTGCTCCCGGTCATCAAGAAGATTCCGCACTCCGTGAGTATCGACCATCACAAGACCAACACGCTTTTTGCGGAGGTGAACTGGGTTCAGGAGGCGTCTTCTGCAGGCGAACTGGTGTGGCGTCTGATCCATCATGCGAAATGGCCGCTGGATGAAATTACGGCGGAAGCTCTGTGGGTTGCGGTCATCACCGATACAGGACGATTCGCCTACGACATGACCTCTGCGGATACGCTCCGTTGCGGGGCAGATTTGGTGGCGCACGGCGTAAGGACCGCATTCATCAATGACAAGATCTACTGCTCGTTCAGCCGCAAGGCGGTCGAGCTGAAACGGCGCGCTTACCAGACGCTGGAGGTTCAGGATGATGTTGCGTGGGTGACGATCAGCGGCAAGGACTTCGAGGAAATCGGGGGAACCAAGGCGGACACGGAAGATGTGATCGAGATCCCCCGCAGCATCGTTGGAAACCAGGTTGCTCTTTTCTTCTACGGTTCAAAGGAAAACGAGCGCGAAACGCGCATCAGCATTCGGACACGCGATCCGCTTGATGCCTCCAAACTGGCTGCGCTCTTTGGTGGCGGCGGGCATACGCAAGCCGCCGGGTGTACCATTTACGAGCCGATGGAAGAGGCGAGGAAAATCTTTCTGGAAGCTCTTGCGCGTTGGCGCGAGGAAAATTACTGATCCGACGGTGCGGTTACGGCGGATTCGCCACAAGGAGGTAATCATGACCATTCGACCAATTGTCACAACCCTTTGTCTGCAACTTCTCCTATTCGTTTTGGCAGGAGTCTCCCCGCTTTGCGCGGAAACGAGAATTGGCGTGATCGGACTTGACACCTCACACACAATCGCGTTTACCGAGATGCTGAACGTGAAGCGGGATATGGCGGAGTTTGCCGACTTCCGTGTCACAGCGGCATACCAGTACGGCAGCTTGGACATTCCGTCTAGTACCAATCGGTATCCTGAGTATCTTGCCAAAATGAAGGGGATGAGCGTGGCGATTCTTCCGTCCATCGCCGATCTGCTGAAACAGACGGACTGTATCCTGCTGGAAACGAATGACGGACGTCGCCATTACGAACAGGCGCTGGAGGTCTTCCAGTCTGGCAAGCGCGTCTTCATCGACAAGCCGATCGCCGCCTCGCTTTCCGACACGGTGAAAATTCTCGATGCCGCGAAAAAGTATCATGCGTCCTTCTTCTCCGCTTCCTCCTTGAGATATGTGACAAACGTCCAGCGCGCCCGTTCGGGGAAATTGGGGAAGGTTCTGGGTGCCGATGTGTTCTCCCCGTTCACCGTGGAACCGACGCACTCGGAATACTACTGGTATGCGGTCCACGGCGTCGAACCGCTCATTACGATTATGGGAACCGGATGCAAGTCGGTTTCCTGTTACCCGTCAGAGCGGGCGGATGTTCTCGTGGGCGTTTGGAAGGACGGACGTGTGGGCATTGCCCGTGCCATTCCAAAGCAGTGGAAATACGGTGGCTGTATCTTCACGGACAAGGGCGCGACCGAGATGGGTAATTACGAAGGGTATCGTCCGCTCCTGCAGGAAATCCTCACCTTCTTCCGCACAGGTGTCGTTCCGGTCGATCCGCAAGAGACGCTGGAAATCTTCGCGTTCATGGAGGCGGCAACTGAAAGCAAGCGCAAGGGTGGAGTTCCCGTCACCCTAGAAGAAGTGCTGAAGAAAGCAGCCGCTGATGAAAAATGAAAAGATAAAAATGAAGAATGAAGGTGGCGTGTCGCGTGTCATCGGCAGTTATCGATTGCTATCGACTGACACGCGACAAACGACATGCGACATGCCGCATTGGATTGGCAAGACTTGAGAAATCTCTCGTCATTCGTCACTCGTCACTGTGCGAAGCACCTCCGCTTCTCAGTTGGCGGCTTCGCCGCCATCGAGCGTTTTTTCGAAGTGAGAAACGGGCTTGTTTTCGGGTGGTGATTGTGCTACCATATTCTTTTGAATTTTGGAGGTGACAATGGCGGAAAAGAAACTTTTTGCGGTCGATTTGGGTGCGTCCGGCGGGAAATGCTTTGTCGGTATCTTCGGCAAGAACTCGTTTCGGATGGAGGAGGTGCACCGTTTCGCGCACGAGGGCGTGACGTTCTTCCTGCCGGAGGGCAAGGGAAAGGTTACGGAGCGTAACTATTGGGATGACACCTGCATCTACCAGAATATCGTCAAGGGTTTGCAGGCGTACTCCCGTGCATACGGCACGAAACTGGACGGAATCGGGATCGATACGTGGGGCGCGGACGGGCATCTGGTGACCGCTGAAGGCGATCTGCTCGGCAAGATGTATTGTTACCGTGACCATCGTCTGGACACGATGTGCGACGAGGTCAAGAAACGCATCGACGCGAGCCGTATCTACCGGATCACGGGAAATCATTTCCAGCCGTTCAACCAGTCCAACCAACTGTTGTGGGTGGCGATGAATCATCCCGAATTGTTGGAGCTGGCGAAGGTCTATCTGCCCGTTCCTGCGCTATTCTACTATTATCTCGGCGGCACGAATGTTGTCGATTCTACCTTCGCAAGTGTGACGCAGATGATGGACGCGAAGCGCCAGTGCTGGAGTGGCGAAGTGCTGAAGGCACTCGGAATTCCGAAACGGATTATGCCGAAGATCGTTCCGCCCGCAACCAAGATCGGAACGCTCCAACCCCAGCTCGCCGCCTTGTGTGGATTGAAGGGCGCGGTTAATTTGATTGCCATCGGCTCCCATGATACGGCGTGTGCGTTCGCCTCCGCGCCTGTTCGGGATCCCGCCACTTCGCTCATCATCAGTTCCGGTACATGGTCGCTGGTCGGCAAGCTGATCGCTCGTCCGATCACCACCGACGTCGCGATGAACGCTGGACTCAGCAACGAGGGCGGTATCGGGAACACGCGTTTCCTGCGCAACTGCATGGGCACGTGGATCATTCAGGAGCTACTGCGCGTTTGGGAGATTAAAGACGGCAAGCGTATGCCTTGGTCTGAGGTGGATTCGTTGGCTCCCGCCGCCAAGCCGTTCGTCGCGATGATCGATCCGGATGATCCGGCGTTCTACAATCCGGCGAACATGGAGGAAGCAATCCACGCATTCATCCGGAAGACGCATCAGCCGAAACTGAAGGACCGGGGCGAGGTATTGCGCTGCGTGTACGAGAGCTTGGCGCTGAAGTACCGTTTCGTGAACGAGCTGATCTGTCGCGTCACGGGAACGAAGACGGATGCGGTTCACATTGTCGGCGGCGGCAGCAACAACCAGCTGCTCAACCAGTTCACTGCCAATTCCGTGGGCGTCCCCGTCGTGGCCGGACCGAAAGAGGCGACGGCTGTCGGCAACCTCATGGTACAGGCTGTCGGCGCGAAGATCATTCGCAATCTCGCGGCGGCGATGCCGCTGATCAAGTCCGCCTTCCCCGTCGCCGAGTATCAACCTGCCGACAAGGAAGCTTGGGATGCCGCCTACGTTCGGTTTGAAAAAGTGTTGCAGAAATAAGGAGAGAATTCGATGAAAAAACTGATGTTGTTGTCCCTGCTGTTGATAGCGGGCGTGTCCGTGGCGGAACTCACGCTGGAACGTCCGAAAGAGCAGAAGTCCGCCAGTATCCTGATTGACGGAGTTGCCGCCTACGTGAACAGCGAGTTCATTACCATTTCGGATGTGATGAACGAGGTTCGCCGTAGCCCGTACGCCCAGAAGGGGAAGTTGGGAGAGAAGCGTCTCCGCCAGCTCTATGCCGCGACGCTCAATGCGTTGATCGACCGTAAACTGATCCTTGCCTACGCCCAGAAGGTGAAGGCGGAGTTGCAGCCGTGGGCGATCGATGCCCGTATCCGCGAGATCATCGCGACGAGTTTCGACGGTGACGAGACGAAACTCCAGGCTGTGCTCGCAGACCGGAAAATGTCCTACGAGGAGTGGCGGGCGCGGATCAAGGAAGACCTGACGATTCAGGCGATGCGCCATGAGAATGTGGAGAAGATTGCGGATCCGACGCCGAGCGAGGTGCGTGCGGAGTATGACGCGAACAAGACCCGTTATCAGACGGAACATGCCGTTGCAGTCAGCATGATTATTCTCGACCCTCCCGCCTCTGAAACGAACAAGACGGTGAAGGCGCGTGCCGACGAGATCTTCGAAGCACTCAACCACAAGAAGTCCTTTGCGGAGCTGGCGAAGGTTTACTCCTGCGACGGGAAGGCCGCGTCGGGCGGTTCCTGGGGTAAGGTGAACCCTGACGACGTTTTCCGGGAAGAGATCAGCGACGCCCTGCAGAAGCTGGCGCCGGGAGAAGTCTCCGACCTGCTGATTCTCGATGACTATGGCTACATTGTGAAAAAGGACGAGCAGCAGGATTCCCGTATCCTGACTTTTGAGGAGGCGGTTCCCTACGTACAGGGACATCTGCGGATGCAGGCTACGGAACGACTCTACAAGGAATGGACGGATCGTCTCCGCGCCGATTCGTACGTCCGTATCGTGGAACTTCCCGGCGGCAAGAATTGAACCTAACCTCGCCATCGCAGGTTAAGGCCTGGTGTATCGAAAACGGGTTCCATCCAAATCGGAACCTGGGGCAAAACTTTCTGGTGGACCGGAATGTCCGCGAGGCAATTCTCTCTGTCGCTGGAGTAACCCTTGGACAACGCGTACTGGAAATCGGTCCCGGTCTGGGTGTCTTGACGGAAGGACTTCTCGCTCGGGGCATCCATGTCTGCGCGGTCGAAAAGGACACGCGCCTTGCGGATCGTCTCCGCATACATGTGGAAGAGGAGCTGGCGGCGGAACGTCGCGATTTCGAATACGACTTGGCGACGCCTCCCGGCAACTTGGAGTTGATCGCGTCAGATGCCTTGCGCGTCGATTGGAACGAGCGGTTGCGTCCTCCATTCGATGCCTGCGTTTCGAATCTCCCGTATTCCGTCGGTACGCGTATCCTGATCGATTTGGCACTTCACCCGCTGGCACCACGCAGTTTCACGATCCTCGTGCAAACCGAGGTTGCGCAGCGGTTTGTCGCGAGAGAGGGCGATTCCGCACGGGGGCAAGCGGGAATCTGGCTCCAGTTGGATTACGACGTGGAAATCCGGCTGGATGTGAAACCCGCCTGTTTCTGGCCGCGACCGGAGGTCTCCTCCACGGTCGTCCGACTGGATCGCAAATCGGTTCCGCCCGCATTGACACCGAAGGAACGCCAGATGTTCTACGCCTTGACCAAGTTCTGCTTTTTGCAGCGACGGAAACAACTGGGAACGATTCTGCGAAAATCTTCCGAATACGCAGACGGCGTTCAAGCGATCCGCGACGCGGGGATCGAACCGTCTATCCGTCCGGAAGACATCACAAATGAACAATGGGTTTCTCTCACCCGTTCGCTCTGTCATCTGAGGGACCCTCAACCGTGATTCGCGAAACGCCACACACATTGATGCTGGCTCCAATGCATGGTATCACGCTTCGTCTCTGGCGGAACGCGATGGCAGAGTTCTTCCCGATGCCAGACCTCGCCGTGGCTCCGTTCATTCCCACGTTCGCCGGCACGAAGGTGAAGCAACGGTTGCTGCAAGATGTCGATCTGTCGGTGGAACAACGGATTTCCGTGATTCCGCAAGTACTGGGGAAGAATCCGGATGAGTTGCGCGTGTTACTGCGTGCGTTTCGCGCGATGGGGCACCGACGCGCCGACCTCAACGCGGGATGTCCCTGGCCGATGGTGACGAAGAAAGGCAGAGGGGCGGGATTGCCTCGGACGCCCGACGTTCTGCGTCGGATGCTGGAGGTCGGGTGCGAGGAGATGCCCAACGGTTTCTCTGTGAAGCTGAGACTAGGGTATGACCGCCCCGACGAGCTTCTCCGTCTTCTGCCGATACTCAACGAACTGCCGCTTTGCGAGGTGACGATCCACGCACGTACGGCGAAGCAGATGTACGAAGGCAAGGTTCTGCTCAACGAGTTCTCCGAGGCGTTGGCAGGCTGCCGCCATCCGGTTGTTTACAATGGCGACATTTTTACAGTCGAGGATTTTATCCGATTGCGCAATCGTTTCGCGACCGTCACGCGTTGGATGCTCGGACGCGGAATCCTGTGCGATCCGTTTCTGATTGGAGATATCCGCGCCGGTTGTCGTCAACCACGAGACCCGGTGACACTTACCCGATTCCTCTCCGCCTATCTGGAACGGTGCAGTCAAGAACAATGCGGAGAACGACCAGTGCTCGGACGGATGAAAGAACTGTGGACTTATCTGCGGTACTCTGTTCCACAAGGCGAACAACTCTGGAAAAGCATCCGCCTTTGCCGTACCTTGGACGAATACCGTCGTCTCCTTGGCTTGTGCTGAACAGATGGTTTTTTCGACGGCTGTCGATTGTCGCCAATGAAAAAATTAAAAGGTTAAATCGCCGTTTTGCGGCTTGAAATTTGCTGGCGATACGTTCCATTTAAAGGGCGAAGCCCGATTTCAAGCAGTCGAAGACTGCGATTTAACCATTTCATTCTTAAAGGCGGCGAAGCCGCCTTTATCATTGCTCCTGGTGGAACGGATGTGTATAATGGGTGCGATGGCTGACGAGGGAAAGATTCTTCCTTGTGTCTCATAGTTTTGGAGGGGTAAAAATGCGTAGCATGATATGTGCGAACCGTTTGTTGATTATCTTATCGGCGGTCTCCCTGTTGGCGGGGTCGCTGGGCGCGTCACCGTTCATCTCGGAGATTCCCCTACGCGAAGGGGAACGTTGGTGGGGCGGTGGCGGCGGTGACGGGCAGAACCAACCATACGGCGCAGGCGAGTCGAGACGTGTCGATCTACGTGGCCACGGCAACACCTCCTCGCCCCTGCTCGTCTCTTCCTGCGGACGCTATGTTTGGAGCGAGAAGCCTTTTGGCTATCTGTTCAAAGATGGGAAACTTATCCTCGATTCCGATGTCGAATCAATCACACCGGTTGAAGCCGGTACGACACTAAAGGATGCGTATCTTGCTGCGGCAAAGGCGCACATGCGCTTTCAAGGACGAATCCCCCCCGATGTCTTTTTCTCCCTTCCGCAGTGGAACAACTGGATCGAAATTTTTCTCAACGGGATGAATCAGAAGGCGGCGGATGACTATACCGCCGAACTGGCGAAGAGCGGATTTCCTTGTGGTATCTACATGATGGACGGCGGCTGGATGTCGCACCAAGGTTCCTACGAGTTTTATGCGAAGGATTTTCCTGATCCCAAGGGACTCTTTGATCGCATCAACGCGCAAGGGTGGATCCCGCTCATCTGGACGGCGCATTTCGTTTCTCCTGATAGCCGTGAATACAAAAAGCTCCGTTACCATCCCACACTCAACGGACTGGACTACCTCGCCTACCGCAAGAAGCCCGGTACGCATGCTGCCGCCGTTGTCCGTTGGTGGAGTGGCGTCAGCGCAATCTATGACCTCACCAAGCCAGCGGCACGAACCTATTACGTCAAGACACTGAAAGATTTTGCGACGACCTACGGAATCAGGGGGTTTAAGTTCGATGCGGGAGATCCAGGTTTCTTCATGGAGGATTGTCGTTTTGCGGACGAGAAAGCGGATCCAGTGGACTACACACGCCTCTATGCCGAGATGGCGGCGGAGGAGTTCCCGTACCACGAGATTCGTGTGAGTTGGAGGTGCGGCGGTCTTCCGCTCGTCACGCGCCTCAATGACCGTGCCCACGCCTGGACTGGCAACAGAGCGCAGGACACCGTCATCCCGCAAGTCATCTCGGCTGGGCTTCTCGGTTGTCCATACTTGCTTGCGGATATGGTGGGCGGCGGTTTAGAGGTATCGTTCGTCGGACGAGAGATCGATGAGAAACTTTTCGTCCGTTCAGCCGCGTTGCAGTCGCTCATGCCGATGATGCAGTTCTCGCCCGCGCCGTGGCGGCACCTTTCCGCCGAAGGCGAGAAACTCTGCCGCTCGTTTGCGGAGCTGCACATCGCCTTCGCGCCGTACATCTTGGAAACGGCGCGTCATGCCGCGAAGACGGGCGAACCGATCGTGCGGGCAATGGAGTACGAATTCCCGCAGCAGGGTTTTAACCGTCCGATACAACAGTTTATGTTGGGCGATCGGTGGCTGGTCGCACCCGTGATCACGCCAGACGATGCCAAGACGGTTGAGTTACCGACGGGAAGATGGCGCGACGATTTGGGAATCGTCCACGAAGGTCCGAAAACGCTTCATCTCTCCAACGTTCCTCTCCATCGCCTTCCGCGCTACGAGCGGTTGTAAAAGGGGGAGGGGAAGCAAAAGCCAAAGCCGCGCACCAGACAAACAAGTGTGACCGCTCGATTGCTGTCGATGACACGGGACAAATGACACGCGACATTCCGCGTTGGACTGGCTGGACTGGCGTGACTAGCGAGACTGGCGGCTAAACACCTGTCCCCATCGTCCCCGCTTCCCAGCTTAACACGCCTAACCAGCTTAACACGCTTTCTCTATTCACTATTGCCTACTGTTTTCTTCTTAGCCTCTCAACTTCTCTGCTACATTTTGTGCGAGTGCCAATAGAGAGGCATGTTCAAAAGGTGCGGTGGAGAGGAATGCCGCGGCACGTGAATCGCCGTCTGCACGTCCGTGTGAACCCCGTACTTTGCTTGTATCCAGAGAGACGTGGAACGGATTCCAGCCCCCGAAGAAAAGTTCGCAGGGATCGAATCCGGGCTTGTTGTGGATATCGACGTGCGTCGCAAAATCAGGCGCCTCTTTCGAGGAATCCCACCACGGGTATGCCAACCACGAACCTGGTTCGGCGACCACCACCAGTGCGCCCGCGTTCGGATGCGCCACGCCAGTCTCGCGTTGTCGGGTGGTGTCCATCACCTCTTCCACGCCGGGCAATTCGCGCAGGAGCGTTGCCACCTGCGGAATCAGCGCGGGATCGGGACAATACACGGTTCCTACCTGATGGTCGCATACAACAAACGCTTGGCTTTGGTAGAAATCGGGGTAGGCGCAGCCCGCCACGTCGCGTGTTCGGAAGAGTCCGGCTTCCCGCAATACGCGGTTGGGAAGAACGGCTGGTCGTGTCACCGACTCAATCGCATAGTCGCCGAAGCAGACAACCTCGTATCCCTTGCCTGTTGCGACGCGCAAGAGTTTTTCAATCTTCGCCTGAACCGTGCGGAGTGCTGTCGCGCTTTTAGGGTGATCGGGACCCATGCGTTGCAGATCGTAATCCAGTGCTGGCAGATAGGTGTAGAGGAGATCCGGTGCATCCGACGACTCCAACAGAGTGCAAATCGCATCGGCAATCCATTCCGAACCGCGCGGTCCCGAAAGCGGTCCCCAATAATCCATTAGGCGGAACCGTCGCCCGACAGCGGCCGTCATACGGTCCACCACCCCAGCGGGCTTGCTGTAACATCCCATAATCATTCCGCCGCCGTGTTTGTGGATCGGCGCAGGCGAAATGACGAGATCGGCATCCTCGCCCAGACTCTGTTGGATGAAGGCGAGTCCGACTTTACCGCCCGCTGCGCGATACTCCTCCCAAATCCGGTGTCCCTCGACGAGACGGCTCGACTGTTCCCAGAACAAGGGTTTCTGCAGCTGATTGAACCAGATGCCGTTCCCGACCATACCGTGCGCAGCGGGAAGGGTCGCGGTGCGAAACGTGGCCTGCGCGGTACAGGTGACGGCAGGGAAAACCGGCGTGATCGGTTGCACGGGAAATCCGCCGATTCGATCCACGCCATGTTTCAGAGAAAATTCGTAACCCCAGGCGGCAACTTGGACAAACAGATATTTCTTGATACGCATGCGTCGTATTATAATCCTTCGCTCATTTCGACGCAAGCCCGTTTCTCTGCTAGCCATTTGGATGAGTCATTTGATATACTATCTGCCATGACCTTACAGCAATTGAAATATGTTGACGCCGTGGCGGTGTGCGGTTCTATCAACGAGGCAGCTCGCCGAACGTTCGTCTCGCAGCCGACCCTTACCGAGGCGATCCGGACGCTGGAAGAGGAGCTTCGCATCGCCATCTTCAACCGTACCGTGAAGGGCGTTTCTATCACGCGCGAGGGCGAAGAGTTCCTCGCATCAGCGCGACAGATCCTTGACGACGCCGCACGAATCCAAGAGAAGTATAGCGGCAAGGCAGTACGTCGGCCTCAGTTCGCCGTCTCGTGCCAGCATTACGCTTTCGCGGTGGATGCCTTCATGGAGGTGGTGAAGGAGAACGGGTCGGGTTCCTACGACTTCACACTGCGCGAGACGGTGACAAGCGAGATCATCGAAGATGTGGCCAGACTCCGCAGCGAAATCGGGATCCTCTATCTCTCGCACCGGAATGAAAGGGCACTCTCGAAGATTCTTCGAAAAGAGGAACTTGTATTCGAGGAACTCTTCACCGCGAAACCGCATATCTTTCTCGGCAGAAAACATCCGCTCGCGAAGAAGACGGTGGCGATTCTGCCGCGTGAACTGGATGCCTATCCATACATCTCATACGAGCAAGGGGCGGAGAATGCGCTCTACTTTGCGGAGGAGGTCATGCCCGCCATAGATCGAAAGAAGAACATCCGCGTGCGTGACCGTGCCACAATGACGAAACTCATTCTCGGGCTCAACGGCTACACGGTCTCGTCGGGTGCGAACAGCAAGATGTATTCGAGCGAAATCGTGGCGAAGCCACTCAAGCTCGAGGACGAGATCCGCGTCGGATTGATCCGCCGTGCAGGCGTCTCGCTTTCCGCGTCAGGCGAAACCTTTGTCCGCACCATTCGCACGAAAGCCGGCGTTTCCTAGCCTAGTGCGCGGAACGCATAGCTGAAAAGGGCGGCTGGTGCCGCCTTACAATGAAATGGTTAAATCGCAGTCTTCGACCGCTTTCAATCGGGCTTCACCCTTTAAATGAATCGCGTTGCCGATTTCAAGCCGCGCGGCGGCGATTTAACCTTTTAACCATTTCATTCGTCACTTCGGGGCAAAGCCCACTTAATTCGGTCGCATCTACGTTCCTCTCCACCAGTTCAGCAATCGTTTGAAACAGAAAACAACAGAAACAACTTATAAAAACAACTTGTCTTTAGAGCGCGGGCCAACTCGCCCGCGCCCCAACTATATTCAGGGGCAATTACCTCTTGTAAAACTACCGAATCTCGTCACTCGTTACCGCTTCGCGTAGCGAAGTTTTGGCAAAGGAGAGACGATACGCGGACCGGTTGGTCCGCGCACCTCTTTCAGTTGTTGTCTTCAGGTTGTTCCTGTTGTTTCCCAAATCCTCTCGCGCGCATGGAATGTGTGAATTATGCAGATGCGCCCCCTTAATCTTTTTAGCTTCTCAGCTTTTCAGCCTCTCAGCTTCCCCGCTGGCGCGAAGCGCCTCTTCATTCTTCATTGCCGCCTTTGGCGGCTCAGCCGCCCTACTGCCTGCATCGCCACTATTCGCTCCGCGTAGGCTATTATGGATACGCTCGTAGAATTCGCGGTGTTCTTCCAATACGCGCTGGCAAATCGCGCGGGCTTGTCCCAGTGTACCGTTCATCGTGCGGTGCCAGTGTTTCAGCACATCGAGATCTGCCAGCATCGTCTTCATCCCCGCTAGGGCGGGATCGAGGTTGCGCGGCATTCCCAAGTCGATCAATAACGCACCTTGGGGATTCAGGAATGTGGCGTGTTTCTCGGCGGATACGACGGGATTCTTCACATCCACGGCGCTCATCACTAGATCCGTCTCTGGCAGCACCGTTGCGACGTCATCCAGCTGGATCACGCGTACGCCATTTGGTGCTTCGGGGCAGTGTTCGTGATACGCCCAGGTACAGGCGAAACCGCGTTGCAGTAAACCGCGTAACAGTCCCTTCCCTAGTACACCAGTACCGATCACCAGTGCGCGTTTCCGTCCCTGTAACATTCTGCTGGCATGATCCATGAACCGAAGTGCGACGTCCTCAATCTCCTCTACATCCAGCAACGACCCAATCGCATGGCGGATGTCCTTGGAGACATGGAATGCGGCATCGGTCAGCTCACGGATGATTGGCCCCGACCAACCATTTGCCTCCGCCTCCTCCAACGCCTCTTTCACTTGGGAAACTACATGGAACTCACCCGGCGTCTGCGAATCCATTCCCGCCGTGACGGAACAGAGATGGGTAAAGGCGTCAAACCCTTGTTTCATATAATAGCCATCGGGCGGCAGCTTGTCGAACTGCAATAGCCGACGCAGAATACCACTGGCATCCGCCTCGCGCGAGATGGCTGCGATCAACTCGACGCGGTTGCAGGTATTCAGCAACAGAAACTCCTGAACGCCCCAGACTTGACGAATCATCTCGCCGACACGCTGTCGTGCGGGGGGGGGAAGATGATAGGGTTGCCTTTCCGTTGCGGAGAGACATTCGTGACTCGTGCCGATCACCATGAGATCGGATCCCTCCACGGAATCAATATGGCGGCGAAGGTTTTCCTTAACCAGTCGCGCCAGACGGCAAGATTTGCCGCCGGTGGAGACGGCTAGCGTCAGGTCATCGGAACGGATAATCGCAGGCGTGACGAAATCCCCGTCCGGCCAATTGCCGTCCGCGCAACAGCACGGGACACCCGCCGTCCGTGCCGCTTGGAGGATTTCGCGATTGATGACACGGTCATCGGTACAGGCGAAAGCGAGTGTGATACCATCAAGGTCTCCCGACTCAAACGCACGCTGCCGGTATTCTATCTCTCCGGCGTCCGCTAACGCCGTCAGTTCGGAGACGCACTCGGGTGCGACAAGAACGATCTGAGCGCCGGAATCCAATAGCAGTTCCAGTTTGCGCTGTCCGACTCGTCCCCCTCCCACAACAAGAACCCGCTTTCCTTCCAAGAGGAAATTGACGGGAAAAGTTTTCTTCTCTGGTCTTGATGTTCTCATAAAGATGGCAAATTCTACCAAATCCATCCCCATCAAACAATCGAAAATAGGCGACGGTAAGGAGAAGGGGTGGAACTACTGATTGTTGATAGCAATCTGAAATGACTTGCTCGTTCGTTCTGTTGCCATTCAGGGGTTTCCATAAAATCCCTCTCAGAGAGAAGCTTGTCATGCCCGCGTCCTCCGTGCGTCCCTCCTGGCCGTGTGTTCCGTGCATCTTCCAGTCTGGTTTCTGTGCGCGGGTTTATCATACCCGCGCCCTCAGTCCCCTCTGCTGACAACAAAAAAGGAGGCCCGCTTTCGCGGACCTCCCTTTTGTTTGGCTATTCAGCCGGTCGGGTTACTTCACCCAGACTTTCACGAACTGAGCATCGTCAGATGTCGTGATTTCGATCGTCGCATCGTTCGTTCCCTGAGGAACCACAACCGTGGCGGCGGTGTCTTGTGCGGTCGCCAGATCTGCCAAAGTGTCGGCAGCCCTGTAGTAAACCGTACCGTTGACCGTGCCGAGGTCGGCAATCGTCTCATCCGAGTCATTAGCAGCCGTGTAGGCCTTCTTGACGGTGATCTTCAGACCAGTGGAGGTCTTCTCGATCGCGCTGATCACCAGCGCGGGATCCGTTGCCGTGGCATCGATGTTCAGCAGGTACTGGCTGTACACGCTGGCAAAGCCAGCCTCGGTAACGTTCTGAGCAGTCGCCCAAGCCGCAGCCTTCGCAGCATCAACAGTTTCGGTTCCGGCAGTGATCGTGCCAGTTCCATACAAACCGGCGGCAGGAAGCGCAACCGTTCCAGCCTGTGTCACGGAAGCGATCGTGAACGTCACAGTCTTGATGTTCTCGGTCGCACCTTCCGGCGTAACCGTGATCGTGCCAGGCGTGCCGTAAGCAGCGGCAGCGGTCGCCCAATCCGTAAGATTCGTCGCATAGTACCCGTGCCAATCAGCCGTGGTGATCGTCACCGTGTCACCAACACCAACCGTGTCACCCGTAGCCAGTGCCGCCGGGGTTTCGCCACCCAGCATGACGGAGGCGATACCATCGCCCGCACCCCAGGTCAGCGTGATGAGCGCGCCAGCGGAGGCCGCGAAGCTCGGCTCGTAGTCAGACACGACGAGGTTGTCGATCGCACCAGTTCCCTGGAACGCAACTTCGCTGACGCTATACGTGCCAGCATCGCCTAGTACATAGAACCAGCAATTGCCATTTCCGTCCTCGATATCAATCGCATCAGGATTCGTCAACAGGACTCCGTCTAGACGAACACAAAACATGCTCATTCCATAGAGTGCTTTCATCTCAATGGTAAGACGATACCACTTTTCGGGGTCAATGCTGTTAGCAATAACATAATTGCCCGTCTCTGTTTCATACGTCTGCATGTTGACAACTTGGGCATAAACGATGAGATCACCAGCAGCAAACTGCTCGGTGGTGTTCTTGTTGACCCAAAGAGCCAACTTGGCACCGGTAAGTCCCGTGCTGGTGAAGTCTTCACTCGCCGTGAACTGAATCATCGTATCCACGTAGAGCGGGGTGTCGCTTAATGTCGTGGAAGTAAACGAGCGGCTCACAGTATCCCCTTGGGTATCCAAGACGACATACTGCTGGCTGGTAGATGCACCAACTAAGCCGTTCGTGCCCGGAACAGAGGTGTTAGCACCAGTCGCACGAGCTGCCGCTGCCGAGAAATCGACCGCCGCATTCGTGATAATTGACTGATCACTATTGCCGCTGCTTGACCATGGCGCGATGGTCACGTTTCCAATTTCCAGCTGACGACGGAATCCCGTGAGAGCCATCCCATTGGTCGGAGTCAACGTCCAACCGGTATCGTAGCTACCAGTGGCCCACCAATCGTAAGTGGACGTCCACGTCTGATCCGTTTCAAACGTATCATAGACGTAATCTGTATTCGCCATGGCGGCACCGGCGAACAAGCCTGCTACCGAAACGGCAAATAAGCTTTTTGAAGTAAGTTTCATGCGAAACCTCCTATCAAGTTTTTCTAAACCTTCAATCCAGTTTCATCCAGACGTCCTGACACTCGCCAAAAACGCCTAAATGAACCCCATTCTTTCGTTGTAGGAATAGAATACCGCAATTCTGCCCCCAATGCAAGGAGAAAAAAGCTAATATTTTCATTCTCTGTAAAATTTCGCATTTTTTTAGTAAAAATGTACTTTTTTTGAAGAAAATGTGTATTTTTCGCTCCGTTTAAGGCGTAAGGCTCACTTAGTCACGCTAGCGACACTTAGGTGCGAAGCCTCACTTAATTTTTTCAGCTTTTCAGTTGGCGCGGGCGTTCGCCCGCGCTTAGCGTTGTGCGGGGATTATCAGTGGCTTGATTCCTTTTTCTGCAAGCCGTTTGTTCGTCTCTTCTGCATACGCCATCGCCTTTTCCGGATCCTCCTTGCGGAGCCGCAGGAACTCGCGTTGTTCGGTGAACCATTCCTGATGGGCTTTCTGGAGCTGCTGGTGATACTGCCTGACAAACTCTTGTGCCGTTCCGCCTTCCAGCATGAACTTCCGCATCTCTTCCTTGGCGTACGCCACATTTTCCTTCATTTCAACGGTCGCCTCGTCATCATCCTCCTGAATCTCGATTACGCTGTTCAGCGTCTCCAAGATCTTTTCGTCGGGAGGTAGCCGGAAAATGGGCGGCGGCATGTCGCCAAGCCGCTTGGAGACGATCAAGCCAAGCACCTGTTCGGTGGCGTTGGTGAATATCGGTTTCCGTCTTGGAGGCGGCTGTTCCGTCTGTACCGTCTCGACTGCCTTGACCGGCGGCACGGCAACAATAGGTCTGGGTTTCGGCGTGACGGTGGGTTTCGCAATCTCTGCCTCGTGCGGTTTGGGGGATGGCGGACGAATCGCCTCGGTCGCCTTCGGAGCCTCGTCCGCTTTCATCGGAAGGGCGGGAACGGAAACGGTCTGCCGAGTCGGCTTCTTCTTTTCGTCTTCCGGTGCATTTTTCGGTCGAAAGACAAAGAACAGGACGACGGTCGCAAGAACCGCAATCCCAAGCAAGATCGGTACGGATGGAAGCCGGTTTTTTGCGGCCGCAGTCTGCATTGACGCCTTGCGCAACTGAAGAGGCGTCAGACTCCTTTCGCGCAGAATCCGCAATGCATCGGAACGGGAAGACGCATCAAGCCGTCCGCTGACACGTTGCCCATCCGCCGTTTTCGCATCATAGTCGAATTTCATGTCAAAACCTCTCTGTTCACGTGTTTTCAATCTCGGAAGCGGGAATGTTCATGGGGATAACCTGAAAACCCTTTCAGAGTCAAATGGACGCGACGGAGCGCGTCCCTCCCGTTCGATAGCTAACTACCGATGACACGCGACAAACGACATGCGACACGCCCTCTTCATTCTTCACTGCCACCTCGCTACTGCCTTCTTGTCAGCCTTTCAGCTTCCCCGTTGGCTCGTAGCACCTCACTTCGAGCCGAAGGCTCACTTAAAAGCGGCTAGCGCCGCCTTAAAAATGAAATGATTAAATCGCAGTCTTCGACCGCTTTCAATCGGGCTTAGCCCTTTAAATGGACGTGCCGCCAATTTCAAGCCGCGTAGCGGCGATTTAACCTTTTAACCATTTCATTCGTCACTTAGGGGCGAAGCCCCACTTACTTCTTCTCAGTGGATGTCGGCGCAGGGGTAGCGCCTTTCGCCTAGACCTCGTTCCAAATCACTTTCTGGAAATCGTTGGTCGGAGTCGGTGCCCAGCCTTCCAGGCACGCCTTGCGGTAGGTCGTCATGCGGGTGACCGCCAAACCGGATGTTCGCGCCCCCTGCATCATCTTGTTGAGCACCTCCGGACTGACAATCTCGGAGGGAAGGTTGTCCAGATCGGGGATGGAGTAAACCGGCTTCATCAGGCATTTGGGATTGACCGAATTGGCGGCTCCCAATACGTATGCGGAAGCCCGCCACAGTTCGCGCCGCGCCCGCTGTTGCAGTTTCTCCGCATCGGGATTATCGCTCGCCAAGGGCGCGACATTCACAATCGCCCAACGCGACTCAGGGGCGAGCAAGAGCGACGGAAGCTCCGGCTTGTCCACCAGCAAGATCATCGCCCCGATGTCCTTGTCGGCAAGCGCGGCCGTACAGGCTTTCATCGCGCATCCTTCCGCCTTGACGCTGTCGGTTTTCACCTTCAGCTGGAGGATGCGCGCGATTTTCTGTCCCGCATCCTGCAAAAATTCCGGCGGAAGCTTTTGCTGTGCGTCACGAAACAGGAACGCGTTCCCCTTGACGGGAATCGGAAGAAGTCCACCGGTGCGCGCCAGGAAATTCGTCGTGTTGATGCGTTTGCGAACCAACTTGTCTTTTGCCTCTGGTGTCGGCGTCGCCACACCCTGCGCAAAGACAGAAACCGCCAGCAAAGCCATGCAAACGACAATAATCGAATGTTTCATCTTACTCCTCTTTCTTTTGTGCCGTCTCCTGTTACATCCCGACGGTACGGCGTTCCGCCAGTCATTTCCTCAACGTGGATAACGAATTTTGTGCAATGAGAGTGTTTGCGTTACTTGCCATCAGAGGCGGCAATGACGAATGACAAGTGACGACCCCCCATCCTACGTTAGAGTTTCCCCGTGTTCCAAAGCTCGGCGGATAGGACGGCATACAGGTAAGCAAAGACCCTCTCCGAGACGAGTGTAATAATGCGGAAAGGCGCGCCCCGATCGGGACGCGCCTCTCGAACGCAAAGGATGCGCGTTACGCGATCTTGCGCTTCAGGCCGAGCGCCGCAACGCCCAGCAGCACCAGTGCCACCGAGCAGGGCTCGGGAACGGCAGCGGTGTAGACGCTGAAGTTAGCAGTTGTCCACTGTAGATTCACAGGTGTAGTTGCTGCCGCGATACGCATCGACTTGGTCGAGGTCGAAACCGCAGCCGTCTTCCCGTCACTGCTGATCACAGCCATGAACACATTGTAATTTCCTGTCGGCGAGGTGATCGATTCTGCAGAACTGAGAAAAGTTCCGCTGGTGAACTCGCCCGTACGGAAGACCTCTCCACCGAGATCCGCAACCGCGAAGGATTCCTTCGATGCTAGCGAATCTGCAGTAGGGACGCTACCAATAATCAAATACGCCGTTCCCGACGAGATGTCGGAAATGGTATTTCCACTCACCATGCCCCACTTGACGGAGCTTGCATTCGCCGCAAACGTCACCGCCGCCGCGAACAACACCAATAGTGCTTTCTTCATTTTTTCGTTTTCCTTTCCAAGTCCCCGTCCCCGGAATTGGGGGTGGGGAAATCCTTAGCCTAGTAGTTCAACGTAACCGTCCAGGTACGATCACCGCCGGGCATATAGAGCCCACCTTGTCCAGCCGCAAGGATGACAGTGTTGGGATCGGTGACAACTGAGTCTTCCGAAACAAGATCACCCCACATGATACCAAAACCACTTGTACCATTTCCGTCGATATCAGAATAGTACGTATAGAAGTCATAGTTGTACGCAGCCGGGTTGAAGATCAGCAGGGCGTCACCGTCTTGCAGGAAAGTGAGATCGCTCATCTTCGTCTCGATCGGGAAGGGGTTCGCGATCGGAATGATGCCGAGGTTGACATCATCCGGTGTGAACGTGACCGTAGCCGTGCCAGAAGCCTGAACTTCTCCACTCACCACAGCATCATTCCCGCCTGCTGGCATAAAGAGAACATTGTCACCCTTGTTAATCGTAATCGAGTACACAATGGCATCATCTGAAACCAAATCGCCGAACATCACGCCGAACGCCTTTGTCCCATTACCATCAACGTCTGTGTAAAACGTGTAGTAGTCGTAGTTGTACGCAGCCGGGTTGAAGATCAGCAGAGCATCTCCGTCCTGCAACGCAGTGTCAAAGAGATTCGTAGTGATCGTGTAAGAACCGTCGGCGGAACCGAGATTCTTAAACGTGACACCGATGTTGTGCATGTAATCATCCGCAGTAGCAAAGCTGTACGTCTGATATCCGACCGTGTTGCGGCTGGCGACGCCGTCGGCGAGGGCGGAGCCGGTGAGGGCGACCAAAGCCGCCAATGCCGTTACAATTCCCTTGTAGTGCGACGAATTATTTTTATCTTGTTCGAACGCAATGGATTAGATGTTGTTTTGTGGACAGGGGTGTCCACTGTTGTCCACT
>JAFYDR010000126.1 GCA_017544725.1 Kiritimatiellia bacterium
AGAGGGCTACCCGCTCTACCGTCTTGCTCTTGTCCGCTTGCTGTCGTCACAATCCGATACGCATCCCTCCCCAACTTCGACACCTTCGGATCGATGGCAAAGCGCACCAACCCCTCGGGCATCTCCTTGCCGACGATCTGCCGATAGTATTTCGCGAACTCGACCCGCAGCAAGTTGAGATCTTCGCCCCGAACATTCCCGAACACGGCGACGCTTGCAAACACGCAAAACACAATTCTACCGAAAATCGTCATCCCATTCATCCTCTCTTAACTGTTGCTGGCTTTCCGCTGTTAGACTCTCGAATTTCCAGCAGGTCTAGATTTCCCAGAATTTCTAGCAACCCTAGCTGTTCTAGAATCTCTAACCGTTCTAACATTTGCTTCGCCTTTGTCCTTAGTCTCTCAGCGGGAGGGACAATGCCCGCCCCCCAGCTTAACACGCTGGCGGCGTCAGCTACTCCCCTACCAGCTAAAACCTAGAAGCTAACAACTACTAACTAGTTGTTATCAATCCACCAGGATGGCGGCACCTGATAGTTGAGGTGACCGGTGTCGAGGTAGTCGGTGATCTTCATGTCATGGCCGACCATGCGCAACGAACGCTGGAACGAAACGCCGTGCGAGACGGGCGTACCCCATGCGGCGTGGGCGGCGCTCATATACATCTGCTGCCACTCGCTCCCTCGTAGATGATGCCACGTGGTCTCGATGAACCCGAAACCGCCGATCCTGGCAAGATAGTCCGCCATCGGCTTCATCGCATTGTAGTTCCTCCACGGACACCCCACCACCGGGAACCCCTTCTCCTTGAAGTATCCCATCGTGGGCCAATCCTTGCGCGTCTCTTTCATGTCGCCGTAGGAGTACTGCCAGTCGCAGATGATTACGTCTTTCGGAAGCGTGTCCGCAAGGGTCGCGGTCTCCTTCGAACCACACTTCACATATCCCTTCCAACGGGGATCGCTCCTGTCGAGCAACATATCGTGCCAGATCATGGCGCGTGCACCGCGCGACTTCACGAACTCGGCAAGACCGGCGATATGGCGGCAGACAAGCTCTCCGTTCGGCGTCTTGACGCACTCCGGACAGGTCTGCTGCTGCGCCTCGTCGCAACCGAGATGGAAGAAGGGCGGATTGCCGAAGTTCTCGTGCATCTCGGCGATCAGCTCACGCAAGACTCGCTGCGTCTCGGGATTGGAGAGACACCAGTTCCAACCGCCCGGCTCGAAGAGCGGCTCATACTCGGGCTGGAGGTCGAGCATCGCATGCTTCTGCGTGCAACCGCGTGCAGACGTGGCGTGACCGTAGCAGTTGATCTGCGGAATGAGCGTGATGCCGATGTCTTTGCCGATCGCCACAAGACGGCTCACCTCGGCTTTCGTCATCGTCGGGTTCGGCCAGTGCCACCACGGGTGCTTCTCGCTCTGGTACATCCCCCACGGCTCGATGATCGCGTAGTTGAACTTCCACAGCGCGGCGAGACGAATCGCACGTTCGATCTGCTGCGGACGCCCCTCTGGGAACCAACACAGGTGGATCGCACGGAAAGCGAGGTGCGGACGATCCGTGATGGTCATCTTTGGAATGATGTACCCCTCGGTCTTGAAGGTGCCACGCTTGGCGATGACGAGTTGACGCAATGTGTAGGAAGCCCAACGTGTACCGGCGAGCGAATTCGCGGCGATCTTCACGCCGTCCGAGTCCGTGCTTGCGGCATACGCCTCGTTCCCCGCCGCAACCGTGAGTCCGGTCTTGCCGACCTTCACCTTCGGCGCATTCTTGCCGTACCATTCGGCATAGTGCGCCTCCAACCACTTGACGGCAGCAGCGTCCGGACATTCGACAGTCACGGTTGTCGTGGCATCGAACGACACGTACGTTTTGTTGTCGCACGTGTATTTCTGGTAAACCGGTGTCGCATCACTCGTAGCAGTGGCGGCGGATTGCGCTGACGCAGTCGCGACTGCAAAGCAAGTCGCAGTCAGGACACAGGATAACAGTTTCGCAGTACAGTTCATGATCATTCTCCTTTGTTCTCGTTTGTCTCAATTGCTTTCCTATCGGTAGGGTATCGACGGCAGGACGTAACGCACGGTCACACCCTTGCCAGCCGCCGCGTTCGCGGCACGACAAGCATCCGCCAACGGTTCGCCTTCAGCTAACCGCACGGCGAGAACGCCGTTGAAGGTGTCGCCCGCGCCCGTCGTATCCACAACCTTGCCGCAACAGACGGGGGGAACGGTTTCGCCGGTCGAGCGAATACGGCAACCTTCACCACCCAACGTCACCACAACCTCGCCGGGCACGTCCTCCAGTCCAACGTTCTCAAACTCGTTCGGCGTGAACAGGAATACGCGACGTTTCAACACATCGGGCAACGGTCGTGCCGGGGCTGGATTCAACAAAATCCGTACACCGTGCGCCTCCGCGATTTCAGAGGCGCGGAGATTTACCTCTTCCGGCACTTCGTTGCTGAGCAGGAGCATATCTGCCTCACCAATGGTCTCCGCAAAGGCATCGACATCCACCGTCTCCAGCTCGGCGCCCGCGCAACAAGTGACGCGCGTGGTGCCCTCGGCATCGGTCAGGATCGTCGCGAGTGCGGAGTTCACCGTCCGCCCTACGAGGCACAACTTCAATCCGCGTTCCCCAGCGAGATCCGCCGCAATGGGTGCGCGGTCTTTCTCGGCGCATGCACCAAGAAACGCCACCTCCGCGCCCTGACGAGCCGCCGCAACCGCCTGATTGAAGCCCTTGCCGCCCCAGTCCTCGTGACAGGATTTCGCGACAACCGTCTCGCCGCCCTTGTGGAACTGCTCGACCTCCATGAAGACCGACTTGCCGATCATGCCGATCACCGCTATCTTGACTCGCTTGTTCGTCATAAATGCTTCACCCGATTGAAGTACTTTTCCTCTAGCGCGACATTCTTAGCCGTACCGCCCTCGACATTCCCGCTCGTGTAGATGGGGGGCGTCACGCCCCTCGCGAGCGCCTTCTTCGCGCCCTCGATCAGAATGGAGTTGAGAATGCAGCACGACGCGGAGGTGGACAATCCGCCCATTTTCGCTTCGCCGACCTCGATTACCGCGTCGCCATACGGAACCTTGCAGTCAATCGGAATGTCGGCCTCGTCCAGTAACACGCCACCATGTTCGCGATAGGCGGCGGAGGAAATCGCAACCGTCGTCACACCTGCCGCCTTCGCGGCGCGGAGCATTTCAACGGGCGCGGCGTTCTTACCGCTCGCGGAAATGACGACAAAGAGATCGCCGGGCTTTACGCCGTGCCGACGAAAGACCTGCCCCGCGATACCGGGCATCTTCTCCATGCGACTCGACTTCGCGGCACCGTCGTGAAGCATCAGATCGACATCCAGCACGGGCGAAACACACGCAAGCCCGCCCGCACGGTAAAACGTGTCCAGCGCAGCGAGGTGCGAATGCCCACACCCGAACACGTGTACGATGCCGTCGCGGCAAATCACCTCCGCCACCGCATCGGAGGCGCGCTCCAACGCAACCGCCTCCTCGTTCTCGATCCGGTTTAGGTTGGCTGTGATTCTCTCCAAGTATTCGCTCATCCCGTAAGCTCCTTACCCCTTTATTATAGGAAATCCACCCCCTTTTGGGAACACTTATTCCGCCAAAAAAAGCTCACGGATTCGCCAAAAGAACCTACCTTCGGGCTATGTGCCGCTTCGCGGTTAAGTGTCCCCACGGGACTAAGTTCCCTTCGGGTTAAGTCACTTCGGGGCAAAGTCCCACTTCGATCCAGAGGCTCCACTTGAGGAGGACAGGTGCCGCATCGGCAGGCGGCCGGAGGGGCACGCGGGGCGCGGGAAGAAGGCGGACGTCGCGGAGCTGCTGTGGGGACCGAAGCCCACCGCCACGGAAGTCGCCGCCGTCTAATCCGAGCGGACGGAACGGACGTACCCCTCATGTCGGTTGGTGGGCGAGCGGCGGCAACGCGCAGCCCACTAACCCATTACCGGACAACTGTCGAAAACAGTCGACACATGAGAAATCTATAGTTGACTTGTGGCAAAAAATCAAATATGTTCTTGCGCACGGTAACTATAAAAGGAGTGTCCACATGACCATTGCTCGCAAAGATGAACTTGCTAGATTTGAAAGCGTGAAGGATTCAGGGGAAGCAGAGTTTGTGGCGGTTTACGGTCGCCGCCGAATTGGAAAGACTTTCTTGTTCCGGCAGTTTTTTAGCTATTTTACCTTACCTGTATCACTTGTTTCCATGTGCGCACTGGCGGCATTGGCAAATTATGCAAAAGCAGATATCGTTTCGGCGCAAGAGCATTTCGATGAAGAAAGGAATATGAAATCCATTGTGGTCAATAATCCGACCGCTTCAATCGGATCGGTGAAAACACCTTGGATGTTTGTCAAACCGGATGGGAATAGTGGCTTTGCAAATGATTTTACAACAAATGCAATTTCTGTGGTCAGTGAAGATGGCATAAATTATTATACGCATGTTGATAACAATGGCGATAGAACAAAAGTGATTCATTTTACCCTTGATAAGAACGGTATTCCGAGCAAACACGGCGATATCATCGATACAGCTAACTCAGGTGAAGAAAATAATGTCGAAGCAATGAAGAATAGAAAACTAGTCGGTGTGACGCTTGGTTGTTTGTGTTTTTACCCCACGGAGGACTATGGAACTTCTTTGATTTATAATCCAAAAACTTATGAAGTATTTTCCGATGTAGTTGAAGGTACCACACAAAAATGTTTGGCATCATGTCAGGACGAATTTGGTGTCCATGTATTATGTAATCTCGAAATACCTTATTATGGTAAGGTAACGAGGATAAAGAAAATAGGAACGGGGGGAGAACAGATTGATAACATAAGTTTTTATCCTGATCCACCTTTTTCGGATGAAAGAAGAGTTATGGCGGTTACTCGCCACGGTAAATACTACATCGGTGATTCAGAAGGAAATGTAATTTCTAGTACTGGAGGAACTTTTAATGGGATTATGCCCGGTCCAGTTTCTGGTATAACGGTATAAAATAACAGAGTGGATGTTTTTGTAACATCAACGGCCACGAATGCTTTTGGTAATGTGGGGTTTGAAGATAGAACTGGCAAACGGCACAATATTGTATCAGAGGATGGAAGAGAGTTTGGTTTCGGTAAGCCCATGGTGCCCGGGACAAATGAAGGTTTAATCCGTATGATTGATAACAGACCCAAGGGGGGTAAGCTTATGTATGTCACCCCAAAAGGAATTCATACCATTGATGATTAATTTTTATACATCAAAAAGCCGACAGCAAGTCTGGTGATGGTGTCCAGATTGATCTGGTAATCGAACGCGAGGTCTATGCGACGCAGACGAGAACAAAAGATGCCATTCATCTTACGATAGCGTCCGTGCACGATCTTGTTGGGGGTGAACGAGTCATTTGAAATCAGGAGCGGGCAACGAGGAGGTTGCCATGCGATGGCAAAACTATCAGTCCCCTACTGCTTACGGTCAATAAGGAGTTTGGGGAGGGTGGCTGCATTCGAATTGTATATGCGTGTCTCGGGACGGACGACGCATTCGATCCAGGCGTTGCCGCCGTGGAACTGTCCGCATTGATCCGCCCTGCACATATATTCGATGCTGAACATACCACGCGGCAGATTCTCAAAAATGAATTCCGTGTATGTTTCGTGTACGCGCTGTTCATACGCCAGCCCTTTCTGCCGACGAATTCGCGACCGTTCCTCGCACTTCACGCCTCCGGGAAACTCGTCGTGCAGTCTCACATAATGCATGGAGGTAACGGGTGCGAAATCCAGACAAACCACCACCTCCGTTCCCGGTTCCAAGACGCCTTGCAGCGGTATCAGATTGCCCTTCACACGATCCCGTATGCAAAGCCGTTTACGTAGGTAGAAAAGCAACTCACCATCCTTGTGGATCAACTCTGGATTTTCACGATAACTCCAATGGATCATCACAGGCGCAGTTCCACCATTCCGCCCGCGAACCGTGATATTGCCCATCTCGGAAGAAACTTCGGAGACTGGAATCCATTCCTCGGCAACCCCGTTTCTCTCCGTGTCAGTCCAAATCACCCTTCGTGCGCCCAGCTTGAGTTTCGGAAGCGAAAGGGAACCCGCGTCATTCCGTTTCGCCATCCGCAGAATCGCGGCGGCAGCTTCCACCGTGTCACGTGCGGTCCCCCACCCCGACTCTCCGCGATGGAGAAGCAACCACGACAAGCACTCCTTCCACGCACGTTCTTCTCCTGCGAGTTCAAGATACGCCTCTAGCATCCTTGCTTCCGCTGCACAGGGAGTGGAGTACCAGTCGTACGACTGCGTACGTACCGCATCTGACAAGGACTGGAGAATCAGCGGCGGCAGCTCGCGGTCACCAGCCCGATGGAGTGCCAACGTCACCATCGTCCGAGGAACGAGATCCATTCCCTTCCATGTTTCCCGAACCTCAGCCAGCAACCGTTCCCAGACCCGTTTCTGTCCGACGTCCACCGGCACATCGGCGAGGGACGAGGAACGGACGTAGAGATACATCGCCTCGGTAACGGTCGGCTTGAGATCCCCCTGTCTCCAACGCGCCTCCGTAAGTTCCCGCATGTTACGGTCGAGTTGCGGTAACGCCGAACGTAGAATCGGATACTTCTCACCTGTCAGCCACTGTAACTGGACAAGCCCGGAGAGAATGCTCAGTGAAACATCGAGATTTTTCTCTCCGCCCGAAAACCACGGCCAAAGCCCACCGGAAACCTGTACGCCAGCCAAGCCGCGCATCGACTCCTCTCGTATACGGGCGAAGCGAAGTGCATCGGCGCGGGAAAACAGGTTCGTTCCCGACCGCTTCGCCTCGGTCTCCAACACCGCCGACGCGAAGGCTCGTGCGAACAGCCCATCCGAACTTTCGCAAGACGCATCCAAAAGACCGGCGAGAGAATGCAGTGCATATCCGACGGGCGAAACGACGCCCTGCACGGTCAATCCAGAATGGCGTAAGGTGGGGGACTCTACCGAAACAACCAGCGGCATGAACTCGTACCGACGAGGTTCTTCTCCGGCGGCAGACAACGGAAGCGATTCCCGTACCGTGACCTGTCGCGATAGGACGGTAAAGGCACCATCCTCGCTGTCGCGGAAGTGATCTGTCTCGGCGGTGACGCGATAGGTGATACCGGTCGCACCATCGGGAATCTGCAAATGCCATTCTACCTGTGCCGTCCCCTGCGCATTCAAGTGGAACTTCTGTGTGGCGGGAGAGAGGAGCGTTTCCGTGCGCACATTTCCTTCTTCGCCGTGCGCTTCAATAGACAGGCGAACCGTTCCACGCTGTGCGCTTTCGGAGTCATTGGTGATGCGGGCAGAGAAGAAGAGATGGTCTTGCTCGCGCACGAAGCGAGGCGGAATCCCCTGCACCGAGAGTTCACGACATGTCACGATAGACGCATCGTCCAGTTCGGCAAACCGCAGTTGCGAATCATGGGCAATCAGACGGAGATGCCAGGCAGCCAATGCTTTCGGAACTTGGAACGTGATGGATGCCACGCCGTTGGTATCGGTCTGCAAGGCAGGGAAGAAAAAGACCGATTGGCGCGACGGTTCACGAACGGAAGAAGGCGATGCGGACAGTTCCGGCGAGGATGCACGAGAACGGGGGGACATCGCAAAGAGAAGCGGGGAGACACCTGACGATTCGGGCTTGGCCGTTCCTCCCCTTTTCAACAAGCGCGTACGTAGCAGACGCGATTTCATTCCGCCGAAAGAAGCGTCTTCCCAGCGCGGAACAATCTCCCGTCGCCACTGTCGGTAGTGCGGCGTGTCTGACTCCTCCGGTTCCTCACGCCTCTCGCGTTTCCATGTGTTTTTGAGGCATGAGCGACCGTTACCAAACGAGAAACGCACGGACTCCGCAACACGTTTCATTTCATCCATCGCGAACGGAGTTTGGAAACGGAACCACTCCTGCGACGAAGCGGAATCGAACGAACGTTCATGCATCGTAACGGTCATGGAGGCGGCAACTGGCGCACCATTTTCGTCGGTAACACGAATCTTCCAAGTCACCTCTTCATCTGGGACGAGACGGGAAGAGAACCGTTCCCACCGAAACGAGAGTCGCCTATTGACGTGTGGCACCGAAATACGTTCCCGATGCGTATAGATGCGGTTCTCCCGAACAAAGCAGGTAACCAAAGCGAGTTCTCCGCGCATCGTATCGTCGATCGGAAACTCGAAACATTCCTGCGAACGCCCCGGCGTGTTGAACCGCTCAAAGAGTTTCTCGCCATCCTTCAGAAGCGCGGTGTAGAAATGGGCGTCCTGATAACCCGATCCCCAGAAGAACCGCAAGGTTTCACCCGGCAAGAGTTCCCGCTTCTCGACCGCGAGGAAGTCGGGTACCGGGAACGCCATGCGTTCCGCCGTCTTGTCAAAGACCGCGAAGGTCTTTTGCGCGGTCACGCGCTTTCCCGCATGATCGCTTGTCTCGAACGAGAAGCGATACATTCCGGGCGGGAGCTGGACGCTTCCCTTGGCGACTCCGTTGGTATCAGTCGCGATCTGTTGCGCGGCAATCTCGTCCTGCTCCTTCCACATTTCCCAATCGCGGACGGCGGCATCCTCCTCTGCCAATTCGGGAAGGATCAACCGTTCCTCTTCCGAAAGCAACGGATCGCGATGAACGCGCGTGGGAGTCCGCACCGAAAAAATCCGCAACCGCCCTTTCGTGCCGACACCGCCCCCGTTCAGTTGCCGAACCGCGACGCGGAACGAGACGGGACGATCGGAAAGTGTGTATTCATCCACCGCGACCTCCGATTCCCATGTGGCGTGAGCAACGCGGCAAGACCAGTTGGCGGACTGCGTTTCACCGGAACGAGCTATCACCTCCGCAATCACTCGATACAGGTACACGTCATTCTCGTCCGACTTTCCATTCGCATCCGATTCCGCCGTGAAGAGAATCGGGAAATGCCCCTGCGTGTCGGTCATGGTCTCACCGCTCGCAATCACCTGATCGCGCCTAGGCGTAGTTCCGCACGTACCGGCGATGACACGCCATGCGACTTTAGCATCGGCAAGTGGCAGCCTTCCGTCCGTCTCCGCAACACCCTCCACGACCACCTGATCGCCCAATCGGATTTCGTTCTGGTCAACATTCAAACGAACCGCGAACTTCTCGTTCGTGTTTTCCGTAATTGTAATCGAGACGGATTGTTTTTCCGTCCGGAGGGAGAATGTGCCGACCGCGTTCTCGGGCAATTGAAACGAACCGTAGATAACGCCGTAGGCATCACTCGTCAGTTTCTGCAACGAAATCCCCTTGCCTTTCGGGTTTGCCAAGGAAACCGTAATAGCCCGATTGGAGATGACATGGAACTGTTCCTTTTCGGGATTCGAGTAATAGCAGATACCGGAGAACGAAACGATTTCGCCAGGACGATACACGGTTCGATCGGTAAACAATGCGATCTGTTCTGCCGATGACGCCTTGTGTTTTTCGCGCCCGTGCAACGGCTCAAAGGGGACGAACGCGCAGCGTCCGTCCGCCGTCCACGCCACGATCCGTCCCTCCTTCTGGAAGGAACCGAGGTCGAACGCACCATTGTCGTCGCTAACCGTTTCGGAGACGGCGCGCCATGATTTCTTCACACCCTGCGAGACTTCCCACATCTGCACCGTCGCCCCCGCAACCGGCATCCCGTCCGTCGCACTCAAAACAAAACCGGTGGGCTGGTCGGTACGCGCAACGACAGCCAGATTGCCCGCATGAATCAACTTTACAGCAATGCCCGTCCCGTTCTTTTCAAAGGTCGGATCGTCCGAGGCAATCAGCGCATACAATCCGGGCGAAATCCCCTTGGGGATCGGAACGGAAAAACGGCGTTCCTTGTAATCGCTCGCCGGAGGCAACGGTTGCGTCCATGAACGTGAGTTAGGCTTCTGGAGTCGCGCCCATTCGGTGGGTGTGAGTTCCATGACCTCTTGCGGAGTCAACGGGATCAGTCGAAAAAAGACGTCGGTCAGATTTCGGTAGAGAACCGTCAGTTCCGTCCACGGTTCGCACCACGACTCCTCCGTCAGGACGGAGAACGACGGCGTTTCCAAACGTTCGATCAACTTGCGGCACGCCATCCCACCAACGCTTTCCGGGAAACGTGCCACAGCACGCGAAGCGATCAGATGTGCGAGACCGAAGTCCTGCCCCTCGCTGCAAGCCAGTTCCGCACGAAGAGCAGCGGCACGTGCGGAGGCCTCGATCGCGCGATTACGAGCCATGAACTGATCGAGCGCATCCGCGTATTGCCTCGCGCCGCGCGGCCCCGTTCCGAACTCGTAACAAAACTGAAGACGAGCCAAATCCGCATCGGCAAATGCGGTCCGATCTGTATCCTCCTCGTGAAAACGGAGAAGCTTTTGGAGAAGACGGATTCCGCGAAAGAGGACAGACTCCGCAGAGAGGGATTCGGGAACGAACTGCTGGAATTTGTCGGCGGACGAGAAACAGGGACCGGACGGTTTCAGTGTCCAGCGTGTGTCGGCAGGACGAGCGTATGCGGTCTGACGATAGAAATCCAGCATATCATAGACGGCGAAATCGTACAACGTGGGGCGGCAGGCATCCGGAAGCGCACCGGGTTTTAACAGCGCCGCATAAGTCCCGATCGGGACCTGTTGCAGTTCCGTTTCAAAGTCCAAGACCCGCTCGAAACGAGATTCGATCTCGGCGAGGATACGTTCGCGCGACCACGCCGCAGGATCGCGATCCTCGTCTCCGGCGGAGGCAGACCGATGAAGGAAACGCCAATGGTTCTCGCGATAGTAGGTCCAGTACAGATGCGCAACAAGCAATTGCATTCCTGGGCGCATCGGTTCAGGCGCGGCGGCGGCGAAGTCGGAGAAGACCGGGAGCAGTTCCTCCATCTTCGTTTTTTCAAGGTCGAGAGAAACTAGAATACGGACGGCGGAACAGCGGATCGCCTGCGCCCATTCGTGAAGGGAGACAGCCTCTTTCTCAATCTCGGTCAGTTCGCGAATAGCGGTGTTTGGATGCCCTTGCGCGACCGCTTGATCCACCCGATTCCAAGCCGCATCGAAGTCGAATGCGAAGAGACGCACAGGCAGAAGCAGAGAAACGGACAAGAGAAGGGATGAAAGGGAGACAACGACACGGATTCTATGTGCAGGCTTGCCATGCCTACGCTCCGTACAGATGTCTTCCCGTCCGTTATCCATTTCCTCTCCTATAACTTCGCTGCTCGAAGCCAGTTCTGGGTTCTAAGTTCCGAGCGAAATGCCACCCCTGCATTGCCAGCAAATAGGATTGGAAACAACTGGAACAACTGGTAAAAACAACCTTGGACATCCAAGAGCAATCGCGCTCGGATTCAATATCGGCGGACGGTTGCCCGCCGTGAAAGAAGAAGTTGCTTTTACAAGTTGTCATTGTTGTTTCCACTTACTCGTTATCCTCATTAACATTCCCGCACAAACGCAGGCGACGGGCTTGTCCCTAACTTTTCAGCTTCTCAACTTCCCCGCTTCTCAGCATTTCAGCCTCTCAGCTGGCGACGAGCGGGATCAGGAGAGGAGGCAATTGTCGATCAGACGAGTCTTCCCGTCGTACACGGCGAGCAACAGCGCGTTCCCCTTCTGAACGGTCTTGACGGGA
Source organism: Kiritimatiellia bacterium (assembly GCA_017544725.1). Lineage (GTDB taxonomy): Bacteria > Verrucomicrobiota > Kiritimatiellia > RFP12 > UBA1067 > RGIG8368. The sequence goes on from JAFYDR010000126.1 coordinate 11,688, forward strand.
TCCAACGTCTCCGCATCGACAATCTCCACGTAATCCACCTGAAGCCCATCCTTCTCCAACGACTTGGTCATATTGGAGACGATCCGCTTGGCAGATGTCTGTCCCTCACGGAAGAGGCGTTTCGCGAGACAAAGCGACTGGCTCAATCCGACTGCGCGACAACGTTCCTCCTCCGACAGATAGGTGTTGCGGGAACTGCGCGCCAGTCCATCCGGCTCACGCACGATCGGGGCAACGACGATACGGATCGGGAAGTTCAGGTCGCGCACCATGCGACGAATCACGCACGCCTGCTGAAAATCCTTTTGGCCAAAGACGGCAACCTGCGGTTGCGCGAGATTGAACAATTTGGCAACAACGGTGCACACGCCTCGGAAATGACCGGGACGACGAAGACCGCAGAGCCGATTCGCAAGTACCTTTTCCGTCACATGGACACTCGCGTCGGGAGCGTACATCGTTTGCGGAG
>JAFYDR010000127.1 GCA_017544725.1 Kiritimatiellia bacterium
CGATAATCGATGACGGCAGGTAGAGCTTTTGCAAGAGCGGGATCAGCGTCCGAATCCCCTTCCCCAAAACCAACAACAGACAAAGCGCGCAATATGATATGACAGCGGTCATCGATCAATTCCTTTCCCAAACTGAGGTTCCATCAACACATAGGCGACTCCGAGACGGACGGTGACAAATGTCAAGAAACACGCCACCACCACACTCGTCACACCCATAAAGCACCCGCGCATCCCCATGTGAAGCGTCACGGCGAGGGTACAGACCAGAGACGCGAGGTTCATCGCCTGTCCCGCCAGAATCGCATTGGGACGACGGAAACAGGCAGCCAGTCCTTCCGCGTACCCGCGCATCGACTGGAAGATCGGCAGAAGCGTGAACAGCAACATCACCTGCCGTGCCAAGCCCAACCGTTCAGGCGCCAGATTCTGCACACGCACGAAATACCACTCCGAGATGGCCGGTATCTGCAAGAGGAAAAGGGGCAACGCCAGCAGAATGCCCGAAAACAAACCGAAACGGAAAACCGCTGTATCGCCACGGAAGCGCGGCGGATAGGCGATGACGACCGACTGCATCCGCAACGCGGCGAAGCCGACAGGATTCGCCAGCCCGATCGTCACGATGTGAATCGCGTACATCTGCACGGAATCGTAGGAATGCCCGATGAAGATACCGATCATCGAAGGAGCGGTCGCCAACAGGAAACCGCCGAACGAAAGCGGAAGCGTAAACGCCAGTTGCGTGCGAAGCTTTGCCGCCCCACTCTCACCCTCCGGCAACTGGCGAATGTAGGGAAGCGCAAAACGATAGGCCAACGCCATCTCCAGCAACACCGGTCCGGTCATCGCAACCACGCCCCAGCGTGGTCCGACCCACCCCAGCCAGACGAAGACGGGAGAAAGCAGAGCCGTAAGGAGGATGCGGAAGATCGTCGCCATGTTTGCGGCGGCACTGTTCCGCGCGTTGTACAGTGCGACAAACGGGACGTTTCGCAGGAAGAAACCGATCTGCATCACCTGCCCCATCATCAACGTGTTGCGCGCGACCGGCCAGAGAGGGTCTGGCAATCCCAACATCACATGGAAGACGAAACGGTCAATGCCCGGCAGACACACCATCAACTGGAGAACCGTCATCGTGGCGGCCATCCAAATGTTGAGCCGCTTGAAATTGTGGAAGCCGACGCGATCGCGTCCGAAGACCATGCCCGTGGTGATCAAGCCGCCGCCCAACGCGCCGATCATGAACATCACCGTCTGTCCGAGCGCAAAGGCGGTGTAATCTTTCACCCCGTTCGCGCCGTGGGAGACGATCGCCGCCACCAGCGGGTAGGTCAAGCTCTGTGAAATCGCCTGCAAAAGGAGCGGGATGTAGAAACGGGTCGCCCGTCCTACCGTAAATTCTCCCTGACTCTCCGATTGCTGAACCACCTGACTATCCTTACCCTTTTCTCCTTAGCTGCCACCACATTCACCGATTCTGCCTGTTCGCAGACGGAAAAGGGGGTAGTTTAGCACAAAAGGAAAGAAAAACCAAGCAAAGATGCAGGGCGTATCGCAGACGGGGCGCATCTGTTTATTTCACCGTTGTCTTTTGAAAATGAAAACAACAGAAACAACTTATAAAAACAACTTGTCTTTAGAGCGCGGGCTAACTCGCCCGCGCCTCGTGCGGAAGTATTCATGGGAATAACTTTCGATTTCGTCAACGAGGGCATCGTCGTCACGCAACGGACGCGACGGAGCGCGTCCCTCCCATTCGTCACTCGTCATTCGTCACTCGTCATTACTTTGCGAAGCGAAGTTCGTGTTGTTTCCCAAATCCTCTCATGCGCATGAGGAAGGAGTGGCAGGTTGCGCGGACGCGCAACCTACAAAACCTTTCGGCGAGGGAGAGAGGGAAGCGGTGAAGGGACGGGAAAGCGAGAGAATCGCTTTTATCGTTTCACTCAGTGGCCTACAGGCAATCGCGAAGGCGGTCGAGGGCTGCGGGAATCGGGATGACGTGTTCCTGAAGCTGAGATTGCGTCCACTGTCCGAGCGTGGTGTAGGAGACGGCCTCGTCCGTCGTGAAAGGACCGGACTGGGTACGACGCAGTTCCTGCAGACAGGCTCCGCAACCGAGGAGTTGACCGAGGTCGTGCGCAATCGTCCGGACATACGTCCCCTTCGTGCAGAGAATCTCGAAAGAAAAGAGGGGCGGTGTCCACTCCGTGATTTCCAACTTGTACACGTGGACGAAACGCTGCTTTCGTTCAACGTCCTCGCCCATGCGCGCCTTGTGGAAAAGGCGGCAACCGTTGACGCGGACAGCGCTGACCATCGGCGGGGTCTGGAAAATATCCCCCCGGAAATTCCGGAGTGCCTTCTCCACATCCTCCCGCGTCACGGCATCGTACGGACGCTGCGCCACGATTTCACCTTCGGAATCCTGCGTGTTGGTTTCCGTCCCCAGCAGAATCTTTCCGACATACCGCTTGTCCTTCGCCAGCATACTGTCAAAGTATTTGGTTGCCTTTCCCAACAGGATCACAAGAAGCCCCGACACGTTGGGATCCAACGTTCCGCCATGTCCTGCCTTCTCGATCTGGAAAACCTTCCTCACGCGGTTGACGACATCGTGCGAAGTCATACCGACGGGTTTGTCAACCAGCAGGAAACCGTCGATCTGAAATGGATTCGGCCAAGATTTCATTCGGGGATGTCCAAATGGTTCAGCAGATCCAGCACATGGTCGCCCTTGGCGATAGAGTCGGTGAGGACGAACCGCAAACGGGGCGTGTACTTCATCTTGCACTCGCGGTTGATGATTCGCTGCAACTCTCCCGCCGCATGGCTCAGCTTACTCATGTATGTTCCACGCTCGCCTTCATGTCCAAAAATCGAGACCGTTACCGTAGCATTCCGCAAATTGTGCGCGGTCATCACATCCAACACCGTGATCGCGCCGGTGTCAATCTTGTCGTCGCTCATAAAAATGCGCGGCAGCGCTTCCGCGATGGAACGGCGGAGAAGCGCATTGATTCTTTCTTGTCTTTCAACTGGCATACTCAATACCTCTTATTCTTCACTTACAATTCAATCCTGTCACCCGCCTCCAACGCGGGACAGACATCGAGGGACATCGCGCCTTCACGAACGCCCGCGCCCATACCGGCCAGCCCAGCGATCATCGCGGCGTTGTCTCCGCAATAACGCGGTTCCGCCAACAACAGCCTCACTCCGGCGCGGTCGGTCACCTCGCGCAACCGTGCGCGCAGACGTCCGTTCAGCGAAACGCCGCCGCCGACAGCCACGGCGGAGTAGTCGCCCAGTTCCAGCGCTCGCGCCGTCCGATCCGCCAACGCACCAACGATCGCTTCTTGGTACGAGGCGGCAATTCGCGCAACCGCCTCTTCGCCGGCGGGCGGATTGTTGCGCAGGTAATACATCAACGCGGTCTTCAGTCCGCTGAAACTGACGCAGAGATCTGCGCGAAGAGTACCCAAAGCGGGATTACCCTCCTTCGTCCTTCCCTTGGGGAACGGGATTGCGTCAGGCGAACGGACGGTTTTGGCGACACGGTCGATCGCCGGTCCGCCGGGGTAACCGAGTCCCAGCAATTTCGCCGCCTTGTCGAACGCCTCCCCTGCGGCGTCGTCCAACGTCTGCCCGATGATCCGATAGTCACCGATCTTCGGTTGATCAACCCAACAGGTGTGTCCACCCGAAACCGCCAGTCCCAGCACACGCCCGGTTTCACGCGGATCGGGAGCATCCGGCGAAAGGAAGACTGAATACAAGTGCGCCTCGATGTGGTTGATTCCGATCAACGGCTTGCCCAACGCGAGCGCCAATCCTTTCGCCGCCGAAAGCCCGACGATCAACGAGCTGGCAAGTCCCGGACCGTAGGTGACCGCCACTGCGTCGATCCGCCCCCACTCCAGTCCGCCAAAGGCCTGCACAACCGACTCGCGAATCACGCCACCGATCTTCTCGACATGACTGCGCGACGCGATTTCCGGCACGACACCGCCGTAGGGCTGGTGCAACGGAACCTGGCTGAACACAACGCTCGACAGAACGGTGCGGCCGTCCTCCACCACCGCTGCAGCGGATTCGTCACAGGAGGATTCGATTCCCAGTACAATCATTCCACACCCTCGATTCGTTCCAAGACCATTGCCGTCCGGCAGGGCAGATAAACACGGATGATCCAGCACAACTCGTTCTCCCGCATCTGCTGGGAAAGCGCAAACGTCTGTCCAGGCTCAATCCGGTCATGCCCGCCGAAACGCGCGTCGTCCGTGGAGAGGACCAGACGGTACCCGCGCGACGCAGGCGGCACCAGCACGGGATAGTCGCTGACCGACTGTTCCCGATGGAAATTGAAGAGAAAGAGC
>JAFYDR010000128.1 GCA_017544725.1 Kiritimatiellia bacterium
CAGAGGTTGCAGTGACGGATGGGGAGGGACGCGCTCCGTCGCGTCCACCGCGTAACGACGACACCATCATCGTCGAAACGAAAGTTATCCACATGAACGTTCCCGCGCACCGCGGGCGGGGCGCTTGCCTATAACTTCGCTACGCGAAGTAGTGACGAGTGCCGAGATGCGGTACTTTACTAACGAACTACCCAACTACCTAACCACCGAACCACCGAACCGTTCGCGAAGCGAAACGACGACGTGTCTGCCACTCAGCAGGAGTCGTCATCGAGAACCTTGGTCAGGGTCTGTCGCATTCCGAAGGCGCGTATCCAGCTGATAAACGCCGCAACCTCCTCGGCGAAACCATCGGGCTGGTGGTCAGCCAACGACGTTCCCCACAACGAGTCATTCACCAGCGTCTCTCGGACAAATCGCACAGTGGAATCATGCGTGCGGAACGCATCTGTTTGTCGCAAATGGAAAAAGGCAAGCACCGTTTCATCATCACGGATCGTGATGAGCGGTTTTTTCCCAGTATCGACGGATTCGTTATCGACATACAGTACAAGCAATGCAGCGAAGGAGAGCGTTAAGAGCGGTGCGGGCATCCCTCTATTTCGTGCCGCCCAGTCAAGCAAAACCGGCCAATCGCGGACACGCCACTTGGAAATGGAATTGAGCGCAATGCTCTCCAAGCGATGATGAAGGAATGGATTGGAAAAACGCTCCAAAACATCTGACGCAAAGCCGCGTTTCTCGTCCATCGGAAGCGGAACGGTCGGCAGGATCTCGCGCAACATCAGACGGTGAAGGAATGCCGTGAAGAGGCGGTCATGCGTCATCTCCCCTACCTCGGTCAACCCAGCGAGCAGAGCAATCGCAACAGATCCTGTATGCGCTCCGTTGAGCAACCGCACTTTACGTTCGCGGTAGGGACGGATGTCGGGCACAAAGCGGACACTGAGTCCAGCCGCTTCGAACGGCAGGAGTTCCTTCGCCTTTTCACTCCCCTGCACAGCGAGGAAGTGGAATGGTTCCGCGCAGACCAGCAACGGGGAGTCCACGCCATAGCGTTCGCGAATCGTTTTGCGTTCCTCCTCCGTTTTCGGCGTACCGGGAACGATGCGATCCACCAACGTATCGCAGAATTCGCATTCGGCATCCAACCAAGCGAGAAACTCAGGCGGCAGCTTCCAATCCTGCGCCAACCGGCAGATCACTCGCTTCAGCGTCTCGCCGTTTCGATCTATCAGCTCGCACGGGAAGACGGTCACGCCGGACAGTCCGGTACGGAAACGATACCACAGGAGGGCAGCCAACTTGCCGGGAAACGAACGTGGACTCTGCAGTTTGCCACTCTCTTCGCTATGCGAAGTGGGGACGAATGACGAGGGAGGAGGGACGAGATTCGGTAACGCACCCCATTCCTTTCGGCACTGCGGTTCTAGATAAGACCGTACAAGTTCGGTAGGCGGTTCTTCCGCAAGATAGGTAATTCCCGCCTCCGTCGTATTGGAAAAGACGCAGGTCAAATCGGGATCCAGCGCAGCGAGAACAACCTCGTTCCACTCTGTCTCGGCAGAGTAGCAAGCGCGGATGCAGGAGACTTCCGACAGTTCCTCGACCACACGACCGTCCACCACGCCGCGAATCAACAGCGGATAGCGCCCATGCGCCTCGTTGAGCAACTTCCCCGTTCCAGACGAAGTGGATTGCACAACCGTCACCTCGGCGTCCAAACCGCACCGTTCGTTCATCCGCTGAATCATCCAGTCGATAAACGCACGAAGGAAACAACCAGTACCGAATTGTAGGATTTTCATAACACCGATGCCATTCGAGAAACTTTGGGTCCATGTTTTTCCAACCGGGAATACAATGAATACATCGAAAAGTGGATTTCTATCCTAATCATTCCGTGCGTTCCACGTATTCTGCGGTTTTGAGATTACCTCACAGGGAAGGTTGCGTCCTTTACTTGGAGGGAGCTTTTTCAATCAGGTCAGCCATCGCGTCACGCCAATGGTAAACGGCTTCCGGATCATACGTGAAGGTCTTCATGTCCTCCATAACAGAGGTTGGCACGGCAAGCAGTTCCTTCGCCGACTTCGCCCACTCGCTATCCGGACATGCACAAGCCTTCAGCCGTTCCTCCAAAATCTTCGCGTAGGCGAAGTCCTCCAGTCCGTCGCGGAAGTTCTCCAGTCGCTGGGTGGTCAGTGGAACACCGTCTGGTCCGACGCACGTCCACGCGCCATCGCCATGATAGGTCGTCCAGCTCCGCGCATCCCAATCCGTGAACGGTCCGGAGGTGATGCAATTCATCGAATTCCAAATCGTGATCTGGTAGTAGAGGAATCCGTCGGGACGCATACGGGTGGTCATCGCGCCCATGAGGATACGACCCTCAATCGCGGGGCATTCGATGAACATGTTCGCGTGTGGCGTATGCGGACCGCAGCAGATGTACCACCAGACCTTACGCCCCTCCGCACGTGCCTTTTCCGCCTTTTCGCAATCGAATTTCGGCGTGAGCGGCGTGAACACGTCCATGTTCGAAAGCGGCGAACCGACGCCGAAATCGTGGTCATAGGCGGTCGTTGCGATTGGCACCCCCGGTAGTTCCTTCTTCAAGACGGAGACAGCGTACTGGATGTTGGTGAAGTATTGCGCACTGATCTCGTCGCATCCGTACACATACGCATGATCCAGCATTCCATTCTCTTTCGCGCCCTCATACGCCTTCTTCAATCGCGGGATCGTTCCCTCGAACCACTTCGCCTTCGAAGCTTCCGAGAGATCTTTCGGATATCCCCAGTAACCGAGATTGAAGATGCCGAGACGTCCCTGTTCCTGAAGCCGCTTCAGCACATCGAAGTGCGGGAAGTCGCCGCCGTGGTGGTAGAGGCTGTCCATCGTGATATAGTGGTCGGCGAGGAAGTCGCCCCACTCCTGTTTGTGGCGTTTCCAGCTGTTGACGGGCGCATCTGGATTCTTTTTCACGGTATCCGCATACGCCGCGAATTCGTTGTAGCGGTTGACACCCGGCGAGAAGGTAATCGCCAACGGCAACGGTGATTCGCGCGGCAGCGTGAAGTCATTAACCCGCACGGAGAACGGAATCGTTACCGACGGCGCGTTGTCTGCAGTGATCGTCAGCTTCCCGCGATAGGTACCAGCTTTCTGGTCCGCTGGGCAATGCACGTTGATCCAGAAACTTTGGACATCCTGCTCCGCGATGTCCGTCGATTTCAGGAAGTTCAGGATTGGATCCGGCCACCAGCCGACGAATGCACGGTGCGACTTCTTCACATAAAAGGGCGGCTCATTCGTAGCGTCATTGTATCCGACGCGATACGGCGGCGCCTTCTTCGTATTGACATAGCCCACTATGTCGCAGGAAACTGCGGATGCGGGAATCTTCGCCCAGGTGAAAAAACCTGTGTGCTTCAACTCCGAGACGGAAACCGCGACATTCTTCAGCTTGCCTTCCGTCGGAGTAACCGCAAGCTGCATACCTTCCGTTTCGTTCCGCGCCAAACGAATCGCCAGTTCCGTTGCCGGTTTGAGCGTATACGCCGTATCACGCGGCATGACTTGCTCCATCGTAGTGGCAGTCCCGACCAGCATTCCCTCCGACTTCTGTCCGGCGCGAATGCACTCCGCCCAGAAGCGGAAACGGGAGACAACCGAATCACGTTTTCCCTGAAGTCGAGCAACTGCCTCCTGCAACGAAGTCAACAGGGAAAGTTCGCAGATATCGCCGTCGAGCTTTTTCCGATAGGTGTCCATCTCGTCCCGAAACTTCGACAGGAAATAATCGCGTTCCTTCACAATCTGTTCCGTGACACAGAACGGTTCCGTTTCCGCCTTCAGGTTTTCGATCTCGCGGGCGGCGAATTCAAGCTGGTCATGCGTAAATGGTATCAGCGCCTTCACCAGTGTCGGAGAGGGAACCGGTAACGGTTCGCCCTTCTTCAGCAATGTGATCCGATCCATGAAAACATCTAGGCATTTCGGCTCGGATGCGAAAAAGTGGAGGCGCGAAATCTGTTTCGGGTTGCAGGTTTTCGGCCATCCATTCAACTGGATGACCCACTGCTGATAGCCTTTTGCAGGAAGCATCGTGTAACGTGAAAGTCCATTCTGGATGCGTCCGGGCGGATCAGTGAAGAAGGAGGATAGTCCCTGTGGATTCTCGCCCAAGCTGACTAAATCGACCACAAGGCGGTCGTACTGAGTCCAGTCCGTCGGTTGCGTCGTCAGCGTAAACGACGGCCATTGCGGCAGTCCCTTCCGCCACGGCACTGCGCTGAAATGCAGCGATGTCTCACCTGAACTGGCGAATCGATTGGTGACTCCCACGTAAAACGATTTCTTGTCCCAGCTCTTTGGTGCAGCCTTTCGTTCCGTCTCCGTCTCGAAATCAAACAGCGTAACCGCCGCAAACGCGGACACCACCCAACAAGCCTGCACGGACAAAATCCCCAACAGCTTTTTCATCTCTTCCATCCCCTTTTCAAAACTTCAAATGCGAACGGAGGGAACATCCGTTCCCTCCGTTCTATCATGTCCCCTACCATCCCGTGCGGTATGTCCGGCGGAGGAAACGGTTGGCTTCCTCGCTTCCGGCTTTGAACGCAAGTGAGGGCGCGTCCCACGCCAGTTCCTTATCGGGGACACGGATAGCGACGGTGCCGAGCAGAATCGTCTCCGCCATCGGTCCTGTCTGCACGAAATGCGACTCGCACATCTCCTTCCCCGAGCACGCATCCAAGAAGTGATGGTAGTGATTGCGTCCCCCCAGTTTCGGCTTCGGGTACTTCTTGAACTTCTCAACAGGCCAAAGACGCGGTCCCGCCTGATGCGGCAGTACCAGCGCACCTTCTGTCCCGAAAACCATCATGCCCTCGTCCGGGAAATGATCCAGACCGACATCACGCGCAATCTTCTGTCCGTCTTCATGCGGGAAAATCAGTCCGTCGAACCACTCCATCGTGAACGGCTTGCCGCCGCTCGCCGCATTCCCGGCGAAAGTCCACGTGATGTGATCGCTCTGCGGCCAGTTGTCTGCAAAGCGCGCCGCATCCTTCTTCCAGGAATCCTGCACCTCGGCCTTGATCGTCAACGGAGCCTGCGCCCCCATGTTCAAGCCCTTCCATACGGCGTCGAAGATGTGGCAGCCGATGTCGCCAGACCACCCTGTCCCGAAATCCTGCCAAGCGCGCCACAGCATTGGATGATAGATGCGGGATGCGAACTCGCGCGTCGGTGCCGTTCCCAGCCAAAGATTCCACGCCAAAGAATCCGGCGGCGTCTCACCCTTTGCGGGACGCGGTCCACGCAACCGGTAAGTTTCGATCGCGGCAGGACGGTTCGAGCAGAGGTAAACCTTCGTCACCTGACCAATCGCCCCCTCGCGCAACCACTCCACCGCCATGCGGTCGCCGATACCCGCCGCGAACTGCGTACCCAACTGCGAGACCAGCCCGGTACGACGAGCCGCGTTGGCGACATCGCGGCATTCCGCGACATCGTGACAGAGCGGCTTCTGGCAATAGACGCTCTTGCCGTGCTCCAGTGCGCTGAGCGTAACCATCGCGTGCATGTGGTCGGGGATGGCGATGTTGACAGAATCAATCCGGTCGCCCTCTTTCTCCAGCATCGTACGCCAGTCGGTGTACTTCCGAGCGTTTGGAACCAGCTGCGCAGCCGCCTCCAAATGGTTGCGATCCACATCGCAAATGGCGACAATCTCCGTCCCCGGATGCGAATGGAAGTTGCGGATATCATTGCCTCCCATGCCGCCCACACCGATACAGGCGTGGCAAAGCTTTTCGTTGGCCGCGATTTTCCGACGCGCACGGAACGGTTGCGCGAAGCTTCCCATCGCGCCAGCCGCCACCGCATTCAACACAAACGTCCTTCTACTAATCTCCATCTCATTCTCCCTTCATAAAAGTGCTCACGGACGAGCGGAAACATTCCCGTAAATCCGTTCCTATTATACACGCTTCCCATTCCAAAATTCAAGTCATTTGTGACGGATGGACAAATTGTGCGCATCGATAAAACCATCCACACTATGCATACGAAAAGATTTGGAAACAACAAATCCCGTCCGATTGCATTCGATAACAATCGATGACACGCGACAAACGACACTCGACACGCCCACCTTCATTCGTCATTTTTATCTTTTCATTGCTGCTCGGCGGTCCATTCGTCATTCTTCATTCGTATTTTTTCATTCTTCATTGCCGCCTTTGGCGGCTTGCTTCTCAGCTTATCCCGCTGGCAGCTCTGCCGCCTGTCATTCGTGGCGAAGGGCGACGATCGGATCCAAGTCGGCCGCACGCATCGCGGGATAGAGGCCGAAAACGATACCGATCCCGACACTGATCCCAAACGCCAGAATCAAGCTGTACGGCTGGACCAACGTTGGCATCGCCGTGAACAGTGTGATCAACAACGGAATTGAAACTCCGACGATTAACCCCAGTATGCCGCCCGTGATCGACAGTACGCATGTGTTGATCAGGAACTGCACGACAATCAAGGAACGGCGGGCGCCAATCGCACGGCGGATTCCGATCTCCTTCGTGCGCTCTGTCACGGAAGCGAGCATGATGTTCATAATGCCAATACCACCGACCAACAAACTGATTCCCGCAATCGCACCCAGTACGATGTTGTAGGTTTTCTTGCTCCGTTCCGTTTCGCGCAGCAGGGCCAGCGGCACGTCGATCTTGTAATCCACCTTTTTGTGGAACCGACGCAAAACGGCTTCGATCGCCTTGCTTCCTGCCTCCACCCGCTCCACGCCGTTCATGCAGACGATGATCTCGCTTAACTCCACGCGCTCCCCTTCCATGCCGCCCGCAGAATACCGGATGTTCGCCTCGCCGAAGAGCTTCGTGCCCGTTGAAAGCGGAATGTAAACATCCGCCTCGCTGTCTGGCGCACGCACTGTACCGCCAGACTCGTTCTGCACGATTCCAACAACCTCGAAGACGCCAGACGCCAAACGGATCCGTTCGCCAACCATACCTTCTGTCGCCAGCAACCGACGCACCCCGTGTTCGGTCAACACACAGACATTGGCGTACATCCGCAGGTCGGTCTCGGTCAGCACGCGACCATCCAACAGCGGACGACGCACCACGTCAAACCACTTCGGGATCGTCTCCACTACCCGCATCTCCAACTGCCGCTCGCGTACGCGCCCGACCCGCTGCGTCATACGCGCAGGCACAATCGTCCGGATACCAGGCACCGTCTCCTGAATGCGCTTGGCATCATCGTAGAGCAAACCATAAACGGCGAGACTCCCGCGCGACTCACCGGTATTCCCCCCCTCTTCGCTGGATGGCTTGACAGACGTAACCATGATGTTCTCGCTTCCCAGCTTCTTGATCGAATCGATCGATTGCTGGCTCGCGCCCTCGCCGACAGCAAGCATCGCCACCACGCTGCCGACGCCGAAAACGATACCCAACATCGTCAAGAGAGACCGGGTCTTGTGCCTCCAAATGTCCGTCAACCCCAGTTTGACGAACGGCATCAAATACGAAAGCTTATTCATCGTGTCCCTTCCATACGAGCAATCATTTTTGTGTCAGATCATTTCAGAAATATCCCCTTGCGCATATCTTCCCCCAAACAGCGAAACCGAAGGTTTCCACCCCGACGCTACTGCGTCTGCTTTCTCAAGCCATTTTCGTATGCGGTCTTTTGGTTTGACACTTCTCCCCAATTTTCAACAAAAAGAGCGTCTTCCATCTCGGCAGCTGCCACCAGCATCGCATTTTCGAGAAGTTTCACCGCTCGCTCAATGTACAAGCATCCCTCGTCATCATTATTTGGATTTGCCACACTTCCTGCGGAAAACAAATCCCGTGCCTGATGGCACAACACGCCATGATACGACAACATGAACATGACCGCATCATTGTACTTATTTCTCACATGCCCAGATTTGAGAATCATAGGACAAAGTAGCAATGCCTCGGCACGGTAACGAATCTTTTCCTCGTCTGTCAGATTCGTGTACAGTCGAATATTCAATGGTAATGTGTGCTCATCGTCAGTATCCTCACCCAGCCACCAAAGACGCTCATTTGGATGAATCTTCCGAGCGTATGCCCGTACAAACTTCATTTTCTCATGAATGTCTAATTTCGAAAAAACATCATACGAAACCCCCATCAAATCAAATAACGATGGTCTCATCGGTGCATCTTTTTGTGGCAGTTCGACCTCAAATCGCGGCACATGTGATGTACGTACATGGACAACACTCTTTTCGTAGTCGCCCCATCGGACTTCAGGTTTCCCTCCCATTTTCCCAAACACGATGTAAATGTATTTTACACTTTGAACTCGTTGTGATTCCTGTATGCTATTAGCAATGCTCTTCCATGTATCCGAAAGCGTAAACTTTACCTCCACGCCATACTCGCCAATCGCTATGTCAGGAAAAGCCTGTGGCGGTGGCGAGAAGTCCACATTTAAATCGCTTTCATCCTTCAGCAGATCATCCAGTACTTCACGGACTCGATTCTCAAACTGTTGTGAGGTCTTGAACCCTTCCTTTCGAGCCTCATGGGTAAGCGTACCACAGCAGACATCAAGTAAGCGTTCAAAATCGTTTTTTTTCATTTCGCAACCTCCAGCACTTTCTGCACCTCGCGCGCAATATGCCATGCTAATACAGGTGGAACAGCGTTACCAATCTGCCGTTCTGTCTCACGAAGACCGCACGGAAAGACAAATGAATCTGGAAAAGACTGTATGCGCGCAGCCTCCCGCATTGAGAGCCGACGAGGAAGTCTGTAATGGAATTGGATGTTCCCGTGACACTCCGCACGGATTGTATAACCGGGACGATCTTCGACCATTTTACGACTCCCCTGCTCAGCAGATGGTGCCGCCGCACTCCAGATATGGGAAAATTCTTTGTCTGCGGGCTTACATTCGAGATCGTGCAAAGCCTCACCACATGTTATAGGCTTGTCCAAAACTGGCTTTGGATGGGTAAAGTCCGGCAAATCTTTTCGCGTACCAACGAAGATGATCCTCTCGCGTGTCTGGGGAACTCCGTATTGTTCCGCATGATAAACCTTGTAAGTAATGTGATAGTCAAGGGACTCGAAGTCTGAAAGAATCGCCCTGAAAGAATACTCGTTTTGCTTGAGCATAAGACTTCCTACATTTTCTGCGAGAAACGCCTTGGGATTACATCTTTTCACCGCTTCCACGATATAGGAATACAGACTGCTCCGCTTACCTTTTATACCTAGCATCTTTCCGTTGATGGAAATGTCCTGACATGGGAATCCCCCCATGATCACATCGACGTCTGTGGGCATCAATTCTATAGCGTCCTTAATGTCTCCACACACGATGTGCGAACCGAAATTCCGTTCGTAAGTCTTGCAGGCGTTTGGATTCAACTCATTCGCCCAAACGACATCAAAATTGTTTCTACAGAACTCTCTTCCAAGAAAATTAAACCCACCGATGAAACCAAGATCCAGTCCGCCACAACCTGCAAAGAGTGAGACGATTCGATAGGATACCTGCCGCGGCTTTCCATATCGCATAATGGTCTCTGGCATAATTACATCGAACAAATCCATCTGCATCCCGCCATCACAGACGTATAGCTGCTCAGGCTGAAGAACGTTGAAAACTTGTGGCAGTTTGTTTACGAGATCAGTACCGCCTCGGTCCGAGGACTCAAGCCATGCTTTTAGCTTTTTTCGAACATTCGGGGATCGGGAAAAGTCTTTGAGCCGAACAATCACCTTTTCCACATCCCCCAACATATCTTCCGCCACATACGGATACCGGAGATGTATCTTGAAGAGAAGGTACTTTCCGCCGTGCGCCTTTCCTTTCGCTGGATAATCATACTCTCTGACCAGCTCGTCGCGGGTCTTTATACCGATAAATTCCGCCTTGTATGAGTCTGATTTCTGTGTACCATTGAAGAGCCACAAATCTGTAATCCTCCGCGCCTGATCTTCGGTTATTTTATCTTCGTCAGTAATCGGATAATTGTACCATCCCACCCAACGCGCCAGCTGGTCACCTTTACCGATACCGACCAGCACGATGCGAGGTGCGGTCTCGCACTTTTGGGGCGACTTGCCTTGAACTTTGCCTGTTTCTTTTCGTACGCTCATGGTTGCTTGCCGTTGTTTCTGGTAATGGACATCAGTTTGCCGTCTTTGAGGACGATACTGGATTTCGCGTAGGCGGCAATGTCTGGCTCGTGGGTGACAAGAATGATCGTCTTTCCTTGCACGTAGAGTTCTTGGAAAAGCTCCATGATCTGGATGCTGGTGGCGGTATCGAGGTTTCCCGTCGGCTCGTCCGCCAGGATCACGGGCGGGTCGTTAGCCAGCGCACGCGCAATTGCCACGCGCTGTCGCTGACCGCCTGAGAGTTCGGCGGGAAGGTGTCGCAGTCGGTGGGACATGCCGACTCGTTCTGCCAACGCCTCTGCCCGTTCCCGGCGCTCGGAGGGGGAGATACCGAGGTACATCATCGGCACCTCGATATTCTCGCACACCGTCAACTGGGAAATCAGGTTGAAACTTTGGAAGACGAAGCCGAGGTTCTTCAGACGATGGTCACTCAACTCATCGTCATCCATCTCCGCCACGTTCTCACCGTTCAGCCAGTAGGCTCCCGAAGTGGGCTGGTCGAGGCAGCCGAGGATGTTCAGCATCGTACTCTTGCCGGAACCGGACGGTCCCATAATCGCCCAGTACCCGCCTTTCTCAATGCTGAACGAAACGCCGTCCAGTGCGCGCACGGTCTCGTCGCCGACCAGATAATGCCGTTTGACATCCTCCAGCCGTACCACATCGTTCTCTAGCGGACGAACCGCACACCCGTCATCTGGTCGCATTTCCCCCGACACGTCCAATCCCCATTACCGATAAGTCTTGCGCAGATGCATCAGACTCAGGCTCTTCTGAAACTCGTCGAAAGTCCCCGCACCCTTCCGCTTGAAGGTGAGCAACTTCGACTGCCCCGGCAACAACAGGAAGCTGTTGTCGCTGAACTCGCCGGGCACCGAGGTGTTCAGCCAGACGAAGAATGCGGGACGATCTGTCGATACCTCGACCATCCACTCTCCATTCCGTTCTGCAGCCTTAACTTTCACATCCGCCTTGCTCAGGTTGAACGTCTTGTATTTCGTGAACACCCACTCGTTCCGCGAGATTTCACGCTTGCCGTTGACAACCGCACTGATCTCCAATGCGAGGAAACGAGAGAGCCGTTCCTTGTCATTGCCGAACTCCGAGACGCGAACACTCTTGAGTTGCTTCGCGGAACGGGGAGCGAGCTCGGTGGAGAGGTCGAAACGCTGGTTCGCGCGGTCGCCATCGACCTGCCACAGGTCGGCGTGAGCGGCACAGGTCAGCGTCTCGTCATGGTCATTGACCGCCCAGATTTCAATCAGGTTCGGATCGAAGTCGGAGGGCGTGGCACAAATCGCCAGCGGCGCGTAAAAGCGCTTGGCGTGGTACTGAAGGTGCTTCCACTTGCCGCCGTACTCGATACTCGACCAAGATGCCACTGGCCAGTTGTCATTGAGCTGCCAGAAGATCGTGCCCATACAACGCGGCTGCAGATGCCGCCACGCCTCAACGGCGGTGCGGATCGCCATCGCCTGTTGCACCTGGGAGAGGTAGAGCACCGCATCCGTTCCTTCCGGGAAACGGAAGTAGTTCGCCATCGTGGAAAGGATACGCGTGTTGCCGCCCACATTCTTCTGGTGGTACTCGAAGTCCGGCGCGGTGGGGTTCAGGTCTTCCTCCTTGCAGAATTTCAGAGCGACCTCACGGGACGAGAAGGACTGGAATCCGAACTCGGAGCAGAAGCGTGGCTTCACGCTGTAGTACTTCGCAAACTCCTTGTTACTATGCCACACTTCCCAGAAGTGCATGTCTCCGTTCCGGTCATTGTGCCAGCCGTCACCGAAATCCCCGGGACCGCCACACGGCGAGGAAGGCCAGAAAATACGGGAAGGATCCAACTGCCTGCAAGCTGCCGCCAGCACCTGATTCAGGTGATCGTAGTTCAGCAGGTAACGATCGCGGCTCTTGCGGCTCGGCTCGAACCACCCCAACGCACCAATGCACTCGTTGTCGCCGCACCACAGGATGATCGAGGCGTAGTCGCGCAAACGACGAATCTGATGCTGCAACTCCGCGTTGACTTCTTCCAGAAACTCCGGCGTAGCGGGATAGAGCGCACAGGAGAACATGAAGTCGTGCCAAATCATGATGCCCAGTTCGTCGCAAATCTGGTAAAAGGCATCGCTCTCAAACTGACCGCCACCCCACAGCCGTACGATGTTCATGTTCGCGTCCTTCGCCGACTGTAACAGATCACGGATCTTCTCCGGTGTCTGACGATTCATGAACGCGTCACAGGGAATCCAGTTCGCTCCCTTGCAGAAGATGTCCTTTCCGTTGATCCGGAACGACATGCTCGTTCCCCATTGATCCTGCTTGTTGAGCACCTCGACCGTGCGCAAACCGATTTTGCGCGTAAAGGAGGAGTCGCCCACCGTGACCGTAATCGTGTAAAGGTTCTGCTCGCCCGCCCCAGACGGCCACCACAACTTCGGATTCTCGATCTCAATTGGTGCGGAGAGGCTGTTCTTTCCGGGGTCCAGCGTGACGGAACCTTCGACCACTTCACCTGTTTCCTCCACGGAAACGCGCATCTTGGTGTCGCCACCGTTCGGCGAGATAACATCCGCATGGACGGTGAGTTTCACGACATCCTTCTCGTGCTGTTGGTCGCAATACACGTAATCGATCCGCGCCGTGTCGGTCGCAATCAGCACCGGCTCATCCGCAAACCCCGTAACCATCAACGCCAGTCCCCAGTCCCATCCGCCGTGGCAGATCGGCTTGCGGATCAGGTTCATGTGCGGCACGATTCCGTTGTTGACCATCGGGATCTCATACGGCAACTTCTCGCCCAGCTCCTCCGTCTTGTTGTCGGCGGAACGGAACAGCGCAGTGAACGTGTTCAAGCCGGGCTTCAGAAACCGCTTCACGTCAAAATCATACCGACGGAAATAGTTCGCCGTCTCCCCCACCCTCTCTCCGTTGATCGAAATCTCGCAGAAGGTATCGACGTGCTCCAGACGCAGGATGACCGAATCATGCGACAGCAGACTCGCATCGACATGGAACGAACGCTCGACGATCCAGTCCTTCTGCCCGACCCACTGTACATCCAGCTCGTTTCTTCCGAAGAACGGATCCGGGATCTTCTTCGCATCCAGCAACGCCGTGTGGATGCCCCCCGGAATGGTCATGTCGTACACGGTGGCATCGCCATCCGCCTGACGCAGCTTCCACGTACCCGACAACCCGACCTTCTGAGAACCGAACGCGACACATGCCGCGCAAAGCATCCCCGCCAACAAACAAACCTGTTTCATCCGTACATCCTCCGTTAAGATTGACGCCAGTGTACCATAATTCCAACCATCTTTCACTCGCCAAATTCAGAAAAGTTATGGGCAACGAAGCCGCCCTGCGTAACGACAACGCCCTCGCCGTCGGTTCGCTTCGCGAATGGTTGGGTGGTTAGACGGTTCGGTGGTCAGGTAGTTGGGTTGGGCCGCCACTACGCGGCTTCGGGAGAAGCGCGATTGTCGCACATCATCACACAGGACTGACGGGACTGGCGGGACCAGCAGGACTGGCGGCTAAACACCCGTTCCCATCGTCCCCATTGTCACCATCGTCACCGTTTCTCAGCTGGCGGCAAAGCCGCCTCGCTTCTCAGCTGGCGGCGAAGCCGCGTGGCTGGCGCGAAGCGCCCCGCTGGCGGCATCAGCCGCTCAATCGAGCTGGCGGGCTAACGCATCTGTCATCGCGTTCCACTTCTCGATTCCGTCGTCCCCGAACAAGCAAAAGACATAGACAGGCTTGTCTGGACGGTATTCGCCTTGTTTCGGAATCGTGAACGAATCGGGGAACGTGAACCACGTATCCGGATGGGCTCCGCCCCCTTCATCAACCCAGAAGTAGAATTGTCCGGCACTTTGCATAGGGGCGCAGAACCCGATGTATCGCCCGTCTTTCGAATCCATCCAGCAGGCGCGGGACGTTCCTTTCCAAAGGTTCGGGACTTCGGATTTCGGGGTTTCCTTCATCGCTGAGTAAAGACGAAAATAGATGGAGCCGAGCTGTAGCGGTGTCTCATCCAGATTCGTCACGCGAACCAACTCGCATAGGATCACCGGTCGATCTGGAAAGACGGTCAGGCGGTGTACAATTTCAAACTTCGCAGCGTCTTCGCGTCGGCTTGTGAGCGTCAGGACGCCTCTGCCGTCTCGCTCCTCATACGCAACCGCCGTCAGTCTGGTGGCATCTAACCATTCCGGCCCTTTTCGGCAAATCATCGCGTTGTAGGCGGAGAGTGGCTTCCCTTTCCATGTGATCTCATCGACCATCTGGTAGTGACCAATCTCTCCACGGAGCGCGAGTTGCGCAGGCGTCGTCAACGTGTAAGCATTCCCGTCACGCACGAACTGGCATTTCACATTGGACGCGGGTTTCCCAAGTTTAGCAAGGCATTCTTCCGGGGACGGGCACGGCTTGGCAGTGACAGCGCGGGATTCCGGGGCAGGGCGCATTCGCATTTCCCCGATGTTTTTCTGCAATCCCGTGAACATCTCGGTCAATAACGCGTACGGCTCACCGTCCTCGTTGATCAGCCCGTAATTCGAATCTTCCGGGAAGGGCGTAGAGATGCCGAGCGCGGGTTCATCCACCCACATGAAATAGTCGTAACCAACGAGGAACGGGAGGCTCAACATGGTACGCGCAAAGAGGCTGGTTGCCGCCGTCCGTTCCCGCTGCGTCCGGAACCGTTGCCCCGCACCGTGGCAACAGGGCAAGCCCGAATCCAACGCGGGAAACGACCATTCCGTCACGAGCATCGGACGCTTCACGTAGTCGTAATACTTGGCGAAATGGTCAATCACCCGTTCCGCGTTGGCAGCTCTGTCCACAAAGACGGTGTTGGCGTCCAGATCCGCCCACGGATAGCAGTTGAAGGTCACGAGATCGCAGTATTTTCCAGAGACCTCCCAGACAATCGGATGGGCACCGCCCGTACCCGCGAAGCGTGCGCCCATCACCAGATGGTTGGGATCGGCCTCGCGGATGGCCGCCGCACTAATCGAGAAATAGCGTTCCGCAGCCAACCGCAGAAAATCCTCCTTGATCGTGACTTGTTCCTTCGAATCCTCAGGCAACGTCGTCATGTTGAGAATCTCGTCGAAGGAGCGGATGTCTGTCTTCCAAATCGCGTTGAAACGATTAACAGAGTTACCGGCCTTTTCGGCGAGGAAATTACGCAACGAGATTTTCGCGGTATGTGTCGCCGCCTTTTTCAGGACAGTTGCGAAAAGTCCCGTGTTGAGTTTTCCACGTCCCCACCACGCCAATTCGTTGTCGATAAAATACCCGAAGAGCCACGGGTCGTCCTTGTTCGGCGCACAGTGAATTCGAGCCAGGTACTTGCAACTCGCGACGAAATCTGGATGAAAGACGTTCGGGAAACCGGAGCAGGGGCGTTGTTCGTTCGGGGTGATGTAGTACTCCTCGTCTGAATACGCCAGCGTATCTCCAAAGCTTAGGAAAACCGTATGGATCAATCCTCGATGCTGCAAGGCGGGATCACATCCGGCACCAAGGAAATTGAAGCCCCAGCCCTTCAGGCGAGCCAACGTCTCTTCCTCCCACTGTGCCTTGCTCGCATATTTCTTTTCGTTCTTTTTGAGGTGCGGGTTGTACCCCAGCTTCTCGCACCAGTGTCCCCAAAAGGTCACGTGATCCACACCAAGCAGAACGGTTCCGCGTCCCAGCGGATCAATCACCCACCAGCGTCCGTCCGGATTCTGTTGAAGGTGGAAGAAGCCCGTCTTTTCGCCGGAGACCGATGACACGAACGAATCGGATTGGTACGGGACAATCGGTTTCTTCGCGTCTGGTAACGGATCAGAAAAGTCGGCTACTGTATCTGAAAACACGCCATGGAATCCGCCTGTGAGGTGCAACGCGGGCGCACCTTGTGTCACGGCGGCAGCCGTGAAGAGGTAACGCTGGCGAAACAGGGTTTCGTTTGTCTCGGAACGGATCGTCCCGGTAATTCCTTCCGGATCGAGTTCCAACATGAAGCGATACGTCTCCCCTTCCCGCCACGGACGACCGCGTGTCACGAACGCCTCTTTCAGTTCGGTCTGCGACAACCACTTTCCGTTGCGCATCTCGATCAACTCGTAACCGTTCCATCCTCCATGCTCAGAGGGAGCCTTCACCAACGCGACATGCCAGAAGTTTTGCGAATCGTCCAAGATCGCGACACCTGCCACCGACCAATGACCATCGCCGACGACCTTTCCCACCTGAAAACTAGCGGTGACGCAGACCCGTTTCGCGCGAGGCAAGGTACTCCTGACCATCGCATTCTGGTTACTACCGGAAAAACGAAGACCGTTGTCCTGGAACCGAGTTCTCAACGGATCGGAAATCCAGTTTTCAGGTGTTAACGGTAGTTCCTTTGCCGAAAGGCTTCCCAGCATTCCCGCAACCGTTATCAAAACCATCCATTTCTCCATGATTTCCCCTTTCGTTTTCTGAAAAACCATTCCATGATTTCCGTGTATTCCGTGGTTTTGAAATTACCTCTCCCGTTTGTCCTTCAGACTTTGGATTCGCTCCACCGGAACCTCGTAGCGTGTACCGCACATGTGGCAGTAGATCGCGGCGGGCGTTCCCTTCGCAATCAGTTCGTCCAAGTCGGCGTCAGGCAGTCCTGCCAACATTCCCTCGACACGCTCCTGGGAACAGTGACAGGCAAAACGCAAAGGTTCGGGACGCCCGATCTTCGCAATCGCCACTCCCAACACTTCGCAGATCGTCTTGACATCCGAACCGTCCTGAAGGTTCGCGAAAATCGTGTTGTCATCGAACAACTGGTGAACGCGGTCAAACGCCTCGGTGTCGCCGTCGGGCATACACTCGACCAGTGCCCCGCGTGCGCCATCCAGCATCGGACCGGAACGAACCGCGCAAACATCCGCAACTGCCATCCGTTGCAGGGAACGGGAGAAATATCGTTCGATCGTTTCCGTCACACTTACCGGCTGAATCTCGCACGAGGCGGAGGAGATGATCTTGCCCGGCAAGGAACGAATCACCTCCATCGAACCTTGCTCCCCGAACAACTCCGCCGTATCAAAAATCTCGCGCTTGTCGCACTCCGGCAGAATCTTCTGGTAGGGATAACCACGTAAATCCCCCTCTGTGTTCGCCTCCACCAGTACCCCCTGCACGGGACCGCTCACCTTCATCCGCATGGTCACCGTCTCGCCCGGCTGCGTCAACTCGCTCCCCAGCAACGCCACGCCCGCAAGTGCCTCGCCCAACACCATCCCCGCAGACGGTCCTGCCCGATGACATTGTTCGAGTTCTCGTGCCGACGCCGAGACATCGACGTAGGTCATGGTCAGTTTCACCGCCGGGAAAAAGACTTTGATCCGGCAGTCGTTGTTTTGCTGTGAAATCATCTCTGCTCGCCCTCCCGCTTTTTCGAGTCAATTAACCACGACATGCCGCCGCTTCGCGCAACAGTTCTTCCGTGGTCTGCCAATCGATGCAGGCATCCGTCACAGAGACTCCGGGACGCAACTTCGAAGGATCGTTACCGATTGGCTGATTTCCCCACTCCAGCGAACTTTCCAGCATGAATCCGAAGATCGAGCGGTTGCCGTTCCGAACTTGCGCCAGCAAGTCCCGCAGCACGATCGGCTGGTTCTCCGGTTTCTTGTGTGAGTTTCCGTGGCTGCAATCGACCATGATACGCACGGGCAGATTCGCCGCACGCAATTTCTCCTCGCACTGCCGGATATGCTCGGCGTCATAGTTCGGCGTCTTGCCGCCACGCAACACGATATGCGGATAACCGTTCCCTGTCGTACTGAAGACGGCGGGCAGACCGTCCAACGTCACCCCCAAAAAGTGATGCGGGCCGCGCGCGGAACGGATGCCGTTGATCGCCACCTCCAGCGAACCGTCGGTCGCGTTTTTGAATCCGACCGGCGTAGAAAGTCCGCTCGCCATCTCGCGGTGCGTCTGCGCTTCCGCCGTCCGGGCGCCAATCACCGACCACGAAATCAGGTCGCCGATATACTGCGGCGTGAGCGTGTCCAACACTTCCGTAGCGGCTGGCAACCCTAGTTCCGCGACGCGCACCAAGAACTGCCTCGCCATGCGGATTCCCTCCTGAATCTGGAAGGTATCGTTCATGTACGGATCGTTGATAAACCCCTTCCAACCGATCGACGAACGTGGCTTCTCAAAGTAGCAACGCATCACAACAAAGACCTTGTCTTTGATTTCATCACTCAACTTTTTCAACCGTACCGCGTATTCCTCGGCGGCTCCGATGTTGTGGATGGAGCAGGGACCAACCACGGCGACTAACCTGTCGTCCTCCCCATCGATAATCTGCTCCAGCGTCTCGCGCCCCGCCGCCACGGTCCTGATCGTCTCCGGCGTCTGCGGCACGTCATGCCGCATCTGTTCGGGCGTACGCAACAGTTCCAACGCACCGATGTTGATGTTGTCCAATCTCGGATTGCTCATACTCTCTCCTCTTCTCTCCAAAATCCGCTCG
Source organism: Kiritimatiellia bacterium (assembly GCA_017544725.1). Classification (GTDB taxonomy): domain Bacteria; phylum Verrucomicrobiota; class Kiritimatiellia; order RFP12; family UBA1067; genus RGIG8368. Next base: position 18,718 of record JAFYDR010000128.1, read on the forward strand.
AAGGCAGCCTGTCCGCAATCTCCAACAGACGGCGAATCTTCTCCGCATCCTTCACGCCCGGCGCGGACTCCACGCCGGAACTGACATCGACCGCACATGCGCCGGACACGGTTGCCGCCTCGACCACCGTCTCCGGCGTCACCCCGCCCGCAAGCGCAAACGGTCGCGGCGCAAGCGCCTTCGCCTCACTCCAATTCCACATCGCGCCGTTCCCGCCGGGAAGCTCTCCGCGAGAACACTCCAGCAGTACGCCAATCGATTCGGGCGTGGCGCGCGCACATTCCAAATCCTTCACGGCACGAATCACCCGATACCCTGCGGCACGGATTGCGAGACACTCTTCGACTGACTCGCCCCCGTGCAACTGCACCGTGGTCAACCCCGCAATCCGTGCAACGGAGAGCACCTCCGCCACAGGCAGATCGACAAACACGCCAACCCGCGCCACCTGCGGCGGCAACTCGCGGAACATTTCGCGGGCGACCGCTGGCGTCACGTAACGCGGACTCGGCGGATAGAAGACCGCACCGACCGCCCCCGCACCCAAACTCGCGCACAACCGCGCCGTCTCGGCATCGCGCAAACCGCACACCTTGACGCTACGCGCCCCAGGCTCCAGCCACGAACGCAACGTCCGTGTCGCATCGCTGGAACGAACCAATGCCTCTCCGACCAAGAAGCGACGGATACCCGCATCACGCGAAGCCTGAAGATCGGCCTTCCCGAAGATTCCGCTCAGTGCCACGATCTGAAGATCCGGCGGCAACTTCTTCGCCACCTTCGCGGCATGAGTAACATCCGTACGGAACGAAGACAGATCGCGGTTGTTGATCCCGATCGCAAGGTGCGAACGCACCACCTCCGGCGCGAGTTGCCGCAGAATTCCCGGTACCCGCTCTACATCCCGCTCGTCGTAACACTCCAGCAACACGTCCAGACGCAACGAGAACGCGAGACGCAACAGGCGAACCGCAGATTCGTCGGAGATACAACGGACGATCAACAGAATCGCATCCGCGCCCCACGCCGCAGATTCGTACACCTGATACTCGTCGAAAATGAAATCCTTGCGGAGGACAGGGATGGAAACCGCATGACGGGCTGTCAGGTAATCCTCCTTCGATCCAAGAAAGAAAGACGGTTCCGTCAACACCGAGAGACAAGCCGCGCCGCCAGCCTCGTAGGATCGGGCACGTTCCGCCGGATCGAGACTCGGATCAATCGCACCTTTCGAAGGCGAGGCACGTTTGATTTCGGCAATGATCCGCAGACCATCCCGCGCCAACGCCGCACAGAAACCGCGCGGCGCATCGCGTACGGACGCCAAGCGTTTCACCTCATCCAGTGAGACGTGCGCTTTCGTCGCGGCGATCTCTTCCCTTTTCGCCTCCAAAATCCGTGTCAGGAAATCCATCCTCAATCCAATCCGATTCAAATCAAAAGAAAAGGCTATTCTACCCTTTTGCCGATTCTTCTGCAATCCCATTCGATGGCTGGACCCGCAACTCAGCGCATCTGCGTAATTCACCCATTCCGTACGCACGGGAGGATTTTGGAAACAACCAAAACAACTTGAAGACAACATTTGAAAGAGGTGCGCGGACCAACCGGTCCGCGCATCGCTTCTCCTTTGCCTGTAACTTGTAGCAATGGAGAGCCGCCGTGTGCTACGCGGACCAACCGATCCGCGCATCGCCTCTCCCTTGCCTTTACCGCGACAATCATCTGTATCATTGCCCCGTTGCCATTATGGGATCGACTATTGGGGCGCAGGCGAGGCACTCACGGTTAGGTGGTTGGGTGGTTAGGTGGTTGGCGGGACTAGCGAGACTGGCGAGACTAGCAGGAGCAGCGAAATCCCTCGTCACTGTGCGAAGCACATCGGCTTCTCAGCCTCCCAAGCTTTACACGTGCCGCTACTGCCTACTCCCTATTGCCTTCTTTTCCGGCTCTCAGCTTCCCTGTTTCTCTGCTAGCGGTTTCGCCGCCTATCATTCGTTATTCGTTATTACTTCGCGAAACGAAGTTGTTATTTTCAAGCTATAGCTGAACTGGTGACGAAAATCGCAGATGCGTCCGATAGCAACTTAGACAACGGATCCCCCTTTCCTAATCCCCTCGTGCGTGTATGGACAGGGTGAATCACA
>JAFYDR010000129.1 GCA_017544725.1 Kiritimatiellia bacterium
AGTGGACAACAGTGGACACCCCTGTCCACAAAACAACATCTAATCCATTGCGTTCGAACAAGATAAAAATAATTCGTCGCACTACAAGGGAATTGTAACGGCATTGGCGGCTTTGGTCGCCCTCACCGGCTCCGCCCTCGCAGACGGCGTCGCCAGCCGCAACACAGTCGGATACACCACGGAAGATCATTCCGAATACCGCGTCCAAACCATCCAGTTCTGGGCGGTCGGTGCCAGCGGTCAAGAGGCCGATCTGACCGAACTCATTGAGGCGGACACGATCGGGGAATACTCGGACGAGCTTCAGATCTATAATCCTGACAATGGTATTTTCGTCACGCACCTGTGGGACGGAACACAGTGGGTCAACACCGACACGGATGATCCGGTGGATATCGGTGTTATCCCTGGCAATGCCTTCCTAGTGGTTTCTGATGCACCGTGGACGATCAAGGGCGAAGTTCCAGAAATGACTTCGTATGATCACCCCATCGAGGCGGGAACGTACTTTGTTGTGGGTAATGCCTATCCGATCGCTGCAACGGTCGGTGATTTCGACTGGTCTGAAATTGCGGAATACGAGGATGAACTCCAGATTTACGATGCTGACACTGGTATCTTTGTCACACACCTGTGGGATGGGACTCAGTGGGTCAACACCGATACGGATGCACCTTTGTCGGCAGATACGGAGCTCTCGGACGGATTCCTGATTCTCACGAATCTGGATACAATCACGCAGAATTTCCCGACGAACGATTAACGTTTGCCGGGGTCTTGGAAAGGAAAACGAAAATGAAAAAAATGATGCTGGCTCTGGCGGTCGTGCTGGGGTTCATGGTTGCGGGTCAAGCTGCACAAGTTACGTGGCAGCAAGGAAGCGGAGCGTTCACCGATGCTTCCGGTAATGCCGTAGCGGGCGTTGCATTGCTCTTCGTGGCTCCGGTTGATGCCGATGCGCCTACACTGACCTACAAGGATGGGAAACTTACCACCACCAGTGGTACCTATCTGGGGCAGACCACGTTGGGTTCCGATGGCAAGGTCACAAAGACAGCTATTGCCCTTACCGGAACTTGGGACAGTGGTACGATTACGACAGACGGTGCCTACGGCTTCGGTTCGACCGTTGATGCGTGGGGGGCGGGAAACTCCAACAAGCGTGACTTCTTCATGGTTGTGTTCGATTCCAACACGATCTCCGATTCGTCGAAGTACGTGGTCACGTCGCTGACGGGTAAGAATGCTGGGACTACGACAGGCAACATTACGGTTGCCTTCCCTGGCAAGCAGTTCGCGGCCGACGCATGGACGAGCGTGCCGGAGCCCTGCTCGGTGGCGTTGGTGCTGCTGGGCGTTGCGGCACTCGGCCTGAAGCGCAAGATTGCGTAACGGGGACTTGAGGTTTCTCAGGCAGGGCTTCCCGCCCAAAAAGCGGGAAGCCCTTTTTTATGGAGGGGACGGTCATGAGGTGTATGCGGTTCGCGCTGGTTCTGGCGCTCGTCGCGCTCACGGCGGGCGCGGAGAAGATGAAGAGGTTCGCGACGATGGAGGAGGCGCGGAAGGCGCACGCGGAGGCGCTGGCGAGGGTCGGAGGCTATGTCCAGCGGCCCGCAGCGGGGCCGAGCGTCCTGTTCGTGGATGAGCAGCGGGTCGTGCCTTCGGGCGCGGTCCGCGAGGAGTGCGGTGTTCTAGCGGCGCACGTCCGCGTCAAGTGGCTCTGCCTCGACGCCCCTAAGGGGGTCCAGTCCCCGTCCGTCCTTCACACCAACTGGACAGCGGACGCCGAGACGGCATGCGCCGTCTCCGTCTGCGACCTTCCGGACTTCCCCGAGGTCTGCGTCTTCCCCGGCAGGAGGTCCGCGATCGTCAACGTCCGCCCGCTCGCTTTTGACAAGCCCTCGGAGGAGGTCCTGCGGGAGCGTTTCCGGAAATGCCTCCTTCGCGCGTTCGGGTTCGCGTTCGGCGCGGGGGTTTCGCACCAGTACCCCATGTCCGCCCTCGCGCCTGTGGATGGCGTGATGGGTCTCGACCGTGCCCCCTGCAAGGGGTACGGCATGGACTCCATGCAGACGATCCAGAAGACGATGGAGCGGTGGGGGATGCCGAGCATGAAGAAGACTTCGTACAAGCGCGCGTGCGAGGAGGGCTGGGCACCGCCCCCGACGAACGACGTGCAGCGCGCTCTCTGGGAGGCAGCGAAGACGAACGCCCCGGCGATGAAGGCGAAGGCCCCCGTGGCGAAGGGGGATGCGAAATGACAGGGTTCCGCAAGTCCGACATCGGGTACATCGCCGCCGTCCTCGTCCTGGCGACGGCGGGCGTGCTGTACTGGCTCAACGGGCGCCAGCGCGATCCCGGCAAGGCGGAGCCGAAGCGTCCTGTGCGGAAGGCGGAGGTTGCGAGACCCGCCACGCCGACACCAGTGGGCAAGGACCTCCCGAAACCCGAAAGGACGACACCTGTCCGGAGGGATAACGAGGATGCCGCCCCTCCCGCAGCGCAACCGGCGGAGCCGGTCCGTCAGGTCGTCGAGCTCTCCGCCCCTCCCCCGGCGGAATCGGAGCAAGGTCGTCCTTCGCTCGCAGGCCGCCGTCCGGGGGTGCGCGTCACCGACAGGGATGGGAACGAGGTGTTCAAGCGCCGCCCCGAGCTCAAGACGCGCACGGACAAGTTTCTTTTCGGGTGTGTCACGCACCCTATGGGCTCCGGGCTCATGACCCTCTCGACCTACCGGCTGGACGAGGACTTCCGCGCCGCGCTTGCCGAGAAGATAGAGGTCCTGCCGGATGACGATGAGGAGACCGTCGCGGCCAAGGAGGAGGTGGAGGCATTGAAGCGCGAGATCGCCAACAGCCTCCGCGAGGGCGAGTCGCCCGCTGGCGTTCTCGCCGAGATTCAGGCCCGCTACGCGGCCGCCGCGAGGGAGCATTCCGAGGCGCGGCGCGAGCTGTACCGGCTGCTCAAGGAAGGGAAGGTTTACGATGCGGTGGCTTTCCTTGACCAGAAGAACGCCGAGTTCGCCGAGGCGGGCATCATGAAACTCCACATCCCCCAGAAGCTTGCCGAACGCGCCCTCGCCCGCTAGGCGGGGCCGGCGCGACAGCCGATGGGGAGATTGTGCGGCGCTTCGCCCATTCCCGAGCCCTGCTCGGTGGCGCTGGTGCTCTTGGGCGTTGCGGCGCTAGGTCTGAAGCGCAAGATCGCGTAACGCGCATCCTTTGCGTTCGAGAGGCGCACCCCATTTAGGACGCGCCTTTCCGCATTTTCAGGAAGGTAACATTCTTGCAGAAGTAACTGCGTAATTCACCCATCTCATGCGCGCGAGAGGATTTTGGAAACAACTAGGACAACCTGAATACAACAACTGAAAATGGGACGCGGACTAACCAGTCCGCGCATCGTCTCTTCTTTGACTAGAACTTCGCTTCGCGAACGGTTAGATAGTTAGGTGGTTGGATTGAGCCGTTCAAGCATGGTATTGGGGAGGGGCAACGTTCCCGTTGCCTTTATGGGATCGACCATTGGGGCGTTGGCAAGCTAGCCCGCGTTCTAAAGTCAAGTTGATTAGTTGTTTCTGTTGTTTTCATTTTTAAATGACGGCTGAACTGGCGATGAGAAATACAGATTCGCGCCAAAAAAGTTCTCAACATCGCTATTAGCTTTTCTTTTCGGGGGGATTGGTGTATATTGGAGAGCGAAAGGGGAGGTTGTCATGTTGAAGAAGTGCTTGCTTGTTTGTTGTTGTCTCGCGGGAATCGCATGTGCGGACATTGCGGATAAAGGATTGTGGGGCAGGAATCCACGTCCGTTGCATCTGCCGGGAGTGGCGGAGCTGTTTCTCGCACCGCCCGCCGAAGGGGCGTTCCTCGACGTGGCGGCGTTGCGACAGTCCATCCGTTCGGCGCGTCCGAAACCTAACGCCCCTGTGACGGTCTATCTGGAGGAGGGCGAGTATCCGATTCGCGAGACGCTGGAACTGGAGGCCGCCGATTCGAACGTGCGGTTCATCGGCAAGGGACGCGGCGCAGTCATCTCCGGCGGTACGCGCATTCGGGACTGGCGTCGCGTTTCCGATGAGATCTGGGAGGCGGACATTCCGGTCGGTGCAGACGGGAAACCGGTTTACTTCGAGTCGCTGTTCGTCAACGGCAAACGGGCTACCCGCGCACGTATGCCCGACAGCGGATTCTTCCATGTCTCCAAGGTGCAGCGTATCTTCGAGACCAATGCCGTGACGAAGGAGGTGACGGAACGGAACCTCGTGCAGGGCGAACCCGGCGAGCTGCCGCCCTCGTTGCGGATCGATCCCGACAACCTTCCTTATTCGCAGATCGTCGTCCATCACAAGTGGGTCTCTACGCGGCGACCGATCACCGGATATGATTCGAAGACCGGTGAGATCGAGTCCGTCGGGCGCATCATGCCGCCGCACAACCACTGGGAGCCCAAGTGCCTGTTCTATCTGGAGAACGTGCGGGCGGGTTTCGACGCGCCGGGCGAGTGGCTGTATGACGCGAAAGCGGGCAAGGTACTCTACCGTCCGCGTCGCGGCGAGCGGATGGAGAAGTCCTTCTCGTTCACGTTTTGGCAGGATGAGGCGGTGGTGATCGCGCCGACGGCAAAACTCGTCAACCTGCTGACGTTGCGCGGCAATCCGGAGAAAGGCGAGTTTGTCCAGAACGTGACCTTCCAAAACGTGACTTTTGCCTACAGCGATTCGCCGAACCGGAGCGAGAAGGGGAAACCGACGAACTTCCCCGGTGGTCAGGCTGCGTCAGGATACTCGGCGGCGATTCTGGCGGATGGTGCGCGTCAGGTGCGCTTTGAGGAGTGCGAGATTCGCAGCACGGGCGAGTACGCGATCTGGTTCCGCGACGGTTGCATGAGCAACAGCGTGACGCGCTGCCGGCTGACCGACCTCGGCGCGGGCGGTGTGCGCATCGGTAACGCGACTCCGCGCGGCGGTAACCCGAAGGGCGCGGTGGAGTGCCGCGACTACACGCCGTTCTCGACGGCGTTCAACACGGTACGCAACTGTTACATCCAGCATGGCGGACGCTTCCATGCGGCGGGTATCGGCGTGTTCATTCAGGCGGCGTCCGACAACGTGGTGACGCACAATGAAATCAGCGACCTGTTCTATACCGGCGTGTCGGTCGGCTGGACGTGGGGATATGGCGGAAGCGCGGCGCAGCGCAACGAGATCTCCTACAACCGCATCCACCAGATCGGTCAGGCCGCGCTTGCCGACATGGGCGGCATCTACACGCTCGGTACCTCGTTCGGTACGCGCCTTGTCGGCAACGTGATCTACGATGTCGATTCCTTCTCCTACGGTGGCTGGGGACTCTATCCGGACGAGGGATCGGAGGGAATCTTGCTGGAGAACAATTTGGTGTATGACACGAAGGATGCATCGTTCCACCAGCACTACGGTCGCAACAACATCCTACGCAACAACATCCTCTGCTGCAGTCGGGCGGGGCAAGTCGCTGTGACGCGCGCCGAACCACACCGTTCCGTGACGGTGGAGCGGAACATCATCTACTGGACAGACGGGCCGACCTTCCAGCGTTACCAAGGCACGATGAAGGAGGCAGCCCAGATCGACTGGGTGTCGAACCTCTGGTGGAAGGCGGACGGCAAGTTCGACTTCAACGGCAAGACCTTTGCGCAGTGGCAGGAGAAGGGCAACGACAAAGGCGGACTCTGCGCCGATCCGCTCTTCGTTGATCCCGCCAAGCGCGACTTCCGTCTCCGTCCCGATTCCCCCGCGTCGAAGATCGGTTTCCAGCCCTTCGATTTCAGCAAGGCGGGCGTGGAGCCGCGCCGCCAAAGGCGGCAATGACGAATGAAAAGATAAAATAAGAATGAAGGCGTGAGCGTGCTTCGCGCAGTAACGAGTGACAAATGACGAGAGTATGGTGCTAGTCTCAGAACGCAAGCGGCAAGGACCAGCTCGCGACGCGCGTGGGAATGTTCATGTGAATAACTTTCGATTTCATCGGCGAGGGCGTCGTCATTACGCAGGGCGGCTACGCCGCCAGCTGGTTAAGCCGGTTAAACTGAGTAAACCGGTTAGGTAAGTTAAGCCGAGAAAAAGGTAATGGGGACGTTGCCCCTCCCAAGACGGCTACGCCGCCAGCCGGTTATGTGTGTTAAGCCGGATAAACAGATTCAGCTGGGCAACGAGGACGTTGCCCCTCCCTTCACTTCATTCGTCACTCGTCATCCTTCATTCGTCATTGCTTCGCACGGCGAAGTTATAGGTTAGAGTGCCGCCTCTCCAACGATTCTCACCGGACCGAGGAGTCCGGATGGCAGGAGCTTTTCGCCTTTGTGCCAATGTTGCCAGGTGGCGAACGCTTTGCGTCCAGTGTGGCTGGGCTTACCCTGCCATACCCATTCGGGAATCGCCTCGATACGTCCCGTCTCCAGATACGGGGCATGTGGCGGCAGCTCCTCGTCGCCGATCAACCGGTTCGGCCAAAGGTTCGTCACCTTCAACCGGAGTTCCGCCTTGTTACGTCCTTTCACCGCGTCCGTCACATCTACACGGAAGGGCGGTTTCCAAAGTGTCGGGTAGGTGATGCCGTTCACCGTTACATCCACAAGGTTCTTCACCTCGCCGAGATCGAGTACCACGCGATCCGCTTTTGGTACCTCGATGGTCTTCGTGTAAATGGCCGTACCCGAATAGTAGCGGACATCCTTCTCCGGGCGTTCCGTCCAAGAGACGAGTTGATCGAACGTGGTTCGTTCGGGTGCGCCGCGTCCGTTCACAAACGCGACTTCCCATGCGCCGTCAACTGTTCTCGCAACCGTTTCGCGCCATTGTCGCGCGGGCGTCACGCCGGGCGTGGGTGACGGGCGGAAGAGGACGAACATTGAGCCGGAGGGAGTGAACGAAAGCGGTACGATGGTACGACCGTCTGCCTCGCGGCTTGCGCTGCACAGTGTCCGTTCGCCCGTCTCCGCATTCCACAGTTCCGCCGCGCGACCTGCGATACGGAAGGATGCCTCGATGTTCACGTTTGTCGCGTTCGGAACTGCGACGAAGTACAGGTCGCTTCCGTCATCCGCAATGCGGTGGATCCAAGAGACCTTCTGCTCGTATCCGGGCGTGAGACAGAGGAAGTTCGGTTTCACGCCAGCTGCCGCCAGAGCCTTCTCGCAGTTCGTGCGCGTGATTTTTTCCCACAAGGCTTCGAAACGCTTTCCGTTCTGGACATCGGTCTCCGCACAGTATCCTTTTCCCAGCAGACGAGGTGCCTCGCCCGCCGCCGCGATCTTCGCGCCAGCTGCCGCCAGCCGTTCCAAGTCTGCCAGTGCCTCGCCCGAAAGTTGTTGGATACTCGCAGGCAGGAAAAGCAAGGCGTAGCGTGCACCGCTGGGCGTCACGATCATGCCGTGATCCACACGCATCTCATGCACGGCATCCGCACCGCAGACGTCCCACTGGTATGCGAAGGGAGCGGGCGAGATGTCCGCGTACCAGTGCCAGCGATCTATAGCGTATCCGCTGTTCGGTGCCGCGTCACCGTTGTAGATGAGGACATCGCCCGAAATCACCCCTTGACGCAGGAGGAACTGGCTCCGCGCCTGATACCGGTGCCATGCGCCGCTCTGCTCCCACCACGTGAGCGTACGCCCGTATTGCGTTCCGTGTCCTCCCATAGTCATGCCGGGATAGACGGAAGGATTCAGCCACGGCTGGTGCGGGTAGGAGTGATAGACGATCTGGTTGATTCCGGCGCACCACACGCGGTCTCCCTGCGCCTTGAGTGCAAACGGGTCTTTCAGCCAGCGCGTTTCCGCGCCGCTGGTGAAGGACTCTGACGACACGATTCGTCCGCCGCCCCAGACATGCGCCACGCTCGCGCCGAATCGACAGTTGCCGAGTTTGAGCGGTTCCTTCGCGCTTCCCGCCCAGAACTCGCCCATCGTGAAGTCGCCCTGCCGTGCGTATTTCAGATCGTCGCACGGTGCGTTCCCGTATCCTTCCAGCGAGAAGTAGAGTCCGCGCTCGTGGCAGAGTCGCGCGAAGGTCGCGCCGTAGCATTCGACGAACAAGTCGGAGACTACGCGCCGAAAGTCCTCCAACACGCGTTCTGTCTCATCCTGTCCGCCCACGATACGACCCGCGAAAATCGGCAGGTACGGGATGATGTCGTATCCTTTCTTCTTCTGGAAGATCTGTTCGAACCCATCCGTCCAGTTCTGGCATCCGACCTCGTAACTATCGACCAGCACGTTGTTGAAACCGCTTTCGGGAAACGGCTTGCGGGGGCCGAACAGGCGCAATGCCCGTCCGACATAGCCGTCGAAGAAACGCTCGACGGCTCCGACGGAAAGTTTGTCGCATTCTAGTCCGTCGCCCGCTTTCGTTGCGGGACGCGGACGCGCACCGTTCGCCGCGTATCCAAAGCGGAGGAGAATCCAGTCTCCGGAAGGTGCATCCCATTTCAGCGAACCGTCTGCGTTCATCGTGTGGGTCAAGTCGATGATTCCGTTACGCGGCACAATCTGGTCGGGGCGCGTCACGTAGGGAATATCCGCAAGGTCGCTGCGGAGTTGAAAGGTCTTTGCCTTGAAGTCCGGGATGCCACCTGCCGCCGTTGGACGCAGATTCCACAGTTTGTGCCACACATCCTTCTTCGGGAATTCAAACGTCACGCGCACGGCACGTGCGTTTGGCAGCGGACAGGGAAGGAAGACATCCTTGTTGTCCTTGTCGCCGAAGATGGAGAGATGGATTCGTTGCCGTCCTGCGCTTCGGAAATTTTTGCCATCCTCCGACACCTCCAGTATCGCGAAGATTGTTTCGTGGCGGATCGGCGATTCCAGAGAACACCGTAATCCCGCCAAGGGGAAGGGACGAGCGAAGGTAAACGTCGCGATGTTCTCCTTGCCGCCTTTGACGGGACGACGCAGATTGCAGCCACCGGGAATGTCGCGTCCTTCCCGCATCGCGTCCATGCGTTTGTCGCCGGGCTTGGAGGCGAAGGTGGCTTTTGCCGTTATCCCGTAGTCCTTCAGGTCGATCGCTTCCGCCGCTGGACGCGGAATCGCCAGTACGGCCAAGTCGCGGTAGAATCCATGTGGATTCGGTGGCGCGGGGAGGCGTCCCTCGAAGTGCGTTCCGCCCGCGACATGCGTTTCCGTCCACACCAAGGATTTCATGGAATCCTCCGGTTTGACCCACGGACCACCGGACGAACTCCATCCGCTACAGTTCGACAGACCGATTGCCACGCCGAGGCGACGCGCCTCCGCATCCGCATGACGGAGGAGTTCCATCCACTCGTTCGAGGCGAACGGAACGCGTCCTTCGGGAATGCCGTCTGTGACATCAAAGATGAACGCGCCGCCGATTCCCGCACGCGCCATCGCCTCTAGGTCGGCGGTGATACCCTCGCGCGTCACGTTGCCGTTCATCCAGTGCCACCACACCTGCGGGCGTACGGACGGCGGTGGATTCTGGAATCCCTCCGCCAAGGTGTCTCCGTGCGACGAGAGCGCGAACAATACGGTCGCGCCCAATACCATTCCGATCCACTTGGTCTTCATAGCGTTCTTTCTCCTGCGTCCCCGCGAGGGGGACGCAGGCAGGTTGTTTATCCTGCGCCCTTGCGAGGGGGACGCAGGCAGGTTGGCTTTTTAGCTGGCGGCGGCTTTGCCGCCGCCTCTCTATTGCCGTCTGCCGAGTGTGGCACGGTAACGGCGGATTAGCGCGTTGGTGGAGGAGTCGTGGTGAAGCATCGGCACATTCGGCTCCTTCAGTTCCGACAACACGGTCGTCGCGAGGACCTTGCCCAACTGGACGCCCCACTGGTCGAAGGAGAAAATGTTCCAGATGATTCCCTGCACGAAGACCTTGTGTTCGTACATGGCGATCAGGGCCCCGAAGGTTTCCGGCGTCAACTCCTCTGCCAACAGCGTATTGGTCGGGCGGTTTCCCTCGAACGTCTTGTGCGGCACGAGTTTCTCCGGGACACCCTCTTTACGAACTTCGTCGGCGGTCTTGCCGAACGCGAGTGCCTCGGTCTGCGCGAAGAAGTTCGCCATCAACTTGTCGTGCTGATCTCCGAGTGCGTTGTGCGTCTTGCAGAATCCGATGAAATCGGCGGGGACGAGTTTCGTTCCCTGGTGGAGCAACTGGTAGAAGGCATGCTGGCCGTTCGTGCCTGGTTCGCCCCAGACGATCGGACCGGTCTGGCAGTTGACACGGCGACCGGAACGATCCACGGACTTGCCGTTGCTCTCCATGTCCAGTTGCTGCAGGTAGGCAGGCAGACGCGACAGGTACTGGCTGTACGGCAGCACGGCGTAGGTCTGCGCACCGAAGCCGTTGTTGTACAGGATGCCGAGCAACGCGAGAATCACCGGAATGTTGCGGTTGAGCTGCGCAGTCTGGAAGTGGCGATCCATCTTGTTGTAGCCCTTGAGCATCTTCTGGAAGTTCTTCTGTCCGATGGAAATCATGAGGGACAGCCCGACAGCGGACGGCAGGGAATAACGTCCACCGACCCAATCCCAGAATCCGAACATGTTCTCGGGATCGATCCCGAACGCTTTGACCTTCTCCTCGTTGGTCGAGACGGCGACGAAGTGACGGGCAACGGCCTTCTCATCACCCAGCTCGCTCACCAGCCAGTCGCGCGCGCTCTTCGCGTTGGTCATCGTCTCCTGCGTCGTGAACGTCTTGGAGGCAACGATGAAGAGCGTCTGTTCCGCCTTGACGCAACGCAGGGTCTCTGCCAAGTGCGTCGGATCCACATTCGAAACGAAAAAGACTTTGATGTTCCGTTTGGAGAACGCCTGCAGTGCCATCGTCGCCATGCAAGGACCGAGATCCGAACCGCCGATGCCGATGTTGATGATGTACTTGATACGCTTGCCTGTGAAGCCGAGCCAATGTCCACGCCGAACCTTGTCAGCGAAGGCACCCATGCGCTCCAGCGTCGCCCGGACGCCCGGCATCACGTTCTTTCCATCCACGTACACGGGACGGTCGGGACGGCAACGGAGAGCGGTGTGCAACACGGCACGGTTTTCCGTCTCGTTGATTTTCGAACCGGAGAACATCTTGTCGATCCAGCCCTTCACATCGCTCGCCTCTGCGAGGGCAATGAGTTTCCGCATCAGTTTCGGCGTGATGAGGTTTTTCGAAAAGTCCAGCATCCAGCCGGCCGCCTCAACGGTAAAGCGTCCCGCGCGCGCCGGATCCTCCTTGAAGAGGGTGCGCAGATTTGTTTTCTTCATCGCCTCTACCTGAGAGGCTACGTCATTCCATGCATCAAGATTCATACTTCAACTCCCAAAAGAAAATAGTATAGCGGTTTTTTTCGCGTTTGAGAAGTCCGACAATTGAGCTTTTAGTTATGCAGTCATGCAAACGCGGGCAAGAATGCCCGCGCACAAAACAACATTCCCAGCTTCTACTCCCTACTTCTCAGCCTCTCAGCTGAAGTCTTGGCTTGTCTCTTTTGCGGGTTCTGTGTATAGTGAAATCACGTTTTGCAACCAAGGGGGAGATGTCTATGAAAAAGAAGCGGGGCGTGTTCGGAAGTATCGGACACCATATTTTCATCGGCGTTCTGATTGTCACGCCAGTGTTGGCGACGATTCTGATTTTTAATTTTTTGCTGCGCGTTACCACGTCGTGGTTCCCGAAGCGACTTTTCCCACAGCTGAGCGTTTACTACAACGGCTATCTGCTGAACATCCTCGTGCTGCTGGCGGTTGTGGTGATTCTCTTTTTCGTGGGACTCTTCGCGCGGAATTTTCTCGGCAAGTTTTTCTTCCGCATCTCCGATCGCATCTTTTCCGCGATTCCATTTATCCGCACGATCTACCAGTTCATGCGCCAGGTATGCGAGTGGATCGCCAGTAGCCACAATTCGGTTTTCCAGTCCGTGGCGTTGGTCGAATATCCCCGCAAGGGTGTGTACTCGATCGGGTTCGTGACCTCCAACACGGTGCCGAAGATTGCGAACGTGCTGGATGAGATGCGCTCGTTCGATTCCTCCGTTCGCGAGGAGTTCCTGAACATCTTCATTCCCACCACGCCGAATCCGACCTCCGGCTTTTATCTGATCTTCCCGAAGAAGGATGTCAAGTTGCTGAACATTCCCGTCTCCGACGTGGTGAACCTCATCATCAGCGCGGGCGCGATCCTGCCGGGGAGCGAGGAGGACTCGAAGGATCGCATTCTGAAACTGGTAGATAAGATGGCGGAGGCGGAAACAACTGCGAAAGAGGAGGAGGCGTAAAGTATGGCAATGCTGTTTCTCGCTTCCCGTTCTCCGCAGAGGCGACGGATTCTGGAAGAGCTGGAGATTTCCTTCGAGACATTGGATGTCGAGACGGAGGAGGTCGTGCTCGCCACGCCCGATGCAACGGTTCTGGAGAATGCGCGGAGAAAGGCGTGCGCGGCGTGTGAACGGGTGCAAGATGGTGATGTGGTCATCGCGTCCGACACTGTGGTCGAGAACGACGGCGATGTGTTGGGCAAGCCACACACGGCCGCGCTCGCGCGTGAGTATCTCACGCGTTTGAGCGGACGTGCCGTCACGGCGTGGTCAGGCGTGGCCTGCCTCTGCAAGGGAACGGGTGACGGGGTGGTGGTTGCAGCAGAACGGGCGACGGCGACGATGCGCACGTTTTCGCCGCAAGAGATCGAATGGTATGTCGGGACAGGGGAACCGCTCACGCGTGCGGGCGCATTCGGAATCAGTCGGTTCGGGGAGATCTTCGTGGAGCGTCTCGATGGTTCGTATTCCTGCTTCGCGGGATTGCCGAAACGTGCACTGTTCTTCGTGCTCTCAAAAGTCGCGGCGGCAGCTCCGTTCTTGCCTGTCGCCTTGCCGCCAGATCCTGCGCCCCCACAAGGGGGACGCAGGCAGGTTGGGGTTTAGCAAGGAGGACACAGGCAGGCTTCTTGGCTAGCGATTCGTGCCCTATTCCACTTGTAGCGTGTACGGTTGCGTCGCTACGACTGTGCCGTTTGTGGATTCGACCTCTGCCCAGAGCGAGTAAACACCGGACGGTAGGCGCGTCATGGGCGGTCCGTTCTCCACAGCCGCCGTACAGACCGTGCTGTTGGCGGAGGCGAGACCCTTCTGCCCCAGGAAAAGCGAGAGCCGCCGAACGCCGCTCTGCGTATCGCTCTCCGCACGTGCGGTTACAAACGCCGGACCTTGGATGGGCTTCGCTAGAAGGGGTTCTGTCAGGCGTACTGTTGGCAACTTCATTCCGTCTGACGAGAGCCGGAATGTTTTCTCCACCGTCTGTCCGTGGAAGCGCAGATCGTTGGAGGAGAGCCGCACCGTAATCTTGATGAAGCCGTTTCGATAGTCGTCCGCCGTCGGATGCAACTGGAAGGAAACGCCGTCCGGGAATTCCGGTACGAGATACCGTTCCTGCTCCAGCATGGCGTTCTGCCGGATGTCCGTCCGTACCATGTCGGTCGGCGAGACAACGGCGCGGAGGCGGACGATGAATCCGGTGGTCTGTGAAACCTCGTCGCGGTCGAAGGAGAGTTGTCCCGCTTGACGTTCGTCGTAGTTGAGCACGAGCGGACGCGCGTCGCTTCGTCCATTGATCTGCGGGTCTGTCGATTGCGCACTTGCCATGAACGAGGTGAAGAGTGTTGGGGTGTTGGTTGCCGGTTCGATCCGAACCGTCTGCTCGATGTCGTAGTTCTCAGGCGTGAAGACCAGTTCGTCACGGGAGAGGTTTGCGAGTCCCGGATGATCCGTCGCGCACAGCACACGGACTTCGGACGCGGGTTTGTCCAACAGGCGGATACTGGCGAATCCCGGCTTATCCTTCGCTACGCGATAGGTGTCGCTACGCAGGATCAGCGTATTCCGCGCCGTGCGCAGGGAGGAGAGTTGTACCATCGTGTCGTACCCGATGCGTGCGCATTGCTCGAAGAATCCGTGCGGGTGGTTTAGGTTCGCGAAGTGCGGTTTCTCGCGGTCGGAGGGTGGCTGGTAACGTCCAGATACGCACGTGTAGAACATCGAGGCGAGCAGGTAGTCGAGCCAGTCGTTGGACTTGCCGTCCTGCTCCGGCTTGGTCAGCGCAGGATTCTGCTGGTGCGCGCGCGCCCAAGCGAGCGGGTAGGGGATCAGCGCGATTCCGTTCGCCTTGGCACTGTCGTATCCGTTGAACAGGAACGTCTCCAAGTTCTGCAGTGTCAATACGGTCTCATTTGTTCCTTGCGGGATACGCGGATAGACCGCCACGACGGGATCGGGGATACCCTTCGGCACGGAGGGAAACGAGGTGTAGAGGGAGGTGTTCAGATATTGATCCACTTGGGCGATATCGCCAAAGACCAGATCGAAGCAGGTGGAGTAGCGGTCGAACCCGTCGCGATACCAATCAGCGGGCGTTCGCCAGAACGAGTCCAAATGCGCCGCATCCAGAATGCAGGAGAAACTCTGGCGCAACGGATCGCCCTCCGCTGTGTTCGGCAGGAAAATCTTCAGCCGTTTCCGAATGCGAGGATCGATTCGCACGGTTCCCTCGAACGGTCCCTTGTAATGGCTCTTCTCCCGTTCGATCTCCATTGCCTCCAACGCGGAACGCGCGAGATCGCGCGTCAGGTTTTTCGTGGTCCAATCTACTTCCAGCGCGGAACCATCCACGGATGTTCCCGCGATGGCAGACCAAATTCCCGCTGCCGCGAGGAACGAACCAGCGCGTGCCTTTACGGGAGAGTTGCCGCGCATACGATTGCGCTGCATCGTCTGGATCCAACCGTACGCGGCGGGGATGACTTCGATTCCGCAACCATCGCCGACACGATAGACGATCTCTGCCACGGAACCGACACGCTTGTCGCGGAATGTCGTGCCCGGCTTTGCCGTCAAGAGAAGCGCCGTCCGAATCCGACGTTTCTGCGCCTCTTCGGAAAGACAGCGTACGCCTTCGAAAAAGAACTCCGGGTAATTCAGAACAATCGAGTCATCCTCCGTCACGATCAGGAAATCGGTAGAGGGAGCGAAGACGCGGTTCTTTGCTTCAACCGACTTGGGCGCATACCACCATCCCATGAGCGACTTGGCGGACTCGACCGATTCCACGGCCACGCGAACCGGTTTTTTTGTGGCAGATTTGATCATCCGCTCCAGATCGGAACCGATGTCCTTCGCAAGAAGTCCGCCGCTCAAATGGGGGACGCTTACGAGGGAAACGCGGATCATGCCATCCCCGTTGAAATCCCAATCGACCGAGTCCGAGAAGAACGGCAAAAACGAAAACGGATTGGCGGCCAGCCCCAATTGGGCAAGCCCCAAAGCGATCGCGCAAAACAGCACCGCTATGCCACGTTTTCCCGTCATCATTCCCGCAAAATAACAAACCGTTCTATTTCTGGCAAAACGCCTGTCAGACCCGCCAGATTTTGAAAAAACCTAGTATATACTAATCCCGTCTGAAACGAAAGCAGAAAATGAAAAATAGCGGTTAACTTTTAGCTGCTAGCTGCCAAGGGCGCATCTGTGCAATTCATCCATCCCAGTCGGACGAAAGGATTTTGGAAACAACGCCACGCGCGGGAATGTTCATAGGGAATAACATTGAGAATGTTGCCAATGTGGAAATGTTGCCAGCCCCAATGTTGCCAGTCCCAGATTGGTTATTGGAACTGATTATTGGCAATATTGGATATTGGCAACATTTGATCAAGTTATAGGCAA
>JAFYDR010000130.1 GCA_017544725.1 Kiritimatiellia bacterium
GCAGTACGACCGATATCTGTCAAGCCCTGAAGGGGCGGCAGAACAATCTACCTCCACTCGCCATGCCGCGTCGTTTTCCGTCGCCCTTTCAGGGCTAACTGGCCTTTTCTTGATTTCGGGGGCTACGCTACGCTTGCCCCCGTCTGTGTACCTTCGCCCCTTCGGGGCTATAACTTCGCTGCGCGAAGTAGTGACGAGTGACGAGAGATGGAATTAAATGGGCTTCGCCCCGAAGTAACGAATGAAATGGTTAAAAGGTTAAATCGCCGCTACACGGCTTGAAATTGACGACACGATCCATTTAAAGGGCGAAGCCCGGTTTAATGCATTCGAAGACTGCGATTTAACCATTTCATTTTAAGTGCTTCGCCCTGAAGTGACTTAGCTTGAGTTGTATCCCGCTTCTCAACCTTTCATCTTCTCAGCCGGACGCGAAGTACCCTCCCACATGTGCTCGATCTCGTCCAGTGTTTTCCCCTTCGTCTCGGGGATGAAAAGTGAGGTGATGAAGTATAGCACACCGTTTGCGGAGAAGAAGAAGAACATCGAAGACCAGCCCCATGCCGCCACCCACGGACGGAAGGTGGAGGCGAGCCCGTAAGCGACAAGCTGGTTCATGAAGAGCGCGATTGCCATCCCGTTGGCACGGATACGCGACGGCATAAGTTCTGAAAGAACCAGCCACACACAAAGCCCTGGTCCCAGCGCATAGAACACCTGCATGAAGAAGAACGAGAAGAGGGTTAACAGTCCTGTAAAATTGTTCGCCTGAACCCCAAACCGTTCAATCGCAAAAAAGACGCTCCCGATAGCCGCCAACCCGATGGTCATGCCACCCGTGCCTACCCTGAGGAGCCACGTGCGGCCTTTGCGATCCACGAGCGCAGCGGCAGCAATCGTCACGAGCATATTCGTGAGCTTGACCGCCAGCTGTCCCCAGTTTGCGAAAATGCCCTCGAAGCCAGCACCCTGCAGAATCGACACAAGGTAACTCGTAAACGAACTCATACCCGTAGTCTTGTTGAGAGTGAGGACGACCACCGCCAGCAGGAATGGCAACACGTATTTTCGCTGGAGAAGGGATCCCCTTACTTCCCTTCTGTCGCTTTCGTCATCCTCCTCAATTCCTTTTCCCGCTCTCTTGGCCAGCCACACCGGACTTTCCCGGAGACGGAGGCTACCTAGGAAGAGGACGGCCACGGGTACCATCGTCCACCAAAAGTTGGCACTCCACGCCGCCGCCTTCCCTGCGGCGTCCAGCCCAACCTTGTCCGACGCACCGTACCAAGTTGCAACGAGGCAACCTGCACCAGCGGCAACGACAAGTCCAAGTCCAAGGAAGAACTGGAAGACTCCCGTTCCGCGTCCCCGGATATCCGGCGGTAGGGTCTCCGCAAGATACATGGGCATCACGACTGCCATGTACCCCGCGCTCATCCCCTGTAGGACGCGTCCCGCATAGAGGATAAAGTACGAATCAAGAGACATGCTTACAATCGGAATCGCGACGAGAAACATCGCCGCCGAAGCGACAATCATCCTCTTTCGCCCGAAGAAGTCACACAGCCATCCCGCCGTAATGGACGACAAAAGACCGCCAAGCAACACCGCTCCCACGATATGGCTGATCTGGGCGTCCGTGTAGATGTTCAGCGCCTTCATGTACGGCTCTGCCGCGGCGATCACGCCGAAATCAACACCATACAGGAGTCCCCCTAGACCCGCAATCGCAAGCAAAAGTCTCGTGTCGTTCTTCATGTCGTCTCTCTCCAATTGTAAAAACTTTAATTCAAAACTGTAGCTAGTGTACCTATCATCGCCACTCTTACCCGTTTCGTGATTGTCATCGTAACAAGCCTCCTTGTATCCCTGTTTCCAATTCTTCGACACTCGGCAATTCGCTTTTGAACTCAGGAGGAAGGACACGGCTCAATTCGTAGTTCGATACGCCCAACGGCATATCAATCTCATTGAGAACATATCTCACTAATGTCGCATCCCGCTCCTTGCAGATGAGTAAACCAATCGCAGGATTGTCGTTGACAGTATTCAGTTTTGCATTCACGAGCGCAACATATCCGGCAAGTTGCCCAAGGTAAGAAGTCTCGAATTTGCCCGTCTTCACTTCGACAACCACATAACGATGCAGGGGAACGAGATAGAACAACATATCGATCCGCTGCTCCGTTTCTTCAGTCGCAATAATGTACTCCCTCCCCAAGAAGGCAAATCCCCGTCCAAGCTCCAAAAGAAGTTTCTCAATGTTTCGCACAAGGGTATCTTTAAGCTCTGCTTCACGATAACGTTCACTTATACCCTGCACATTGAAAATGTACGGATCTTTGGTGAGCTGCTGGACAAGGTCACTGTCCGGGGAAGGAAGTGTATTGACAAAATTTGTCTGTGCCCGTCCTTCGCGTTCGTAAAGATCGGTTGATAACCAATTCAGGAGCGTGTTGCGACTCCAACCATTCTCTATCGTCTTGCGGACATAGAAGAGTGCCTTTTGCGGATCCTTTCCACACTTGTCGATAATGAATCTGTGATGTCCCCATGGAATCGCAAGCAAGTTACTAACCGTGCCTCTTCCTTCAACTGCCGAAGAATCTCCCACAAGTTGTGGGAAATTCACGATACCTGAATACAACTCGTAAAAGTGCTGACAATATCTCAGGTTTTGCGGAGAAAAACCTGTCGCATCTGGTATTGCGCTCCTAAGATCTGCACTTAACTGATTAAAAAACTGCGTTCCGTAAATCTCGGTTGTCGAATACCTCTCGCTTATATCTTTGCCAAGGGCCCAATAGAACTCAAGCATCGCGGTGTTCACGGAGATCGCCGCCCGAATCTGAACAGTACGATAGCGGCTTTTCAACTCCGTTATCCAACTCCTATATGATTTGTTTATTGTCTCATTCATTTTACGGTCCCTTTCAAAGCAATCGTTTGGACCAGTTAACCTCTATTTTACACTCAGCAAGCTGGGTAAGCATGTAAAGCCTAACATGCTTACCCAGCAGCCTCTTCCCTAGATCCGCGCAATCTTGCCGGTTTCTAACGACTCGTAACAACCGAGCATTGCCTGAATTGTCTGCTTGTGCCACTTCAGGTTAATGAGCGGAGTCTTGTGATTGCGGATGCAATCGACGAACTCGTCAACCAATCCCACCCACTCGTCGAAGTACGTGTACTGCACGGTGTAGCGATCGTTCGGTGCACCGTTGTGATAGACGTTCGGTCCAAAGCAATCGCAGGAGAGCATTCCCTTGTCGCCGGTGATCGTCACGTTCACTTCCATGCGTTTCGGGAAACGTTCCCAACCTGGGCCCGGCACCTTCAGGCGTTCTTCGAGTCGTGACCATGACGGATCGAAGAGAAACGCCGTTCCGTCCTTCAACTTGCCGACTGCCATCAACATGTCTTCCACCTTCAGCTCCTTGCGGAGGTTCGGCGCAACTTCGGCGTAGATGTAGTCGAATGACGATCCGGTGAGGTGGCGGATCAAATCGAAAATGTGCGGATGGTCGCAGAGCGCACCACCGCGAAAACGCGGATCCCCCTTCTTCAGCGGCACGACCTTGCCGAAGCTCGCCTTCGGATCGCCCTGCCATGGGAAAGCCCACACGGGCGAGAGCGTGATGTTCGTCGCTTGTACCGCCTTAACCTTGCCGATCGCCCCCTCGTCGATGAGTTTCTTCAACCGTTTCACCACAGGGTTGTAGTGCATCTCCAACTCGATCTGGCAGACGATACCCGCCTGATCGACCAACTCGATCATCCGGTCATATTCCTCCATGTCAAAGCTGGGGATCTTCATTGAGAGGATGTGGATGCCCTTCTCGGCACACCACTTCATCTGTTCGTAATGGCGATCATTCGCCGAAGCAATCACCACCGCCTCGATGTCCGGATGATCCGCGTACATCTTGTCGGGATCAAGGTAACAAGGTACGCCGGTCTTGTACAGTTCATAGACCTTCTTCGCCTCTTCGTCTTGGGCACAGGAGGCAACCCAATCGAGCTTCTTGTTCTCCAGAAGAGTCTGATAGTACTTGCGGGTATGCCCGTGGGTCATCCCCATCATCGCGATTTTCACTGGTTTCATGGTTCAAATCCTTTCATGAGCTTCTAGCTGTCAGCTGTTAGCTTTCAGGTTCAGAAGTCCTCTTTCTTGTCGTTGTCATCTGTGCGTGAACGGAGACGACGAATCATCGCATTCAGCATCTTTCCGATCTCACACGATACCTCATAAAGACCGCTTCCCGACTTCAAGTAGCCGAGCCGTACGGCCAATTCAAGTTGTGTCATCACCTCATTCAGAGAACCTTTGGCCAATACCAGAAAATGGGAATAATCCCGAACTGTATCTCTCCCCAGGCCTTCGGCGATATTCGACGGAATCGATACCGCCGCACGCATAAGCTGGGAAACAAGTCCAAATTGTTCTCCTTTCGGGAAATGTTCGGTAACGCGATAAACACCTTCAGCGAAATCCATCGCTTTCTGCCAGACGATTAACTCTCTGTAACTGTTTACACTACCTACCATTTCTCGATTCCCTCCCTAAAAGCTGAAAGCTAACAGCTAGCAGCCAAAGGCTTTCTTCTTCTCATCCGCAGCAAAGCAGGCTGCGGCAGCTTTGTTTGCTGCGGCGTAGGCCTTTTTCCACTCGGTTCCAAGTTTTGGGTTTTGGAGGAGCGCAAAGGCTGCGCGAACATTCCAAACCTCCTCGTAGGTCATGCCAAAGAGCTCCGTATCGACATCGGTGTACTCCTGCATTCCTTTCGCGCCGGAGACACGGATGGAGGCGTGGGGCGTGTGCGTATCGATTGTCTGGTCGCTACCAACACCACGCGCACAGATGATCTCGTGGCGATCATAAGCCGCCTCGCCACGTGGCAGCCCAGCGGAAACCTCGACCGAGCAGTTTACGTCATTGGCGAGCTTCACGAGCGCATTGATCGCGGGACCGTTTGCCACCGCCATAACACGCACGACTTTCGCTTTGCCGATGTACGCGGCGATGTCCAGCTCGTGCGCCAGTAATGCCCGAGTATCAGCGCCCTTCGGTGCGAAACTCGCGAAGCGCAGTGTCGATACGCCTTCGAGTGTCCCGTTCTCCGTCATCTTCAGCAACTCGGCAATCTTGCGTTCCACACGCTGCGGCATGAGCGGTATCGCGCCCACGAAGCAGTGTCCGTCCTTCAGAGTGATCTCGCCTTTCTTCGCACCGTACTTGGCGCATAGAAAGTCGAGTCCCTTGTTCATCTTTTTCAGGTTCATGTTGTTCCTTTCTTGTAAGATAACTAGCTTTCAGGTTTCTAGCCGTTCTAGAATCTCTAGAACTTCTCGCTTCTCAGCTTTCCCGCAAGACAGCATCAGCCCCCACCTGAAAGCCAAAAACCGATCGGCATCAATCGCCTCATCCTTTCTCGATGGCGACGTGCTTGCCAATGAATCCGATGCCGTACTTGAGAACAGGGATTCCTGCCGCCTCCATCTCTGCCGCATACCGTTTCTCGTCAATCTGTTTCCGCGCCTTCTTTGCGGCATCAGCAAGAAGCGCATCGACACGCTTCTGCGAGGCGCGCGCAGGGATCTTTGGTGACTTGAACTCAAGCACGACGCCGGGAAGCGGAACATCGGGAAGCGGCTTCATCAGGATGTCGGGGCGTCCGTCACCACCTTCGCGGTTAGACCGAATCTCGAAGTAGTCGCGACCTATGGCGAGAAGACCGAGAATCAGTCCGTGAAAGAAGTCCTCCCGCGCCGTGTCGAAGTAGCTTGCGGACGAGACGAGAAAACGCTCAATGGACTTACGGAAACCCTCCGCGTCGCCTGACGTAAGAGAGCTGAAGATGTCCTGCAGATCGTCACCCGCAACCGGATCGCACTTGATCGGTAGCAGGATATCGTCCCGGAACACGCGTTTCAGTTCGCGGTTGGGGAACGCCAGTACCGCCTGGTTGTTCTCGTCGGGAGAGGTCATGGGCTTCAGGTAACCCGTGTGGACGAGTAACGACCAGATGATTTCAGGGTTCTTCTGGATCAGTCCGTACGGTCCGAGTTCCTCCGCACACGGCACCTTCCGTTCTCCCTTTTCAAAAATATCCGCCAATTCGTTACGCCGCCTCGGAGTCATTCTGGAAAGAATGTCCGTCACCAAATCATTGCTACTCGTATTCGTCCAGTACGGCTGTGGCTTGAAACCGTCATCTACATAGTTCAGAAGCGACCACGGATTGTACATTTCGCGCCCACCGAAGAGGTAACCGTCATACCACGTCTTCGCCTCGTCCATCTTCTCCGGATGCCCGTAAGTAGCAAGCAGTTCACGCACCTCGTCCCCGGTAAAGCCGAAGCAGTCGGAGAAGTTCGCATCGAACACGGAATAAACCTTCGGGTTGTTGAGCCCCGAAAGCACTCCCTCCTTCGCGACGCGCAGGATACCCGTCATCACGCCGAGGCGACAGTGCTTACCGTCCTTCAGCGCACTGGAGAGGAAATTACGGAAGAACTGAAGAGCCTCTTCCCCAAAACCGTGCGTCGCAGCGTAGTTGATCGGCGAGTCGTACTCATCAATCAAGATGACCGGCTTCTCGCCGTAGTACGCATGAAGCGCGGAGGCGAGAATACCGAGAGCCTTCTGGCAGTTGCGGGGTGTAATCTGCTTGATACACAACTGATGGTAAAACACTCGTGCGGTTTCAATACAATTCTTGAACGAGAAAATCGTCCGGTGCCGATCATATTCATCGCGAACGGCATCTATAATCATATCACGTGTTTCAGCCCAGTTTGCCCCTTTCGCGTCCTTGAGCGTGATGAAGATCACAGGATACTTCCCCTGTTCGGCACGATATGCGACATTCTGCCAGACTTTCGTGCCCTCGAAGAGGTGTGCGTTACTTTTTTCCGTTCTCTCGAAGAAGGTTTGAAGCATGTTTAACGCGAACGTCTTACCGAAGCGTCGAGGACGTGTGAACAACGCGACGGTGCACTTCTTCTCCAAAAGCCCCGATAGAAGCTGCGTCTTGTCCGCCGACCAGTACCCGGCTTTCACTTCCGCCCAGTCGCTGTTACCGATGGGCAGAGCCGGCGGCTTGGGCGGCGTCTGTCTCCGTCCTGCATTTCTTCGTCCTGACTTCACTCTTGCTTTCATGCCCTTGATTCTACCATATCCCGTTGCCCCACGCAACCGTGGGACTTACCTTTCCAACAGTCCTCTTACCTCGCGCAAGACCTTACGGAAGTTCTCTTCCGTACGCGGCAATGTCGGTTTGAGCAATTCGAGCGGACGTGCCTTGAGCGCGAGCCGCATCTCTTCGGCGTCCCCGCCGAACTTCGCCTCACGGTCTCCAGACGCAATAGCCTTCGCCAGACGCTCCGTCATCTGCCGTGCGCGAGCGGCGTACCAGTGACGCGCCAGTTCATACTGGTGACTGCGGCAGTAAGGACATGAGGCGTTCTCGAAGAGTGTCTTGGAAAATTCAGGATTGCGTATTTTCTCCACGGCATCCATTCTCTGGTATGTCTCCCACATCGAATAGTCGGTGTGGAGTGCCAACAGGTCCGCCATCTTGTCGCACAATTCGGCAATCTTCTCTGCCCTCTTCGGGAGTGACGCGCTTGTCCCGTTCGTCCCTCCCGTCTTCCGCCACACGGCGATGTCACCGCATAGTTCCATCGTACGGAGCGCGATCAACCGATCGAGAACCATTCGCGCAATGTCGATCGTGTCGCGTCGAATGAACTCGTCCTGCCATGGCACATAGGAGAGCAGACTGAACACAGTCGCGGCCTCCTTCAGCGGACCAGTCCATGTCTGAATCGTATTTGGTGCGGGCTTCGCGTCGAACCCCAGACCGGCCATGAACCGCCCGTAGTTGCTACCCCACCCACGCAACCACGATGCGGGAAGAACAGCCTTCCATGCCGCCTTCATGAGCGCGGCATGTTCGCCGTAACGGCTCGCGCAGAATTCGTTCAACACTTCTTCGTGCGGCACAGGTTTTGCAGACCATGCATTTGCGGTGAAGTAACGCAGGCAGAGCGGATCCGTGTGGCTCGACTCCGGCCAAAGAATGTATCCCTTGCAGAATGGATCGTTTTGTGCCACCTTCTGGCGCGCTTCGATGATCGGATAATTGGCACGGGCATCAAGAGCGTTCTCGTATGCGAGGAAGATGGAGAATGTGTAGGGGAATTTTCCGACAAGTCCCCACTGGGTGAAGTTGTTCTTGTGCCCCAACGGCGCGACATCACCTTCGTAGTCCCAGATGATGTCGCGCGTCGGATCGAGACGCGGCAACAATGCCTTTACCTCGTCGGGCTTCCATGTGCTGTAAAAGTCCCACCCGGCGATCAACACTTTCGCGTCGGGGTAGTCGCGGTGAGCGCGTGCGAGGAACTTGTCGAGGGCGAGAATCTTCATGTCGAAGTTTTGTTTCCTGTCCTTGTAGCACATGCGCTCACCCAACCCGATCGTGTGGAGGAGACGCGGATCGGGCGCCCCCTGTCCGTATGCCTCCACGGCGGTCTTCGTCATCTTCCAGTATTCATCCACCCACTTGTCGTCGCGTATGTTCCACACCTGTGAGTTCGGCACGTGGTAGTTCTCACCTTTGTTTGCGAGGGGGATGAACTCGGGCTTCTTCTTCGCAAGGAAGTCTTCGGGCGTACGCGAGTACCAGTGTGTCTTCGTGTCGAAGTCCTCGGGAACCATCAACCCACGGTCGAACGCGTACTTCTGGAGGTTGCGGCGCAGTTCCCCGCGATATTGCAGGCTCCAGAAAAGGGTACGGTCGTCGTGGCTGTGACCTGTTCCGGGGAGGGGCTTCGACGGATCAGGATAGGCGCAGGCGTCGGGGAATGTCCGCTGGAAGAGGTCGTCCTGCCCGATGCGGAGCATGAACACGTTGAGCCGCCGCTTCAGCAACCAACCGATCTCACGACGCCAATCCTCAGGTCCCCAGTGCTCGGCTTGGAAACGCGTGAGACCGCGATGCGCGAAGTAGCGGATACCGCGATACTCAAAGTGCGCTTCCTCCTCCACGTCCAGACCGGAGAGGTCGAGAGATTCCTTCTTCGGCACGACATCCCCGTCCCAGAACCACCGGCAACCGCCGCGCCGCTCCAGAAGGTCGTAAAGTCCGTACCACACGCTCCGCAAATTAGAGCCGGTGATGGTGACGACGGCGGGCAGAGGGCTGTCCGCCCTACCGTCTTGCTGTTGTCTGCTTGCTGTCGTCACAATCCGATACGCATCCCTCCCCTACTTCGACACCTTCGGATCGATGGCAAAGCGCACCAACCCCTCGGGCATCTCCTTGCCGACGATCTGCCGA
>JAFYDR010000131.1 GCA_017544725.1 Kiritimatiellia bacterium
CTGGCGGTTAAACGCGATGGCGTTTGGTACGCCCCGCTCTACGACGCGAACGGAAATGTCACGGCGTATGTCAGCGAGACGGGCGCAGTAGTGGCAGAATACGAATACGACGCCTTCGGCAACACCATCTCCCAATCAGGTTCTCTCTCCGACACCTTCCGCCACCGCTTCAGCACCAAGCCGTGGATCGCCGCGCTGGGAGTCTATGATTACGGCGAACGGCTGTACTCCCCGGAGCTCCGCCGCTGGATGTCGAGAGATCCGATCGGCGAGGACGGCGGCGTGAACCTCTACGCGATGTGCGGGAACGACACCGTGAACGGGGTCGATATTCTTGGCAATGTTCAATATGCAGGGAAAAGTAAAGGACCTGACTTTTTTACAAATTTGTCATAAATAAATGTGAGGTAGCTATTGTATATGGTCACGGCCATGAGTCTAAGCCACATGAAATTTCGTTCCAGGAAACCAGCACGTCTTCGGCATACTTTTGGGGGTGTTGGCCTGACACAACCAATGCCACGATTCCCAAAGAAAACAGACTCGTAGAAAGTTTAGGATCCCATCAGGCAGTATTCGACGATGAAATATTTGAAAAATTGAAGGAATTACGTAAAGACGCAATACTTCGCGCCAAAAAAACTGTGAAACAGGATGTTGCAAAGACGGTGCCTGGATCCGGTACAAGTTCTCGCCGTCTGACAAGTTGGTAATGCGTATCTTGGATTGGATCAAAGGGAACACCTCCAGAAATAAACCCGGGAAACTGGTCGGAGGGGGCATTTGGGAAGGAGACACCCGTGTCAAATGTGACTATTGTGGTGGAAGCAGATAATAGGTGTATCTCTAATTTGGGAGGGCGGCTGTCCCCAGCCGCCGGAAATGCGGCGCGTGAGGACATGCGCCCTCTCAGAAAATTTACACCTATTAACAATGTCCGGCACAATAACACCTACCAGCTGGCACCGCCAAGCCGCCTGTCCCGCCGTTTCCCAGCTTTGCTTGACTTTTCGCGTTTTTTTCTTCAAAATAAATTCTTCTGTTATGAAAACAATCGTTGAGAAAGTAGCCGTCAGTTTTAGCTATCCGGTCGTGTTCACGCGTTCCGTCTTCGACCCGGACAACCGGACTCTGCTCGACACACTGACGAAAAAGTACGCGACTTCGCAAAAGTCTCGTGTACTTGTAGTTGTTGACGCTGGACTAGTCAAGGCAACAAAAGGACTTCTCCAGCAGATCGAAACCTATTTCAGCATCTACGACAAACGTCTCTCGCTGGTGCATCCGCCTTTGACCGTGACGGGAGGAGAGGCGGTCAAGACCGACTTCGACGAATTGTGGAAGGTGATCGACCTGATACAGGAAACGCACTTGGACCGGCACGGGTTCGTGGTTGTCGTCGGCGGCGGTGCGGTACAGGACATGACTGGATTCGCGGCCAGCATTGCGCATCGTGGGTTGCGCATCGTGCGGATTCCCACCACCGTACTTTCGCAAGATGACGCAGGTATCGGCGTCAAGAACGGGATGGACTATGCGGGGTGCAAGAATTTCCTCGGAACCTTTGCACCGCCGTTCGCGGTGATTAACGACTCCGAATTCCTGAAGACGCTGAAAGACGAGGCGTGGATTTCGGGTGTGGCCGAGGCATTTAAGGTCGCGATCATCAAGGACAAGGCATTTTTCAACGGACTTTGCAAACATGCCGCCGCAATCCGTAAGCGCGACCTCGCCGTGATGGAGCAGGTGGTCTATCGAACGGCGGAACTGCATCTGAAGCACATTATGACTTCTGGCGATCCGTTCGAGACTGGCTCTGCCCGCCCGTTGGATTTCGGTCACTGGGCTGCACACCGGATGGAGTCGATGTCGGGATATCGGCTCACGCACGGCTTCGCCGTCTCGGTCGGCATCTGTCTCGACAGTACTTATGCTTTTTTGAAAGGACTGATCTCCGACGCAGAGCGTCAGGCGATTCTAAAGGGAATGTCCGAGTGCGGACTTCCCGTTTGGTCTCCGCTGTTGACACGAAAGGACAAGAACGGAAACCTGGAAATCTTGGCAGGACTGGATCAATTCCGCGAGCATTTGGGCGGGGATCTTTGCGTCACCCTCCCCGCGCCGATCGGTGCGCGTCTGGAACTCCACTCGATGGACCACGCCGTGATTGAAGAGGCAATCGCGTTGTTGAAACCCAAGTCCAGAAAAGGGAAATCGGAATAGGAAACGAAGGATTCACCATGCATAAACTACTCACACTTCCATTTTGCGCGATACTCTTGTCTGTCGGCATGGCAACCGCGCAGACGCAACAGCAACCTGCCGCCACGCCGCCCGCCGACGTGAAACCGGCTCCTGTTGCGGAAGAACTCGAAACTGATAATGGGCTTCGTCTGGACGCGGGCGCCGACCTGCGTATCCGTCAGGAGATCGCGGACAACATTCCCGGTCATCCCGGCGATCCGCTCAGTCCCTACCCGACGGCATCTGGTAAGAACCAAAACTGGATCCGTTACCGTCCACGCGTCTGGGGCAAGGCCGAATACGGCGACTTCGGTGTGTACGTGCGCCTAGCGGATGAGATGCGCGAGTACGTCGTGAAGAACCATAAGCGTCGCGATGACCGTTCGTATAACTTCCCCGATGAACTGATTGTCGATAACCTCTACTTCGAAGGTAAGGGGCTTTTCGATGACTTCCTCGATTTCCGGATCGGCCGTCAGGATCTCTTCGATGGTCCCGCTCCGGCCTACGGTGCGGGACGCGTCCTGATGGACGGTACTCCGTACGACGGATCTCGTACCCTCTTCTTCGACGCGGCACGTTTCACCCTGCACCTGACCGAAAAGACGAAGTTGGATGCGCTCGCCATCTATGACAACTCGCGCAACG
Organism: Kiritimatiellia bacterium; assembly: GCA_017544725.1. Classification (GTDB taxonomy): domain Bacteria; phylum Verrucomicrobiota; class Kiritimatiellia; order RFP12; family UBA1067; genus RGIG8368. The sequence continues at coordinate 2,893 of JAFYDR010000131.1, forward strand.
AGTTGCACTGGGGACGTCCGACACCGGATCCGCGCCCGATGAATGCGATCGATCCGCGTGATGAGGCGGACATGGACTCATGGGGTGGCGGTCTCTACTTGAAGAGTCGCGAAATCTCCGACCAGCTTCCGTTTGAACTCTATTGGCTCTACAAGCATGACTCCGACTACCACCTGCTCGGCAACTACATGCCCGCACGCTATGTCAACACCTTCGGGGCGCGCCTGATTCCGCAGTTCACCGAAGAACTCTCGGCGGAACTCGAAGGCGCCGCGCAGCGTGGCGAGAAGTCGAACGGTACGCAGACCGGCGGCTACATGGGATACGCCGCGTTGAAGTATCGTCCGGAATGGGAAACGGTCTCGCCCGCTCGCCTGTTCTTCAAGGCGGACTGCTACTACCTCTCCGGCGACAAGCATCGCGGTAAAGATGACAATGACACCGCATGGGATCCGGTCTGGGCGCGCTGGCCGCAAGACAGCGAGATGCTTGTGTACGGTCCCCTCTACGGACTCGGCTACTGGTCGAACATGGTCTATCCGACGCTTGGAACCGGCGCGGATATCGCCAAGCACCACAAGCTGAACATCTACTCCGGCCCGATGTTCGCGGCGGTGCAGGACGGTCTCGGCGGTGGCGACAGCAACTACGAGGGTTGGCTCTCCGTCGCGCGTTACGATTTCCCGATCTGGCTGAACAAATCGGAAGGCGGGCGCGGTGAGATCTTCGGGCACATCATGGCAGAGTGCTTCCAGCCGGGCGATTACTACGAAACCGATAAGACCGCCTACTTCTTCCGCTGGGAACTGGTGCTGAAATTCTAATGAACGAAGTACGGATATTTGTTTGTGCGGGCGAGGCGAGCGGCGATCTCCACGCCGCCGCACTCATGGCGGAACTGAAACGCCGCCTTGCCCCGCGACGGGTTCTCTTCCGGGGATTCGGCGGCGACGCGATGCGCGAGGTCGGGTGCCAGCTCTTCTTCCACACCGACCAGACTTCGGTAATTGGTTTCACCGCCGTCTTGGCGAGACTTCCGTTCTTCCTGCGGATGCGCAGAGAGATTCAGGAGGAGATCGACGCCTGGCAGCCCGATGTCGTCATCACGGTCGATTATCCGGGCATGAATCTGCGGATTGACGAGTTCGCCCATGCGCATGGATACAAGACAGTCCATTACATCTGTCCGCAGGTCTGGGCTTGGCACCGGGGACGTATTCCCAAACTCGCGCGAATCATGGATCGTCTGCTGTGCATCTTTCCCTTTGAACCCGCGCTCTTCGAGAAGACGGGTTTAGATGCGCGGTATGTCGGCCATCCGCTTGTGGATCGTGCGCAGGAGACGAAGGCGCAGGAACGGCGGCAGCTTCCGTGGGGCGACAAGAAATATCACATCGCCCTTCTGCCGGGTAGCCGACGCGGAGAGATCACGAGGATTCTGCCTCGCCTCCTGCAGGCGGCGGCATTGCTGGAGAAACGCACGGGAAATGCCTGCTCGTTTCTCATTCCCTCCTCGTCCCACCAGATGCGCGAGCTGATTGAATCCCTGCTGGCGAAACAAAAGACGAAAGAAGTGCGGGAGTTGCCGCTGGCCGTAGTCGATGGCGCGGCGCGAGAAGTGCTGTTGCAGGCGGATGCCGCAGCCGTCGCATCCGGAACGGCAACGCTCGAAGCGTGTCTCATGCGCTGCCCCACCGTGTTGGTCTATGCCGTCGGGTGGTTCACCGCAATCATGGCGCGTCTGCTGATTCGCGGTGTAAAGTGGATCGGGCTGGCAAACATCGTTGCAGGACGTGAGGTGATGCCGGAACTTCTGCAAGGCAAGTTCACGCCAGAGAACCTCTGCAACGAACTCAACGGACTTCTCCGCGAACCCGTCAAGCGAGCATCGATGCTCCGTGGACTAGATGTCACCAACGCCAAGCTCGGCGACGGTGGCGCCTCGCAACGCGCCGCCGACTGCATCTGCGAACTGCTGGCGCCGCCAGTTAGATAAGTGGAACGACGAAACCGCACAGCGGCGATTTAACCATTTCATTCTTCACCTGGCGGTGTTGCCACCGTTGAATCCCACCACATTAAACGTTTCCGAAATCGTTTGGGCAACAGCACCAGAAACAGCTTGACGGGGATGCGCCACGGAGACGAAGAGGTAAAACGCTTGAGTGCTTTCGATTCCCGTTCGTCCGCACAGAACGCGGGCGGTACGCCGAGCGCACGGCAGAGCGTTTCGTAACGGAGACGGAAGGGAATCGAACGCCTCTGTTTCTTCGGCAGATGAAAGAGCAGATCCATCTTGATGGCGCGGTAAATGAGGAAGGAGAGTCGAACGCCACCTCGCCGCTCGTACTCCTGATCGAATAGCTGCAACCCTCCCGTTTCGTCCCGCATCGCATTGCGCGGCACGGCATCCACCAGCGTGGATGGTAAACAAGCGTTTGCATCCAGCGGGAACTGTGCCGTCAACGTTCGGAAGAACGCTTCCAGCAACGCGAATGCCCGGTCGAAATCTCCGGTACGCATCGCCGCTTCCATCGCCCGTGCAACGGGTTCTCCGTGCGTCAGCGGTTCTGGCGACAGGGCGCGTTGACGGAAACGGCAACCGAACCAGCGTCGCGTGCGGTGTAGGACTCGCTTCTCCACGCGAATCGTTGTGCCGTCCGAGGAAAAAACCGTTTCCACGCGATCTCGTCTGGCCGGATAGCAAATCCATGCGATCTCACCCTTCGCCGCACGGTTTCGAAAAACAGTACAGGTCTCGCTTCCTGGCGGTTCGACAAAACGCGGCAACTCGTCGCGTGGTACAGGTGTAAGCGCCGCCGCCAACGACGGGTTCTCGTCGAAGAGCCTTGCGGAGAGGACACGAAGAAGTCTGCCTGCCGCATTGCGAAAGACGTAGAAGGTTTCCGTTTCGGTCATGTCGTTACACGTTCACGATGCCGAGAGGCTCTGCCGTTTTCCAGCCACCCCGCGTGAAATCGGGAATATCGACAGGCTTCCCTCCGCCAAGAACGGATCTTTCCGTCAGCTCCACCAGAGAGGACCAGCTCGCCGCATCATAAACGTCCATGTCCAGCGGCAGACCGTTCTGGAGGCAGTAGCAGAGACGGAGGTTCAGCAGGAAGTCCATCCCGCCATGACCGCCGTGCGCCTTTGCCGCGTTGCCGTTCTTCTGCCAGAGGGGATGGCCGTACTTCTGCTTCAGCTCCTCCAGCTGTTTCGCGTCCATCCAGTTGTGGGGATTGGGCAGGAGCGCGACGCGGAGCGGGTAGTCCGAAAGAATGCCCTTGGTTCCCTTGATCGTGTTGATACGGGAATACGGCGCCGGCGAGGTTGTGTCGTGCTCCACCAGAATCGTACGTCCGCGATAGGTGCGGATGATGGTCGTATTCATGTCCCCCTGACGGTAGTACGAATACTTCGCCTGCGGGCTGTTCTCACCGTACTTCGCCGCGCCCAGTTGCGGCATTCTGAAGACGTCGCTGCTGATGGAGGTGAGGTAGTCGAAACGGTCGCCGCGATTGATGTTCATGTACTGCGCAACCGGGCCGAGACCATGCGTCGGATACGGGTTCCCCGTGTGCTGTTTCGTCCATTCCAAACGCCACTGTCCCTGATAACCGCCGGTACTCTCCTCGTTCAGTTTGCTGTGCGAGAGATCATGCAAGTAGGCCGCCTCGCCGTGAACGAGTTCACCCAGCACGCCCTTGCGACAGAGCGAAAGCGCCAACATCTCGTTCTCGCCGTAACAGCAGTTCTCCAGCATCATGCAATGACGGCGCGTCTTCTCCGACGTATCGACCAGTTCCCAGCACTGCTCGACCGTGACGGCGGCGGGAACCTCCATCACCACGTGTTTTCCGCACTGCATCGCGTACACCGCCATCGGCGTGTGCCAGAGCCACGGAGTACAGATGTAGATGAGGTCGATGTCATCGCGTTCGCAGATCGCCTTCCAAGCATCGGGCGAACCGAAGTATCCCTTCGGTTCCGGTTTCTTGGCATCCGTCAAAAACTTGATCTGCTTGTTCACCCGATCCTCATAGAGATCACCGATTGCGCGAATCTCGACATTCGGCAGACGGGAGAGCGAACGAACGTGTCCCGGTCCGCGATGCCCCACGCCAATGAAACCGACGCGCAACAGGGGAATCGGTTCGGCGTGAAAACCCGCCATGGACTTCCCTTCCCGCGAAGGTGTCCCCATGCCGCCATCCAGCGCACGCGAAATGGTGCTGCATCCTGTTTGGGCAAACAATCCCGCCCACGCCAACGACTGTATGAAATCTCTCCTGTTCATCCAACACTCCTCCGATTCGGTTTTCCCTCTGGAACATCCCGTGTCCCTTTCCCCCGCATTGTAGCAAATGCCATTCAAAAGGTCTAGAAGCGTTTCATGGTGTTGCCGGCGTTAGCCTCCCAGGCTCGATTGAATGGACATAGATGTTGCGGGGATGTCGAGTATCGTGTGTCACGTGTCATCGGTAGCTATCGAGTGCTATCGAATGCAATCGAACGGGAGAGTCGTGCTCCGTCTGTGTACTTTCGCCCGTTCGGAAAAGGGATTGAATGCGGGGTTTGTTTTTGGTATCCTTTTCTTTTCGTTTGGGAACTGAATGAAGGATTCGATGAGACACGGCATCTGGACAACTGGACTCTGTTTGCTTCTGTGCGGGTTTCTGGGAAGCGGTTGCGTGGTGATTGAGCAAACGCAAAAACAGGACCTTGCAGGATTCTCCATTGTCGGCGCGGAAGGAAAACCAGAGGAACACATCACCGTCTCCAACTATGGCTATTACTTGTTCAACCTGATTCCCATCTGTTGCGGTAATACGGACCCCGATTCCTCGCTCGCCACGGCGTGGTTCAGCGACGAGGTGAACCTGCCGAAGGTACAGGGCGTATTGATCAACGAGGTCAAGGCGCGCGGATGTCAGGTCGCTGAGATCCAGCCGCTCTGCCAGTCCACCTGTTTCTTCTCGGCCATTCCCTTCATCGGCAATTCGCTGGGAATCATCTGGTATCGCGACGTACAGGTCTCCGCCGTGTTGGTACGTCCGCCGCGTTCCGTCCCCTACTGGCAACGCGTCCAGCAACAGACAAGGAGGGCTGCCAAATGAAAAAGACGTTCCTCTTCTTGTTGGCTTTCCTCTGCCTGACGGGTTGCGCGTCCATTCAGGTCTGCCGTGATTTCAAGGGCGTTGCAATCGAAGGAGAGCAACACCCGATCGCAACCATCGCCGCCGAGAATTACGGTTATTACCTCTTCGGATTTATTCCTTTGATCACCGGAAACCCCAATCAGCCGGAGCGCAATGACTGCTTCTGGTTCCGCGACACCGTCACGGTGCAGAACAACATGCGGATGGTCGCTAACGCGGCGCGGCGCGAACACGGCGATGCTTTGGCGAACGTGAAGACGACGACATCCTTCGACGGTTCGTTCTCGTTCTGGATCGTCTTCCGAAAAATCATTTTTACCAGTGCCGTTGTCACCGGTACTGGACAACCGAAAGGAAACGAGAGATGAAGAAATACGTTTGTACTGTTTGTGGATACGTGTACGACCCTGACCAGGGCGATCCGGACAACGGATACGCCGCCGGAACGCCGTTCGAGGCTCTTCCGGACGATTGGTCTTGCCCGACATGCGGTGTCGGCAAAGATCAGTTCCAGGAAGCGTAACCCCATTCGCGGCGGAGATGAGCTGTCGCATCGCGAACTCGTCTCCGCCGCCTGATCGAACCCCATGAAATTCTTCTGGCCAGTTTATCTCTCCGTCGCGGTTGTTGGATCCGCAGCGATTTTCTTTCTCGCACCGAAACTCGGATGGCAACGAGAGAGTGTAGCAGAACAAGGTCCTGAACGGATCACCGTTTCGGCGAACCTGCCGACCGACGTGACACGCCGCACCGCATCAGGTTCCGATGCGCTTCCGCACGTCACGGGACAAGACCCAATCTCCCTCGGCATCTTTCTCGCCCGACCGAACCAAAACCCAGAGTGGGGAATCACGGCGCGGGAAACAATCCGTTATTCCGCACGAGGTAAGAACCTCGGTCCGATTCCTGCCGCCACAATCTTCCGTTTCCACAAAAAAATCAAGTCAGAGGACGGCAACCAACTGGTGTCGTGTTCGATTATTCCGGGCAACCCCTCCGAAACGTCGCTCGTCGCGCTCGCTTCCACCCGCCTCTTTGTAGGCGATCCGAACCGCCTCTCCGCGAAGCACCGCGAGACGATGCTCGCCTATTACCGTCTCGCCGGACAAATCGCCCGCCGCAAGGAAGACTTAGCGCGCGAAGCGGCCGCAAAGAATCCGTTCTTCGTGGCGTGGAGCCAGGCGCGCAAGAATCTTCGTCAGCACCAAGCGGAAAGCCGTCAGCTCACCGCGCAACGTGAACGTGCCTCCGGTGATGCCAGCATGAAGTTGACGGAGAAACTACAGAAGCGGCGTTACGATCAAGCCGCACTGGAACAGAAGGAACGCGCCGCTTACGCGCAATACGCAGACTGGAAAAAGAAGCATCCGGAAGCAACGCCTGACGCAGAGAAAGACCCGAAGGTTGAGGCGTTGCGCAAGCAGATGACCGCGCTGGAACCGACCATCACAGGTCTGTGGTGAGACAGCTTTAGCTTCGCTGCGCGAAGTAGAGACGAGTGACGAATGACGAGTGACGAGATGTGGTAGTTTTCCAAGTTATTCCTATGAATATTCCCGCGGGGTGCGGGGCACTTGTCTTTAGAGCGCGGGCTAACTCGCCCGCGCCCAAATAGTCAATCCCACAAAGACAACGGGCCAATGATACCAAATGATAGTCATGGTAAAGACAAAGGAGATGCGATGCGCGGACCAGTTGGTCCGCGTACCACTTTCAGTTGTTGTATTCAGGTTGTTCCTGTTGTTTCCAAAATCCTCTCGCATGAGGGATGGATAAATTGTACAGATGTACCCTTCTCACCAAAGTTACCGAAATGCGATTGAGGTGAGTGGCGATTTTTGGTAGAGTTTTGTGCGAATTTTGAATTCGAAGAAAGGATGTCGTGATGAGAGGTTTGAAACAGGCGATTTGTTGGATTGGTGTATGGGCAGCGGCGGTAGCTTTCGGTGCGAATGTCGGGGAGACAATTTATCTGCCGGCGGATTCGTTTCATCTGGCAACGGGGAATCCGTCGTTGCTCTGCTGGACGAAGGGATCGACGCCGTTACCTGTCTGGTCGCTTTCTGGCGGAACGGTCGGTCAGTCGATCGCAGGCATTACGCCGCCGCTACCGTCCGATTGCGCCGGAGTCAAAGTAGAGATTCTAGTCACCGCATCGGATGCGTCCGCCGACCCCAAGTTCTCCGATGTCTATCGGATGAATCTTTCTCAAGTGGTCGAGGGCGAATCGGTCGGTTGCGGTGAATCAATCGGAAAGCCGGTACGGACACCTCTCGCAGCCCCGTGGATTGTGCGCCGTATCGTGCTGGACTCGTACCGTCCCGTACGACCGGGTGTGCCGCTGGTGATCCGCATCCAGCGGGAACCGGGAGATCCCGACGACACGTTCGTCAAGCCAACCGGTCTCATCTCTGTTGCAATCACGCCGTTGACCTCGCCGCCGACTGGACAAATCGTGCAGAATGCGCCCGGCTACAACTCCTGGCCGATGATGCAGGCGATCGGCGAAAAGCTGGTCTGTACCTACAGCAAAGGAAAAGGGCATAACATCATCGAGGGAATCCGTGGCGTCTATGCGCGAACCTCCACCGATGGCGGCAAGACCTGGACGCAGGAGACCTGCGTAGCGAATGACCCCGCGTATGGCGAGGTTACGATTGGAAAGGGATTGGACAACGATGGTGCGATGCTCTTGTGGATCCGTTGCTTCGGTGGCCCTACACCGCACCACGACCTCTACCGTTCGGTTGACGGCGTTACCTTCACGCGCCTTGCCACACCGGCACTTTCGCCGTTGCCGGTTCAGATCACGGATGTGATTCACCTTCCAAGCGGAAAGCTCATGTCGCTCTGGTTCGCCGGGAGTTACAACGAGAAGAAGAATAAGTCATGGGGAACTCTGACCAGCGAGGACAACGGGAAGACTTGGACGCAACGCACAGTCGAGAAAGAACTGGAAAAGGACGAGTGGCCGACCGAGCAGTCGGTGGTCTATCTAGGCGACGGACGAATCTTGGGAATCGCACGCACGGAATCGGGCACCAGCCAATTCCAGCTGACTTCGGTGGATGACGGCACGACTTGGAAACGGATGAAGACGAACATCCGCGACGTGATGGCTTCTTCACCAAGCTTGATTTATGATCCCGAAACCAAGACTGTGAGCAATTACTACTACGAACGCGGACGCGGTGTGATCCGTCGCCGTGCGGTTGCGGCGGAAACCGTGTTCGGCAATCCGTACGCTTGGCCCGACTCCGAACCTGTCGGTATCGGCAGCGACCAGCCGTGGGAATCCGGGAATGTCAATGCCACACGCATCGGCAACACGCATTACCTTTCCTACTACTCCGGAAAAGGAACGAACACCACTGTCTTCGTGCTACCGGTCAATTAACTTCGCTGCGCGAAGCCGTGACGGGGCGGCAAAGCCGCCAGCTGAGAAGAAGGCAGTAGGCAATAGGGAGTAAGTAGTAGCGGCGTATAAAGCTGAGAAGAGGGGGTGCTTCGCACAGTGACGAGTGACGAGTGACGAGAGATTTCGCCAGCCAGTCCCGCTAGTCCTGCCAGTCTCGCCAGTCCGTTCCGATATGTCGCATGTCGTTTGTCGCGTGTCATCGGCAGCTGTCGATTGCAATCGAACGGGAGGGACGCGCTCCGTCGCGTCCGTTTGGTCCTGAAAGGCATCGACTATACAGACGGGGGGTGAACGAAGCTTGCCCCCGTCTGTGTACCTTCGCCCCTTCGGGGCTTGTCGAAAGTGCCTTTTGCAAAACCTGCTTGTCTGTCCCTCGCTAAGTCCAGCAAAGAAATTCGAAAAGCAGAACTTCGCGCACTTTGTGAACTTGGCGTGAGATATATTCCGTAGTTTTGAAATTACATCAACTGACAGCTAAAAACTTACTGTGCGCCTCGTCCGAAATCGCGAAGGTGCCCGAGAAGGGAGAGGAAGCCGCGACGATAAAAGGCAAAGTCGGTGAAGGGGTTGTGCGTCGAGAAGAGTCGCCGAATCAACGTCTCTGGATGGAGAAAGGCGCGATAGACTTCGCGGATTGCCGCTTTGATACGCTCCTCCGGAACGCCTGATCGCATAACCTGCCGACGCATGTCGTAGTCGTCCCAGTCTTCCGTCAGCAGATCACCGTCGCGCTGAAGTTGCTTGAATAATGGTGTGCCGGGATAGGGAACGACCTGCGTGACCTGCAACGTATAGGCGTAACCTTTGCGGAGGAGTTTGCTGGCGAGGCAGATGGTCTTGCGAATTTCCTCCTCGCCCTCCCACGGATAACCGAACATAACGGTAACATGCACGTCCAGTCCAGCTTTGGCGGCAGCTCGCGCACCTTCCTCGATCTGTTCTACGCGCAACGCCTTGACCAGCTTGTCCAAAGTCGCCTGATTCGCACTTTCCAATCCGAAGAGCATGAACCGAAAGCCCGCCTTGCGCATGAGCCTGTAGTCGGCATCCGTCAGTTTCCCGAAGCGCATGTTGCAGTCGATGCGAATCTTCTTGTTGTAGCCGCGCCGAATCATCTCTTCGCAGAAGGTGGTGAGGAAGTTGCCGACCGGGAAGGAACCGGTGTCATCCATGATTTCTTTGACACCGTATTTCTCGATCAACTCGCCGATCTCATTCACCACGTCAATCGGATCGCGCGTCCGATAGGTGGGATAGAGTGTAGTCCAGGAACAGAACGTGCAGCGTCCGTGCCAGCAGTCGCGTCCCGACATGATGTAGGTGCCGGGTGTACGACGATAGTTTCCATTCTTTTCGGCGTAGAGCTTCCACTGCGTCAAGTCGCGGTCAATCCACGGCAGAGTCTTCAGATCGTGATTCAGACGGAACGGACCGTTCGATGCGCAGGAACCGTCGGGCTGCCGCCAATAGATGCCGGGTTCCAGTTCCGCATGGTCTTTCCGTCCCTCCAGATTCGCCAGCAGGTTGAGGAGCAGGAAGTCGTAGTCGCCACCAGTCAGGATGAAATCGACTGGACAGTTGGCGAACGTTTCCTCCGGCATCGCCGTAACGTGATCGCCGCAGAGAACGGTCAGCACATCCGGCATCTTCCGGTGAAATTCCGCGATGTACTTCCAGTGCCGTTTCACGACTGGCGTTTTGGTCTCCATCAGGATCACATCGGGATGGAACTCCGTCAACTTCGCCTCGAACTGATCGGGCGTCATCCCGCTTGCGATACCGTCCAACCACGCCACCTCGTATCCGGCGCGTTTCGCCATCGTCGCAGCGAGCGCGGGCACGACCGGATAGATATAAGTCGGCTGGTTGAACCACTGGAATTGGCGGTTTTGCGAGAGCAGCGGTACGCCCTTGTCGGAAGGAAGAGGTGGATAGATGATCGCAACTTTCATTGGGTCTCCTTACATTCTGCGAGGTTAGCTGGCGGGTGCGGAATCCTCGTCCGCCGACAACCCATCGGTTTCGCTGGAGGAATCGGTACGGTCTCCAAAGCGCGTGAGCGAATCGTCGAAGTCCAGACGGACTTCGCCTGTCGGACCGTTACGATGTTTCGCCACATCGACGATCGCGAGACGCAGGTCGTCGTGTTCTTCGTCCTTCTGGTTCTTGCAGGGACGGCGCAGGAGCAGCGCGACGTCGGCATCCTGCTCGATCGCGCCGGAGTCACGCAGATCGGAGAGCTTCGGCTTGCTGCTGCCTTCCTTACGCTGTTCCGGCGCACGGCTCAACTGGGAGAGAACGATAACGGGAACGTCCAGTTCCTTCGCCATCGCCTTGATCTGTCCTGAAATCTGCGAGGTTTCGATTTGCCGCCCCTGTTTGGCGAACTCACGGCAGTTACAAAGCTGGAGATAGTCGATCACGATCAACTCGATACCGTAACGTTTCTTCAAGCGACGGGCGCGGGCGCGCATATCCATCACGTCCAACGCACCGGTATCATCTACATAAATCGGCGCATTGGAGAGTTCCGATGCCGCGCGGGTCAGTTGCTGGTTGACCTTTCGCGGATTGATCATACCTTGGTCGATCTGGAACGCGGGCACGCCCGCCACACCGCAAAGCATACGGAGCGCGAGCGACTCGCTGGACATTTCCAGCGAGAAAACCGCCACCGGATGCGGGCGGTTGTTGTCGCCTTTCATCGGACGTCCATAAATGTCGCGTCCCAATGCGACGCATTCCGCGATGTTCATCGCGAGCGAGGTCTTGCCCATAGAGGGACGTGCAGCCAGCACGATCATCTCGCCCTTGCGCAACCCCTTCAGCTTGCGGTCCAGATTCGAGAATCCGGTAGGCAGGCCTGCGATGGCTCCCTTCCCCAACGAGAAGAGACGATCGATGTGAGCCATCGTATTGGTAATCGCCTGCGGCCAGGAGATGCCACGCCCCGCCCGCTGTTCGGCGATTCCGAGAAAGTTCTGCTCGATCTCGCCCAGGATCACGTCCGCGCTGGCATTCTCCGCCATGCAGGAACGTTCCGCCTGACGAGCGGTCTCAATCACCCGACGCAGAAGGTGCTTCTGGCGCACCACGTTGATGTAGTACTCGGCGTGCGCGGCGGTCGGTGTCTCGTCAATCAGCGACTGAATGGTCGCCACGCCGCCGATCTCCTCCAGCTTGCCCAGTTGCCGCAACCGCTCGTTCAGCGTCACCGCATCGATGCTGATCATCGCCTTCTGCATTCCGAGCATGGTCTCGAAAATCAGCTGGTGCTTCGGTGAATAGAAGGACTCTTCGGTGATGCCGTTCTCTGTTCAGAGATCCAGTACGCGAGAATCGCCGCTGGACGCGTCCAGCAGGATAGAGCCGAGAACTCCCCGTTCCATTTCCAGATTGTAAGGTGGTTTGACTAATTCACTCATAACAACGATGCCTTTTCCTCGATTTCCGCCCATCGATCAATGGCGGCTTCTAGTTCATGGTTCAATTTGTCTAACGATGCCTGCAACTCTGCGGCCGCGGCACCCCCGTCCCCGTAAAGCGCGGGATCGGCGAGCTTTTCGTGCAACTCCCGAACGGATGCCTCCATCTCTTCGATCTTGCCGGGAAGCAACTCTCGATCTCGCTGCTCATTGTACGAAAGCTTAGCCCTCCGGACAGACACGGCGCGGGGACGCTCCTCTGCTTCGGTTCTGCCGGATGATTCCTCTTCCGGCTCTTTACGTTGCTGCACCCAGTCGGAATAACCGCCTGGAAAAATCTGTACGGTACCGTCGCCCGGCAGGACGAACGAGGCGGTCGCGACGTGATCCAGAAACGCGCGATCGTGACTGATCAACAACACCGTTCCCGCGTAGTTCTGGATTTGCTCCTCCAACAGTTCCAGCGTCTCCACATCCAAATCGTTGGTCGGTTCGTCCAACACGAGCAAATTTCCCGGCGCAAGGAAAAGTCGCGCCAGCAGAAGTCGCGCACGCTCTCCGCCGGAAAGAGCGCGAACCGGCGTCCGCGCACGGTCGGAGGTGAAAAGGAAGTCGCTCAGGTAACTATAGACGTGCTTGCGCTGCCCGTTGATAACCACATCTTCCTGTCCCTCCGCCACATTCTCCCAGACGGTCGCGTCCGGATTCAACTGCGCGCGTAACTGGTCGAAGTAGGCGATCTGCACACCGGAACCGAGGATGATCTCGCCCTGCGTCGGCGACAACTGTCCGCACAGCAAGCGGAGCAATGTCGTCTTGCCGGTTCCGTTCGCCCCAATGATCCCGATACGTTCGCGTCGTAGAACCTTGGCGGAGAAATCGCGAATCACATCGCGTTCCGCACCAGGATAACGGAACGAGACGTTCTCAATTTTCAGGACGCGCTCACCGGAAGTCTCCGCGCATCCGAGATCGAGGCGACTCGTGCCGACGCGGGAACGGCGCGAGGCAAACTCTTCGCGCAACTTCATCAACGCCGCGACACGCCCTTGGTTGCGCCGCGTCCGCGCCTTTACGCCCTGTCGAATCCACGCCTCCTCCGCATTCAGCTTCTTGCTTTTCTTCTCCCAAAATGCAGCCTCATCGTAAAGCAAATCCTGCTTACGTTGCAGGAATGTGGCATAGTCGCAATCCCATCCCGCGAGCCGTCCCCGATCCAGATCGAAGACGCGCTTGGCGATGTGGCGCAGGAAGGAACGGTCATGCGTGACGAAGAGACAAGCGCATCGGCTTTTCTGCAGATACTTCTCCAGCCACTCGATGCTGGCAATGTCCAAATGGTTCGTCGGCTCGTCCAGCAACAGAAGTTGCGGATCGCCCGCAAGCGCACCCGCCAGCAACACACGACGACGCAGACCACCGGACAACGTGTTGAAAATCACGTTGCCGTCGAGCGCCAGCTTCGACAGATACTCCGAGACGCGATGCCCAACACGCGGTGTCGCCTCTCGTCGATTTTTCGAGAATGTGTGAATCGGAAAAGCGGCGGCAACTTCCGCCGCAGTACCGGGACGATCCTCCGGAACATCTTGGGAAAGGTAGGCGAGCGTCAGCCCGGATTGGTATGTGAGCGAACCGGCATCCGGCGGAATGTCGCCGGATACGATTTTGAGGAGCGTCGATTTTCCTTCCCCGTTTCGCCCAGTCACGGCGATACGGTCGAAAGGCTCTACGCTCACGCTGACATCCTCCAGCAACGGCGGTCCGCCGAACTGAATGCCCACGGTATGTAACGAAAGAAGTGCCATAACAAAAAGAAAAGTATAGCAAAAACCACACTCCCTGACCAGTCCGCGATGGAGCTTTTAGAATCTTCACGAAGCTTTCAGCTATTAGCTTCTAGCTTTCAATCGTTCAGCTACTGGCAGTGATGAGGAGCCGCCGAAGGCGGCAGTGAAAAGAGAACAATAAAGGTGATATGTCGCGTGTCGTCGGTTGCGATCGAATACAATCGAACGAGGGGAGGAAGATAAAAAAATGGAGCGGGCGAGGGGAATCGAACCCCCGTAACCAGCTTGGAAGGCTGGGGCTCTGCCATTGAGCTACGCCCGCAAAAGGAATGAGAACACTTTACACTTTTTCAGAAGGAAAGTCAATCGGATTCTTTACCGAAAAATGAGGGGGAGGGGAGGCAGTAGGCAATAGGGTGTAGGGAGTAGGGGCGGCAAAGTCGCCAGCGTGTAAAGTTGAAAGGCTGAAAGGCTGAGAGGTGAGGACGATGGGGACAAAGGGACAATCGGGACGGGGGGTAGCCGCCCGTCGCCCGCACCGTACGTAGCCCTCCCGCTCGACTGCATTCGATCGCAATCGATAGCTACCGATGACACGCGACAAACGACACCCGACATGCCACCTTCATTCCGAACGAAGTGAGGCAACGAGGACGTTGCCCCTCCCCATTCTCTGCGGCCTCATGCGAACCTCCGCGTGAAATTTCTCTCGTCACTCTTCACTCGTCACTGTGCGAAGCACCTCCGCTTAATGTCCGTGATGCCGGAAGGGACTGGTTTCGGCCTCTGCACCGCAGTAGAGGCAGAACGTTTGCCCGGAGAGGATTCGGCGGTGGCAGACGGGACAGTCGATCGGACGAGTCACCTCGGTATTCTTTCCGTCACTCCTTCCGTCTTCCACATCGATCTGCCGAATCTTCTCCTGCAGTTGCTCATCCGTCGCACCGGTAGCCGTTTTCACCATCTGCCACAACGCCTGAGTAATCAGATATAGCCGTTCCAAATCTTCACGGAGACGCGTGACCTGCAACGAGGCATCGTCGGATTTCTCGCTGATACGCGAATACTCCTGACGCACCGTGGAAGACTGCATCTGCGAATCAGGCGTCTCCAAACGAATCAACAAAGGATCCATTTCCACTCCTTCCGACCATCGTTCTCAACCACGGAATACAGATGTCTCCTGCCCATTCTGAGCGTCTGTGGTTTCATGATCCCGAAATCTTCGGAGAGATCACGACTAATCCTCCATCTACACGATATGTCATACCTGTCACATCGCAGACCAATTGCAACGCTTCCCGAAGCGTGATGTGACGCGCGCGGAGACGGGGAATAAGGGGCGCTTTCGATTCTTTCCCAAGTTTCAGAATAAAAGAAACACCACCTCGTTTCTCTGGCGGTAACTTAGGATCGTCATAATCGCGTGAAGCGTTGCTGAAAAAGTTGACCGCATCGATCAATGTGGCGGGCGGACTGAAATTGATTTCGGGGATGATGATTTTCTCCAGCCGTTGCGAGGCGGCATCCAGAACTCGCGCAGTACCCAGCCGTTCCTTGATTCCGAGCAGTTGGCGGGGAGCGTCGGTGTAGATACGATCGATTCCCATGTTCAGGAAATGTTCCTGTGCGGCGGGAAGGTCCACCGTCCAGACACCCGCCTTGAACCCTTCCTCGTGCAGTCGCTTCACCATCTCCGGCTTCATATTCCGCCAGAAATAGACGAGGGTCTCGAACTTGTGCGCCTTGGCAAAGACGATGTCTTTCTCAACATCCGAATTGAAACGGTCCCAGAAGACGGGGATGCCTGGCTCCAGTTCCTTCACACGACTCATCCACTCCTGGTTCGCGTCGTTGAAACCGACCCATTTCACCGCCCCCTTCTTACGTACCAGCTCGATCACCTGATCGACGCACGCGCATTTGGGCTGGATAGAAAGCCGTGCCGTTTTTTTGCTGAGGATCAGATCGAGCACCTCTTCCAATCGACAGATTTTCAGCTTGGGACATTCCTGCAGCGTCAGCATATTGCGGTCGCGGTATTTCTCCGCCATGTCCAGCTGCGCCAGTTCCTCGTAGGTGCAGTCACTGATCTTCTTGTCGGTGTTGCTGTACGCGCCCGTCGTCCCGTTGTGCGAAATCACCAACTGCTTGTCCGAAGTCAGATGCACATCGGTCTCGATCCAATCGACCCCCAAGTCGCACGCGGAGGCAAACGCCTGCAACGAGTTTTCAGGATACCGAATCGAATCCCCGCGATGCGCAGTCACACCGTTCTCCGGCGTAGGTTCTGCCCAAGCGAACACAACCGCGCTCACCGCTACCAACATACTCATTCCCATCAATTTCATCGTTCTTTCCTTTCTTTACAAGACCAACAAACAGGGCTGCCGCCTTTAGGACAGGACAAAGCTCGTCCCCTAGTCACCGACGAAAGACCTAGAAGCTAAAAGCTGACAGCTAGAATCTTCCTTAGCGAATGCTCAACACGGTACCGCTGGAACGCAACGTGACCGTCACCTTCCCGTCCCGCGCCGTGAGTACGGCGTTCATCGGCGAGGCAATGCCGGTGTTCGTCGCCGCCCAAATCACAGCCGTGCCTTCGGCGATGGCTCCCGTCTCGTAGGTCATCAGCACGCAACTGAAACCGGAGGGGAGAACAGCTCCGTCGGTCCCCATGCCGAAATCGACACACCCCCTGCCCGCAAAGGTCAGCGAGCTGCCGACCGCCAACGTCGGGCAGGTGTAGGTGCCGCTACGCTCTCTCCAGTCGCAGACGAACGTCGCGCCCGCATCCAGGCGAAGCGTATCTACCGTCAGGGTCGATTGTCCAGACGCATTCGTATCGGGAGCGATACGCCCCGTCACGGCAAGCGTACCGTTCTGTGCCGTGCCGCATCCGGAGAGACCGCCGACCACCGCCGTCTCGCCGTTCGCGTCGAAGACCGCCCCAGCGGAGATATCGAGCGCGTTCGTCGAACAGACGGTCGCGACCAGCGTCCCATCTTCAACCTTCAGCGGTCCGTTGAAGGTACTGGTTGTCGCCGAGAGCGTCAACGTGCCGGTACCGCGTTTGACCACGCCGCCGTCAGTTGCCGCCGCCTCGTTGTGCAGGAGCGGCTGGGCGACGGTGAAGGCGGTAACCTCGGAGAGGTCGAAGACCGCCCCGTTCGTCGAGACCGAAACGGTCGTCAACCCGGTCAATGTCTGCGCCTCGACAATCGGACGGAAAACACCGCCGTTGAAGTTCACGATCGTCGTACAGTTCGCCGCCGACCCGCCCTTGACGATATTACCGCAACGGAGCGTACCGCCGTTCAGATTCAGGGTACCGCTGGCTCCGGCGTTTCCGCCAGTCAACTTGATGTTCTTGAGTGTCGAGGTTTCCACAGGCTCGATTACACCGGCACCCGACAGGTTGCAGACAGCGATCGAATTGGCGCCGTAGCCTAATGTCAGACCTTCTGAACCAGACCAACGTGCCGTACCACCGCTTACATCCAGCGTTGCGGGACCGACACCATTGCCTTCCGCGATGCGGAGGGTGGCAGCCTGCAACACCCCGTTCGTGACGATGATCCACGGATGTTCGGTGACAGTGCTGTCGGAGAATCCAGTATGGCCACCATCCCACCATCCAGCCGCGACGGTTTGCGAAGAAATCAGATTGCCGCCCGTAATCAACAGTTTCGACTCCAGTCCATCCGGCGCAGTGGTCGCGTTACCGTTGTTGCGCCCGACGGTGATGGCGGCACCGGGAATCAGCGTCCCCTGTCGAATTTCCAATTCGCCCGCCGTTTCAGCTCCAGCCTGCGTGGTCGTGCTGCCGCCGATAACAACGCGTCCGCCATTGACATAGTTGGTCTGGAGCGGCGCATCGAAGATGATCCTGCCTTCCGCCACGGTAATACCCACGCTCTTACCTGTGGGACCTTCGCCGTTGGCACCGATAACGATTGGCGAAGTCGGTGCATCATTCGCGAAGTTGTTGATGGTTTGCGTCCCGTTGTAAGTGTAGCGGAGCGTACCTTTACCGGTCTTGACCATCGCACCGAGGGTAACATACTGGCGGCCGCTGAGCGTCAGTTCCTTCTCCTCATCCACAGCGATGACCGCACCGTAGTTGTTATTACCGGTGTCACGCGTAAACGCGCCGGGAAGCGTCATGGTTTCGGTCGCGCGCAACGTGGCGCGTTTGAGCGTAATCGCGCTCCCCACAGGTTCGACGAGCGAGAGCGTACCGCCTTCGACCGTCGTCTGTCCGGAAACCGCCACGGCGTCCGTCAGATTCAGTATGCTCGCACCACTCTTGGTGAGATTGGTGGCGTTCACCGTACCCGCGACCGTCAGGTTCGCGGACGTGTCGGGACGAACCGTCAGAGTACCCGGCGAGTTGAGCGACGCGGTCACGGTTCTCGTACCGGTCGCGGAGAGTTCCGTGCCGTCCAACGTAATCGAAGATGCCGTGAGATCGCCCGCCAACGTGAGCGTCCCGTTGCCAGCCGCAGAGACCGCCTTGCCGCTGCCGGAAACTTCGCCTAGCGTAAACGCGGTTCCTTCAGAGAAGGCGAACGCGAGCGGCGAAGCGAGGGTGAGCGGCGCAGAGATGGCGTGACTTCCGTTCTCGACAGTGATGTATGCGGGTTCACCCGCCGGGGTGTTTTCCAGCGTCATGCCGCCACTTCCCGAGAGGGTATAGGAGAACTCATTGTTGAACCAGAGAGCACCGGCGGTAATGCCGCTTACCGCGATCGTACGCGGTGCGGTGATCTTGTTGTCGAAACGTGCCATCGCACCGGCGTAGTTGCCGGGATACTGAGTCCAGAAAGCAGCCCGATTCCACGCTCCATCCGCATCGCGATTCCAAACGGCGCAACTCTCGTCCAACCAGATGGTGAGTGTGACGCGGTTGTCTTCCGTCACCTCAAACGAATAACCCTTACCGTAGGCGGGATTGGAGACATGGAAGGTACTCACATCCGGCGTTCCCTCCGAGAACATGAAGAGCGTGTAGGTGCCGTCATGCGAGAAGTCTTGCCCATCCGTCTGGAGCAGTCGGATTTCCAACGTCCCGGTGAGACCGGAACCGTCGTTCAGGCTGAGATAATCGCACATCGGTGCCGAAGAATCCGTAGGGAACTCGAACGCAATCGTCGAGGAAGGCCCGAACGTAATGGAATCTGCCGCAACGGATCCTCCAGACGCACCGCCGAGTTGGAAGGTGCTGCCCGATTCGACCACCAGTCGCGTGGAAGAAGGCAGACCTGTCATCACGCGCAGGGTACCGGTCATCACAGTCGTGGGACCGTCGTAGGTACAGCCGTCGGGAACGTTGAGCGTGAGCGTGTTCTCGCCGTGCTTGGTGAGGCCGCCGTCTGACTGCCACTGTTCGGGATCGTGCAACAGTGGTTGCGCGATGGTAAAATCGGAATACGTCGTGTCGAAGAACGCACCGCGTGGCCCAACGATGGTCTCCGTTAGCCCCGTGAGCGTGTTCGCGGCAGTCGGATAGAAGGTGCCGCCGTTGAGGTACAGATGCGAGGTACAGGTGGCATCTCCGTACTGTCGAATGTTCGGTGCAAAGAAGGCACCGCCGTTCAGGTTGAGCGTGGCGGTCGAACCGCCCGTGTCGGCGCGCGTCATGATAATCAGTGCGTTCGTCGCGTAGAGGTTTCCGTTGTTGATCGTCAGGGTCGAGACCGTGTTGCTGGCGAAACCGAGATCAATACGTTCAATCACGTACATCTCGCCACCATCCATCGTGATCGACGAGGTAATGCCGGCGGCTTCCGACATACGCAGTTGCAAGGTATCCACCAGACCGTCCGTCATGTGCATGACGGGACGGCAGGTCGTGTTCGCCTGCGAGATGCCGACGGGGTTGTTGCCCGGTTCGTAGTAACCGAGAGCGAGCACCCAAACACCAATGAGTTTACCGCCACTGACCGTCAGCGTGGGCGAAAGCCCATCTGGCGCGGTTGCGGTCTTTCCGTTGTTCCGTCCGAGCGTGAGAGAGTTCACGTAGAGCGGGGAATAGAGGATCGTACCGGAACGAATCTCCAGTTCGCCTGTCGTCTCCGTACCGTTCGCCGTAGTACAGGTGCCGATAGGGAAACGTCCGTTCTGCACAATGTTGGTCTGCCGATCGCCGCCGTCGATCAAGAGCTTTCCGTTGGCGATTGTCGTGCCGAAGCAACCAGAAGTCGGTCCGTTCCCGTCCGCGCCGATCGTGACCAACCCCGGACCGTTGTTCGCGCCGTCGCAGAGATACTGCGTACCGGGATAGGTAAGACGCAAGGTGCAGCCGCCTGTCTTCAGCAATGCGCCCACGCCCCGCTCCAACTTGCCAGAGACCGTAGCGGTTACGCCCTGCGAAACATCGAAGACCATCGCGTTGTTGTTGCCCCCAGTACTGCGAGAAATCGGCTGCGCGTATGTCGTGTCCGCCGTGACACGGAAGGTGGCGCGTCCCATCGTGAGCGGTGCACCCAACCCCGCATTCTCCACCGTACCGGCCATGACGTTCAATCCGCCGGTCAGCCCGGTCGCGTTCGGCAACGAGATGATGCCGCCGCTACTGGTGATCGTGCCCGCACCGCTGACCGTACCGGGAATTGAAAGCGAGGTGCCGCTTGCTACTGTCAGCGAAAGCGCACCGGGCACGTTGAGATTGTTGTTCAGCGTGGCGGATCCGCCCATCAAAAGAATCGAACCATTACTCTGCATCGTGAATGGAGATCCTTGGAAGGTGACACCGCCGAGAGCATCCAAGTAAAGCCCGCTAAGAGTCACCGCAGTATCCGCCGTCACCGTAAACGCCGTGGCGTTATTGGTGAAGTACGCGATAGAGTCCGGTCCCGGAACATTTCTGCCGAGCCAGTTCCCGGCAGACGACCAAGTGCCATCCCCTACCGTCCACGCCGTGTCGTTCAGAACGGAGAGCGGCAGGTCGATATCTTGCCGCCAAGTGATGCCTGCACTGCCGGAGACGGAAACGCCGTTGCAGGGTGTTGTCAGACCAGTCGTGGCGCAGTCGGCCAGGGTACTGCCGCTTCCCTCGTCACACGGCCAATAGTGCCAGAGACCCGCTTCGTCCCCGTTCAGACGACGGTTCATGTTCGCCACAATCTCATCCTGCGTCCGTGCGGTGTTCCACACGCGCACCTCGGAGATCGCGCCGTTGAATCCGCCGTTCACCGTATCGCCCGTGCTGAACCCGAGGTAGTTGTCCACATTCGACGCCGCTTCCTTAGGAAATGCCGAAAATGTTTTCTCCAACACGCCATTGATATAGAGACGTCCGGTCTGGGTAGTCAGCTGGTCATCGCGCACGCAAGCGACATGATACCAGGTGTCTGGCTGGAGAATTGTCGTGCCGATGCAATGCTGTCCGCCGATAAAGAAATCGAACTTCGAGTTCGTTTCGTAGCGCGGGAAAAAGATCGTGCGTCCAGCCTGACCGCCTATGAACTGCGCGAAGAGATGGTTTTCCGCCTTGAAAGACCTGAGGTTGAACCAGCACTCGAAGGTGTAGGCGCCGGTCGGCAGACGCGACCCCGACATCCGAACGCTCGACTGACCCGAAAGCGCGTTGTTCCCCGTTCCATTTCCCGAGGATGAGAACACCGGCACAGGATTCACCGCCCCAACAACACACGGCAGACAAGCTGCCACCAACGACACAACACCTAATAGATACCGCACGATTGATCGCCTCATACCAACTTCTCCTTTTTCCTACGCTAACACCCAATGGGAAATATAATTTTACGAAAAACAAATCTTGCACACAAGAACAAACGAATCCTCACTTCGTTCGGAATGAAGAATGACAAATGACGAATGACAAATGAAAACGGGAGGGGCAACGTCCCCGTTACCTCACTACTTCGTTCGGAATGAAGAATGAAAAAATGCCGAAATTCGTCATTCGTCGTTCGTCATTCCTTCATTCCAGATGCACCCAGGGCGGCAATTACTTCCTCAAATAATCTAGCCATCGAAAGCGGATTTTGATACACTGATTGCGTTTCGTGTGCGGCTTCGGTCATACGCGAAGCGCGGGAGGGGCAACGTCTTCGTTGCCCGCTCCAACGGTGCCGATGGGAGAAATCCAAAGGACCGCAGTTCAGTTTGCATCAACGCGAACAAGTCGTTCATCCGAAATACTACCACTTATTTCAATCCAGAACGACATGTGAGTGAGGATGCGCCCGTACGGGCGCATTGTCTTTTCATGTATTCTGGATGGGCCTGTGGTAGGGCTTCGGATGAATGCATGAAAAAGGTAATGCGCTCTCTTCTTTATGCATCGGTCATGGTGTCCGGCGACGTTCGGAGCGCGAACGGAGACGGACAATGGCAAACAGAAATCTTTCTGAGGCGAAAAACGCAAAACAGGATGAGTTCTACACACAGATGGCGGACATTCAGGCGGAGATCAACGCTTACCTCGACTATGACGAGAACACCTTTCGGGGCAAGACAGTCCTCCTCCCGTGCGACGATCCGGAGTGGAGCAACTTCACACTCTTCTTCGCACAGAACTTCGAGCGGTTGGGGTTGAAAAAGCTCATTTCAACGAGCTACGCACCAGAGGCGAAGACGGTGAAGTACGGTGTACTCTTCGAATACGCCGCGACGCACAATGACGCGACGCCGAAAAACGAACGCGGCAAGATTTTCGTTCTCGACCACGATACATGTGGGGGCGGACGGCTCGACTTTGAAGACTTGCAGTGGGAGTATCTCAACGGCGACGGAGATTTCCGCAGCGAGGAAGTGTGTCGTCTGCGCGACGAGGCAGACATCATCGTCACGAATCCGCCCTTTTCGATGTTCCGCGAGTTTCTGGCGTGGATCATGGAGAGTCGCCGTCTCGGCGGCTATGATACCGCGAAAGGAACAGCCGCCGAGACGGCGGCTCTCCATAGGCAATTCCTCATCATCGGTAACAAGAACGCCATCACGTACAAGGAGGTGTTTCCGC
>JAFYDR010000132.1 GCA_017544725.1 Kiritimatiellia bacterium
TGCTACGCAGGCGAGTTAGCCCGCGCTTTAAAGACAAGTTGTTTTTTTAAGTTGTTTCTGTTGTTTTTATTTTCAAAAGACGACGGTGAAATACGCAGATGCGCCCGAAGCGGGGAAGCTGAGAGGAGATGAAAAGAAGGCAGTAGGCAATAGGGTGTCCTTACACCCCTAATAGCTAACAGCTGAAAGCTACAAGCTGAAAAGCCATGCCCGCCCCTGAAAAGCTGTCAGCTATTTCGGGCTTGTCACGTGCCGTGAATTGTGCTTTACTGGAGTCATGAATGATCGAACACATCGTTTTACAGTCAACGCCATTACCTTGGTTCGCTTTCCGATCGTCTTGTTGTTCTTGGTACTGGCTGTTGTACATGCGTATATCCCGCCGCACGAGGGATATGTGTTGGCTGACTTTTGGGCCGTGGGTGCGGCGGTTCTGCTGATTATCGCGTCGCTTACCGATATGTTCGACGGCAAGCTGGCAAGGAAGTGGAACGTGGTCAGCAAGTTCGGCGCAATGGCCGATCCGCTCATGGACAAGATTTTCTATCTGGTTGTCTTCCCCACGTTGCTTTGGTTGCTCTGCCGTCAGCCGGGACAGTCCACGCACTCGCTGGTGATGCTCGTGCTGACCGTGATCTACATCCTGCGCGACCAGTGGGTAACCTTTCTCCGTTCCGTCGCTTCGCTCTACAACGCATACTGCGGCGCGATGTGGATCGGGAAGCTCCGCACGGCAAGCACCTTCCCGATCGCGATTTTCATTTACCTGTGGATCTCCCTCCACCCTTCCTTCATCCCGATCTGGGTGGTGTATGTCCTCGAAGGATTTTTGATCGGGATCACCCTGTGGTCGATCCTGTCCTACACCAAAGCCTATCTCCCCTACGTGAAAAAATCGCTGGAATAGCGGGGGAGGAGAAGAAAACAAGTAGAGGGGGATAACAATGCAGGAAACGGACGGATATGCCGTAATCATGGCTGGCGGCAGCGGGGAACGCTTTTGGCCGCTCAGTACCAACGCCAAACCGAAGCAGTTTCTCTCGATTATCGGGGGAAAGGCGTTACTGACCCTTGCTGTTGAACGGTTGCAAGGGCTTTTCCCGCCGGAGAGGATTCTGATCATCACCGCCGCACGACTGGTTCCCGCCACGCGCGATGCGGCACCAGATATCCCTGCCGAAAACATCATCGGCGAACCCTGCAAGCGCGACACGGCTGCCGCCGTCGCCAGTGCCTGCGGTCTCGTTCGCCGTAAAAACCCGAACGCGGTCGTCTGTATCCTGACCGCCGACCAGCTGATGGAGGACGCGGTATTGTTCCGACAGACCCTGCGCGATTCAATGGCAGTTGCCGCCGCCCAAGACGGCATCGTTACCATCGGAATCACACCCACCTATCCCGCGACTGGGTTCGGATACATCCAGGTCGGCGATTCCCTCCCCACCGAAACCGAGACCAGTTTTCATGCGGTGAAGCGATTTGTCGAAAAACCCGATATCGAGAAGGCAACCGCGTACCTGAACAGCGGCGAATACTTCTGGAACGCGGGAATGTTCATTTGGAAAACCTCTGTCATGCAGCGCGCACTGGAGACCTTCACGCCGGAACTGGCACGTCTCTCCGACGAACTTGCCGCCGCACAGGACATCCCCGCTGCACTCGCCATGATGGATCGAATCTATCCCGGGCTGACGCGCATCTCCATTGATTACGCGATCATGGAGCGTGTCGATCGCATCTTCGTCGCCAGCGGTTGCTTTGGCTGGGACGATGTCGGCTCTTGGTCATCCATTTCAGAACACCTTCCGTCCGATGACCAAAAAAATGTTGTGATCGGAGAATGCGAGAGTATCGACTCCTCCGACAACCTCGTGATTTCTAACAACCGCCTCACTGCCCTGATCGGGTGTAGCGGACTGGCAGTGATTCAGACGAACGATGTCACGCTGATCTGTCCCAAAGCCCGCGCCCAACAGGTGAAACAACTTCTGCGTAAAGTCGAAACACGCCCCGATGCCGCCGAGTATTTGTAGGCGGCAAAGCCGCCAGCTGAGAGGCTGAGAAGCGATCCGCCGGTGGCGGCAATGAAAAATGAAGAGAGAAGAATGAAGAATGAAGGGAACGACAAAGCCGACAGCTGAGAAGCGGGGGACGATGGGGACAGTGGGGACAGGGGTTTAGCCGCCAGTCTCGCTAGTCCGTTCCTTCGCGGGCAACGAGGACGTTGCCCCTCCCGTAGGCGGCTAACGCCGCATTTAAAATGAAATGGTTAAATCGCAATCTTCGACTGCTTTCAACCGTGCTTCGCCCTTTCAATAAATCGCGCCGTCAATTTCAAGCCGTGTAGCGGCGATTTAACCTTTTAACCATTTCATTCGTCACTCCGAGGCGAAGCCCACTTAATTCCATCTCTCGTCATTCGTCATTTTTCATTCTTCATTCCGAACGAAGTGAGGCATGTCCGCATTCCGCGCTTGATGTACGGGAGCGAGAGGTGATACAATGACTTTGTTTTTGACATCGGACTTCTCCTCCGTGACGAGTAGAGCGCGGTACGGGATCTATTGTCTCGCGACACCGGGGAAGACCATTGGAAAGGAAGTGACTCGGTATGGATAGACGCGGATTTATGAAACTGATGACATGGACTGGAGGCGCATGGATGGGCGCAAGTCTGACAGGTATGGCTGCCAAGGCACCTGCAATCGCAGGGGATTTTGCTTGGGGTGCACTACTCCACCTCGGATCGAACATGTGGGGTGACTGGAAACCGGATCTCGCGGGTGTTCCGAGTTCGGCGGAGGAAGAGGAGAAAATGTATCCGAACCAGAAACCGGGCAAGCATGGCGTGTTGCCTTCCCGTGCGCGCAACTACCTCAAGGCGGAAGATGCGGTCTGGCACGAGGAGACAGACCTGATGAAACAGGAGGGACTGAACCTGGTGGTAATCGATGTCGGCGAGGCGTATGCGTATCCGAGCCGTCCCGAATTGCGGGTCAACGGTAGCTGGAGTCCCGAGAAGATGCGGAACGAACTGGCACGGCTACGCAAGCTCGGGCTGGAACCGATTCCAAAACTCAATTTCTCGACGGGGCATGACATCTGGCTCAAGGAGTATCACCGCATGACATCCTCCAGCGTGTACTACAAGGTCGTGGCGGATGTAATCCGCGATGTCGCCGAAGTATTCGACACTCCGCGTTACTTCCATATCGGATTCGACGAGGAGATTCCCGTTGCCGTAAAAGGCCGTACGCCGATGGTGATTCGTACCGGAGACCTCTGGTGGCATGATTTCTTCTACACGGTGAAAGAGGTGGAGAAGAACGGCTCCCGTCCTGTGATGTGGTCTGACAAGATGTGCGCCGGACGCGAGGAATTTCTGAAGCGCATGACAAAGGATGTGCTGCAGATGCCCTGGTACTACGGGAGTGATTTTTCGGAGAAGAAGGTCACGTGGGATCCGGCTTTCGAGGAGAAAGTGGATAGCTGGGAAACGCAACGCAATCTCGCGGCATCAATCCTCGAGCTGGACAAGGCTGGGTTCGACATGATTCCCTGCACATCCAACTGGAGTACCGCCGCTGCACCAGACGCCATGCTGAAATTCTGCAAGGAGCGGGTCGGACGCGAACGGCTGAAGGGATTTCTAGTTGCCCCTTGGGCGAAAGCTTTCGAGGTTGAGAAACAGAAGGTCTTTGACGGGATCCGCCTTTTCGCGGCCGCTCGGCGTAAGCATTTCGCCACTGCCAGCTTGTAGCTTTCTGCTATTAGCTTCTAGGCGTCAAGGTGTCTAGGAATTCTAGATGTTCTAGCAGTTCTAGTGAAAACAAGCCTGTAAGGATTGGAGGAATCTCATGAAGAGATGTTGGATGATTGGATGTGTCTTATTCCCCGTTTCCGTCGCCTTGGCGATGGATGTTCAATTGACTTGGACGTTTGAAGACGGTAAAAATGAAATCAAGCGTGTTCCGCTTGCGGAGACCGCTTACGGTTATCGGTTGGAGATTCGTCGCGATGCGATTCCGCAAAACGTAAAATCTCTTTCCATCCTTCCGGAGTTCGCCCGCGCGAAAACAGGGGAGGATGGATATTGGGTACTGGCAAACGGAAACTTAGGTACATTCCGGGAAGCGAAGGGACGTGTCTCGTTGGGAGCACCCTTTATGCCGATGTTTGGAATGAAGACGCCGCGCATGACCTTTGTCGCGATCGGGACCGGAATGCCGTACTACTTCCAGAATGTCGTCACTGCAGAGAACGGTAACTACTCGCTTGAGGCGATTTACGGAAAGAATCTGTTAAGGGCATACGAGGATATCGCGATCGAGTTTCACGTCCTTTCCGGGAACGAGGCGAACTATGCGGGGATGGCTCGCGTCTATCGCCGTTACCAGCTGAACCGCAAGGCGTGTGTCGCGTTGCGGGAACGCGCAAAGTCATCGCCCGAACTGCGTTATGCCGTGGAGGCACCGGAGGTACGGGTTCGGCATGGTTGGAAACCGGTTCCCAGTCCGAAACCGGAGCAGACTCCAATGGACGAACCTCCGATGAAACCGGTTATCACCTTCGACCGTCTCGGTGACATTGTCGATGAGTTTCGAAAACAGGGAGTCGGCAAAGCAGAGTTCTGTCTGGTTGGATGGAACATCGGCGGACACGACGGCCGCTGGCCACAGATTTTCCCGGTCGAGGAATCGCTGGGGGGCGAAGCGAAACTTCGCGCGGTAATCCGCAAGGCGCAGGATGCGGGATACCAGATCGTCGCGCACGGAAATCATCGCGACGCCTACATCATCGCAGACAACTGGGATGCCGAGTACATCATGAAGAATGCAGATGGTTCAATTCCGCGCACGAAGACCTCTTGGGGCGGCGGTCGAATGTACACGATCTGTCCGAAACGCGCCTACGAGCGGTTCGCCACGCGGGACATCTTCCAAGTGGCGGGACTGGGATTTCGCGGTCTCGCGTACTACGACGTCTTTTCCTGCGTTCCTTCTCCCACGTGTTCGGATCCCCGCCATCCGCTGAACGAACGGGAAAGCGCGTTTTACATTTCGCAGATGATGAAGCTGGCGAAAGAGGCGATGGGCGGCTGCGCTTCGGAGGGTGCTTATGACCACTTCGTGGATAATCTGGACAGCGTATTGTATGTCTCGTTCGCGAATCCGTTCAAACTGACGAACCCGATGATCGACCGTCAGATTCCGATCTGGGAACTCGTTTACCACGGAATCATCGTGAGTAACCCGTTCACCACGACGGTGAATTTCACCGCGCAGGATCGCGACTCCTTCCTCAAGACAATCGAGTTCGGCGCCCGTCCGAATTTCTATTTTTACTCGAAGTTCAAAAGCGACGGGAAAAACTGGATGGGCGAAGGCGACCTCGGATGCGCAACGGATGAGGAACTACGCGCGAGCGTCGCGAAGGTAAAGGTCGGATGGGACATTTACGAAAAGCTCTCCTTCCTTCAGTACGAATTCATGGAGGCGCATGACCAGTTGGCGGATCACGTATTCCGTACCGGTTACTCGAACGGTGCCGAATTGATCACCAACTACAACGACCAGCCCTTCGTGTACCGCGATCGGACAATCGCCGCAAAAGACTTCCTGCTGCTAGCACGTTAAGGCAACAGTGGCGAATGAAAAGGTTAAAAGGTTAAATCGCCGCTACGCGGCTTGAAATTGGCGGCACGATCCATTGAAAGGGCGAAGCCCGATTTAAAGCAGTCGAAGACTGCGATTTAACCATTTCATTTTAAATGCGGCACTAGCCGCATTTAAGTGAGCCTTCGGCTCGAAGTGGGGCTTCGCCCCGAAGTGACTTAGCCGCGTAGCGGCACTTAGCCCGAAGGACACTTAGTTCCACAGGGACACTTACCCTGCTTACCCGGCTTGACCAGCTGGCAGCAAAGCTGCCAGCTATTCCGTGAACCAGGTTTGGCGGCGGGGTATTGCGACATTCGGAACGAATCCGGTGAGCGGCACGGGCTGGAGTCCGTATTCGCGACGGATGTCGTTCAATTCCTGCCAAGCGAATGCCGCACGTTTGTTGCAGGTGTACTGGAAGCGTTGCTTGTACCAGTCGTTCCAATTGTGACGTTCCACGTAAGAACCGCAGAATGGAACGGCGAGATCGATCCAGCAGGCAAGGAGTCGCAGTTCCTTGTCGGTCAACTTCGCATTCCCGTGTCCCTTACGCAGCATTTGCCAGACGGAACTTTTCGCCGCACCGAAAGTATAAGGCGGCTTGAACGGCGCGAAACCGAGGCCGTGCGCGAAGTTGATCTTCTCGTTGCACTGTCCCTTGTAGGTGAGCGCAAGGTAGGAGGTGGAGTACTTGCGTTTCGACTGGTCATCCGACGGCGGCAACTGACCATCCGTTCCACGTAAATCCATTGCCGCCGGAGCCTTTCCGCCGCTTCCGTCGTGGCACGTAACGCACTTCGCATCGAGAATCGGCTGAATGAGACGCGAGAAGCTGAACCCGTCATTCTGGTTCGTATCTTCGATTTTCTTCGGACGGTTGAGTCCCATCCAGTTGTCGAGAGAGGCGAGCGGTCCTTCCCGTTCCAGTTTCCCGATGAACGGGTGCGTCTCGCCGTCAGGCAACCACGGCTTGAGTCGTTGCGGCGGGTTACGCAATGCGATGGCGCGGGCATTCTCCACGCCCGCCAGATGCGGGTGTTCGTGGCATCCGATGCAACCATTCACCTCGCCGGGCTGAAGGGTTGACCAACTGCGCATTGTCTGAATGCAGCAACCGTCTTTGTCGATGAGCTGGAAGTAGAGCGGGGTTCGTGCAGGGGCGCGGAAACTACAGGAGCCGTCTGCCTCTACGTCCGCCTCGCCCAGCACGTGTTTCACGTCGTACGCGCCGTTGCCCACTGCAATGGGTGTGCCGATCTTGCCTTGCGTGGAGTGCCAGCCGTACTGCCAGTTCCAGCCGATGTGGACGGGACGGTACTCCAGTCCAATCACACGCAATCGCTTCACGCATCCCTTCGGTGCGCCGACCATCGCGGCACCCGCATAGACATCCTGCACATAGTAGGTGCCAAATCCGTCGCGGTAGTCATGCGACTTCACGAGACGTGGCGGCGGATCGCGACGTCGGACGGGAATCGGTTGCATGCAGTGCTGTCCCCAGTCAAAGGCCAACAACTCGCGCCGCCCACTCTCGTCCATCGCATAGACACCGAAACGCGACGAGTAGGGTCCACGATAGTAACGGCACCCTTCCGGCATGTACGAGACGAGGAACCTGCCACCTCCGAGCGGATAAGGATACGCCCACTGCGGTCCGAACTGCGAGTGCATATCGAAGACGTTGTAGTGGTAGTCGTGCGGCTGGCGCGTGGGCTGTACGCCCGGTGCGCCGTTCATCGCCGCTCCCGCCACATAGTACATTCCGGGAATGTTCGTGATGGCGGGACCGCTGGGGTTGTCCCAGTTTGACCAAGGAATCTCCAACACGCGGTTTCCGGGGAAGGCCATTTTCACGGCGTTCGTGTTCATGCCCCAGACGCTCTTGGCCGGGTCGTAGGTGAAGCAGGTGTAATCGTCTGCTTCAGCGAGTCTCGCCATCGCGAGACGTCCTTTCTGTCCGACGTGGTGTCCGCAGGAGATCATCATGATGTCACGCGTGCCAGGAATGCCGCGCGTATGGATGAGAGAGAAGGGAAACTCGCTGTTGTTCGCAAAAAGTCCAGTCTGCCGCGTGCCGTCGGGATTCATCGCGTAGAGTTGCTGAAGTCCCGAAGCAGATCGGTCGTTGTACTCCCAGCGCGTGTAGCAGACACGTCCGTCGTCCATCAACTGCGGGAAGAAGGTCTGCACTTGGTCGAAACCGAGGCGACGAATACGCGAACCGTCGGCGTCACACCGGAAGAGGTTGGAGACGGGCAACGGCCAGCAATCGACCGAATGACTACACCGGGTCGATTGGAAGACGATCGATCCGTCGGGAAGCCAGCATGGTTCGATGTCGCTCGCAGGCATCGAGAAGTCTTTTTCCAGCCCCGGCACGTCTTCCTTATGCACGGTTCCGTCGAAGGTAATCTGTTTCAACTGATGCGTTTCCAGATCCATCGTGAAAATATGGTAGTCGGATGCGGTGAGGTTCTCGCGCATGGAGAAGACGAGTGTCTTGCCATCGAAATGAAGATTGGGATCGCGGATGTAGCCATGCGGTTTCTCGATCAATACTTCCTGCGACACGCTTCCGTCCTCATGGATCGTTGCCAGCACAAGTTGCGAACCGCCCGTCGTGTAGTCCGGTACAGATTTCCATTCCTGATACGAGGCGTCGGTGAGGTCATCCGTCGCGTGGAAGATGGAGTTGCCCATGACGATGTGTTTCACATAGACGAACTGCGTGAACTCTTTACGGAAAGCGGACAGGAAGTTACGACGACTCTGTTCGCGGTCAGCGAGAAAGGCGGGATCGTGTCCATTGTTCGTTCGACGCAGGGCGTGGGAGAGATCTTCTCCCATCGGGTCGGGTTTCGTCGTGTCTGGTTCCACATTCGCGAGGTGGGAGATGTTCGAGACAGCACACGACTGGTAAAGCCAATCGCGCACGAGACGACTTTTCGGGTAGGCGATGGATCCGCTCTTGTTGGGAAGCGGCAAATCGTCGGGCGGATCTTTTCCGAAGAAAGACATCTCCGCGATCTGCACGGTCGGGAACTTGCCTGAGAACTCAGGGTACGGCGGCGTCTCGAAAATCTTGGGGAGAATCGGTGTGGCCGCGTGGGTATAGCCGGAGTAGTAGTTGGGTTTGAAGTCGTAGGTGTCCTCGATGACCATCGTGATATGGCGGCAGGTCGCGGGTTTCCAAATGGCGTAGTTGTCGCGATAGGAATTCGCGGGACGGAAGGCGAGGTGTTCGCCGAGCGGCTGTCCGTCGCCGTAAAAACTCGCCGTTTTGATGCCGCAGTTCACCCAGCTACGCCCGCTGGTGAGACGGACACCACCGATTTCGCGCAACTCGCCGAGATCCAACTCCACGCGAATAGGCTTCTTCTGCCAACGCCACGCACAAGTGGGTGTGATCTCACCGTCGGTCAATCGCTCTATACCCTGCCCCGGCAACGTCTCTCCATCGCTTGTCGCGATTCGTAAGATTGCTTCCGTCGGTACGAGATCAGTCCAGTCGTATTCCTTCAAAGCGTCCCAAACGGCGATGGCGTATGAGTCGCGCGTCGGATCTGGATTCGTCACCATCTCCGTCCAAGAGGGCGGCGGATTCTCGAGACGGATCGACGCGAACAGCTTCGGTTCGGCTGCGTAGGCATGTGCGGCGGCGATACACTCCGCCCCCTTCGCCTCCAATGGCACGGGTTTGCCGCCATTCGCAGCCATACGCTTCGCGGCATCGCGGAGGATCGCCTCCGCCTTCACGCCGACACGGGTACGCCCCAACGTCGCGAGGATTGCCGTGTGGTTCTCGGCGGAACATCCCTCGCGTCCTTGCAGATACCACCATGTGAAAGTGTGTTTGAATGCAGTCTCGTCACGTTCGCCCAACTCAGCGAGCGGACGAATGACGGCACGGCGTCGCACGATCTCGCGCAGTTCTTCGCGCGTGCGTGGCTGGCGTTCTTTCGCCAGACGTCTCGCCTCATCCGCGATAATCGTG
Source organism: Kiritimatiellia bacterium (assembly GCA_017544725.1). GTDB lineage: Bacteria > Verrucomicrobiota > Kiritimatiellia > RFP12 > UBA1067 > RGIG8368. The sequence goes on from JAFYDR010000132.1 coordinate 9,652, forward strand.
TAGATACTCTTGAACCCTGGCAGGTCGCGCACCTGATGGGTCGGGGTACAGTAGGTGGCGGACGCGGGGAATGGCAACTTGGCAGGATCGTCATTCGCCATACCACCCAATGCATGGTAGGTGGCAAGCGGCTTCGGCACTTCCGCACCTCGAATACAATGTTTCATCCAATCTGTCTGCGCCGCACGTGTGGGTGGCGGCAACCCGTGTGGTCCATCGCAGTGGAAGTGCCAGTACGGTCCGGCAAAGCCAAGGCGTGTCGTCAAGTTCGTGAATACGGCGAAGGTTGAGACCGCACCCGCGTGCGGAAAATAATCCTTCCAGCGACTACCCGTGGCGAGTGCCACACGCGGTTGTCCCATCGCCAACATCGCCGCGTGGTTAAAGCCATTCGGTAGCATGTTCCAAAAGAACTGCTCCGAATCGTGGCACCCGCGTTCACGGATAACCTCGCGGAGAGACGAGATGTAACAGTTGGGGAACGCAACCTTGATCCGTTCATCGAACGCCTGTATGTAGGCACTCATCGTACCGCCGCCCGAGGTTCCCATCACACCAAGTTTCGAGCAGTCGAGATCGGGACGCGATTCGACATAGTCGATCGCGCGTACGGCATCCCAGATGCGGAACCGTGCGTAGTTCCATCCTACCAGCCAACCGCGTGCGCCGAGACGCGTATGCTCCGTGGAACAGTTGTCCTTGTAGTCATATTTCTTGTCGGTTGCCTGTCTCCGTTCGCCCTGCGAGATCGGGTCCCACGCAAAGGCGGCGAAACCCGCCCTCGCCGTCATCGCGAAGTGAACGGCGTAACGCGGATTGAGGATACCTGCATCCGAATGACCGAGCGGCATCAGCACTACGGGATAGGGCGGCTTGAATACGGGATCTGTCGGCAATGCCAAATGCGCCGTTACGAAGACGCCCGGTTGCGACTCGAAAATCACGTTCTCTAAACGGAAGCCGTCGAAGGGCACATTGCCCGTCACACGTGCGTGGAGCGGTGTACGCAACGGCATCTCGCCCAGCGCATCGAGCCAGTACGTACGCCACACCGCCTGTTTCGCCTTCAACTCCTCCGGTGAACGGATCGCAGCAATGGCTGCATCCGCCGCCTTGTCAGCGGTGAACACCTCATCCACAATCGGTGGACGTGCCGCCTCCGAAAAAGCCGCCAGCAGCACAGCGGCAACCAGTTCAGTTCCTCTCTTCATACTCTTCTCCCCACTGAAACCGTATGCCCTTGATTATCGCATATTCCAATCCGAAAACCAATGTATGAATGAAGCAAAAAAGTGTACGAAATGTCCATTGAACCACCAAGACGGACAATGAAAGGTCGGCTGACGCCGCCCAGCTGAAAAGCAAGGTGGCGAGCTGTGTAAAGGACAGAAGTGCAAAAAGGACATAGCTGGTTTTACGCCCGCGCATTCTTGTGCGGGGTCTAAGTTCCAATCGTGGCATCCACCTAGAAGCGAAAAACTACCCACCGAACCACCCAACTATTTCCTCAAGTCGATCAGGGTATTGCGCTCCATCGTCAGGTCTTGGCTCGGATAGAGGGGTTTCTCTTCGCCGTAGGCAAAGATCTTGGCGTTGGAGGCGAGTGGACTTTGGCGGAAGAAGTTGTCGGTGACGACCGCCTTGCCGCCGTTGGGGAGGTCGAGGAGATAACTGGATTTCCCGTCGGTCCCGTCGTCGAAGCGGTTGTTCTGGATGATGTTCTCCAACGCCCTGCTTTTGAGAGCGTGCCCGATGTTTGCATGGTGGGAACTGTTCTTCCGGAATGTGAGTCGCTTGATTTTGCCAATGTAGAGATTGTGGGAATAACCGTCGCCCGCACCATTCCGTTCGAACGTGCAACCTTCGATGGTGACCTCGCATTCGGGCAAGGCACCGCAAAGGATGCCGTTCTCGTTTTCTCGAAAAATACAGTTCCGAACCGTCAGACCGTTGCCCTCCAGACGAATTCCCGCACCATTCTTGTCCGAGCATTTCGCTCCGGTAAAGGTAATACCCGAAACCACAGTTCCGTTCCCTTGGATCAGCCAGATTCCCTTCCCCTGACAGACCTTTCCCTCGCTGTCGAGAATCACCTTCTCGGCTCCGTCTCCGATCAGTTTGAGTTGGTTCGCGCGCCAGACACAGACATCACCTCGGTAGGCACCCGCATGGATACGGACCGTATCGCCATCTTGTACGACACGTGCGACGGCAGACGGGGAAGCGTAGGGGTACCCCATCCCGACGTGGTACTCGGCGGCAACGAGCGGCAACGCAATCGAAAGCAAGATCGTAGAGAAGAACGGGGTGGCGTTCATGATCGATAACCTCTTATGATCAGCATCACTCCGTTTTGAGTTCGATGAGTTTCTGTTGAGCGTCGAATGTGGTAAATCCTGCCTTTTTCCATGTTCCGTCCGGCTGTTTCAGCAAGATGACCGCCATTGTCTTTTCAGGTTTTTCAAAGACCAGATGGTCGTTCATATCATGCGTGTCATCATAAGTGGTTCCCTCCGCCAATGCTTTACCGGTATCAGGTGCCACCAACTTGATTGACGACGGAATACGTTTGCCTCTGGAATCACGCACGACAAACGCAACCCGCGCTTGCGGCAATGGATTGCGGAACCGCTTGTAGCTCTCGGTCACATCGTCAGCAGGAATGGTGCTCGGACGATTTCCGCTACGCCAAGTTGCCCAGAAGAAGGTTCCATTCGGGCTCCATCGCGTAGCATAGATTTTCGTGCGCGGATTCGAGCCGTCCGCCTGAGCCGCATAAGAGGTGAACCATGCTTCATCGAGCGGGAGGAACTTGTCCGGTTCCGCGTCGGAGAAGAAGTGCCATTGGCCGTTGTCCCAAAACTCTGGCCAGGAGTGGTTACCGGGAATCGGTGTCCAGCAACAGCCGACGAAGCGGGCGGGAATACCACAGGCGCGGTAGACGTCGATCTGGATAATCGCCAGACCGGTGCAGGATGCCATGTGAATTCGCATCGAGTGGAAAGGCGATTGATCAGCCTTGTCGCGTTTGGTACTGTAGTGGACATCCAGCATATTCCAGATCTTCGAGTTGATGATTTGAACCGCATCGGTCGTTGTCTTGCAGGATTTCACGAGCGGCCAGAACTTCTCACGGAAAAGCGGACGCCAGTCATCAACATCCTCACCGATGGAAGAATAAGGAAGAATGTATTCACGAAAGATTTCGTCCGTCAGCTGGTCGCGCCAAGGTGCGGTTGCACGCGCCTCTTGGGCAAGCGCGACCGTTTTCCTCAGGTACGCTTCGCTGACCGTTGCACGATCTTTCTCTGGCATGTAGGTTTTCAGGAATGTGTAGTCGTCCATCTCCGCATTCTCTGTCACGCGAGCGGGCACATCGACACCGAACGCACACCACGCGATCATTCCATACAACGAAACCATCATCATCCATTGTCTCATGCACACTCTCCTTATCGAAAAAGACATATTATCGAGTGCCGCGTGCACTCCGCATACCACGATTGTCTATTCCCTGCTGCCTTCCTCAGCATTATTTCATGCTGGGCAAGACGATACCACGCAAGATGACCTTCTGACAGACGATGAAGACCACGGCGGTTGGGATTGAGACAAGGACGAAACCCGCCATGACCGCCCAGGGTTGTCCACCGAACTGCTGGCTCATCTGGTACATCCAGACGGCAAGCGTCCAGTACCGTTGTTCCTGACAGACGAGCAACGCCCATTCCCAACTGTTGTACGCCGTGATGAACGCGGTCAGCGCATTGACCGCCAGAATCGGCGCAGTCATCGGTAGGGTGATCCGCACGAAGATCTGCAACTCCCCTGCCCCGTCGATCTCCGCCGCCTCGTACAATTCACGCGGGAGTCCGTCGAAGAAACCCTTGAGGATAAAGATGGACATGCCGCTCGCCAGCGTCGGCAGAATCAGCGCAGCGAAAGTATTGAGAAGCCCCAGGTCGCGGATCAGCAGAAAGCCGGGAATCGCTGTGACGGCGGCGGGAAAGGCCATTGTCGCCAACAGAAAGAGCAGGAGTTTTTCCGTACCGCGCAACCGGAAACGCGAAAGCGCGTAGGCCGCCAACGGGTTGACTGTGAGCGAGGCGAGGATGGAGAGCAGAACAAGAAGTACCGTGTTGCCGAAGGCGCGACCACGCAAGAAAAGGTATTCGCCGACCATGCGGTAGTTCGCCACCATTCCCCGAATGAAATCGCGCGTACCGTGCCGCGCAAACGAAATAGCCAACGCCTCGCGAATCGGCAGACGCGCATCCTCGATGCGCGACAGATTCCAGCCGTATTCCCGATTGACCGCATTCAGCGTTCTGTACTTGCCCAGCAGGAATTCGTCCCACGACCGTTCCGCGCTAAGGACATCCAACTGCGCAAGCGGAACCGACGGAATGAAGTTGCGCCAGAGCGTCGAGTTTTCGTAGGGCAACAAATCCACCTCGGAGAAGTCGCGGATTTCGTGTCCGGTCAGTTTGGTAAACGCGCCGGGCGTCTTGCAGGTCTCCCGCACGTAAGCGCGGTAACGCGTCTGCAGTTCCGGCGTCACGCGAACACGCAACAGGCGTCGCGGATAAGCGTTGCGCACGAAGGTCTCCCATTGCGGACAGGTGGGGTCGGCGAAACGCGCCAGCAAACCACGCGCGACCTGATTCGTTCCCGCCTGATGCCGCAGATAGGCTTCCCACAGCGGACGCGACTCGTAGGGGACGGTACGTGACATCGGCGTATCCGCCGTGTCGCGGTACCATTTCTTAAACGACTGGTACAGCTCCATCTTCGGATCGTTCGCCGCATAGTCCCATGTGGGGTGATGGAGCGGTGCGCGTTGCTGCGCCAGCATCCGAATTCCGAAGAAACTGGAATAGCGAATCGGCCATTCGGTATTGAGCAATGCGAGTGCGGCGTCGCGACGTTGCGACGCAGACATTTGCGCGAACGACTCCGGATCGCGCTCTTGCACACGTTCCTCGAAAGTGCGACGAACGAAGCCCGCAACATCGCGTGCGTCGAAGGAGCAGACGGAGTTGCGGATGTCGTACGAACGGTTGAACGCCGCATAGTCGTCCGCCATGCGCTCCCAACGGACGCGCGTGGCGGGGTCGTCCAAACCCGCCAGTTCGCGCGAGGCGAACGCGGTCGCCTCCGGGTCGCGCGAGACGACGATCCAGCTGCTCCAGTGTTTCGGCGCATCGGGATAGACGGTCTCCGGGAAACGCGGATAACAGCTGGCGACGTAGCGCATATACCGGTCGTTGCGGTCCCAGACCGCGCGGAGGAAGGGCGCGAAACGGTAGTAGTCGTACCCGCCCGTCAGCGAGGCTGTCACCATCACCAGAAACGGCCACACCATCGTGATGCCGCCGAGGATCAGCAGACAGTAAACCAAGGCGAGAAAGACTCTCGCCTTGGCCGTTTTGCGTTCAACTGGTAGCAGGACTGCCAATTACGCCTTCTCTACGGTGCGGGGCTGGAAGAGGACCGCCATCAGCACCATCAGGACGGCGGAGATACCCAGCGCGATGAGGTACGGCTGCGTCCAGTTGTGGACCTTCACTGTCTCCGCCACATTCTGGGCGTTGGTGACCGTCTTTTCAACCAGGTTGGCGTCGAGAACCTTCTGGAAGACCCAGTTGGAGAGGAGGGTGCCGCCACCGAACATGATCAGACCAATCAGTCCCTGCGCCTGACCGCGCAGCTCAGCAGGTGCCGCCGCATCGACATACATCTGGCTACCGACGATCAACAGACCGAAGATCAGACCGTGGATCAGGATACCGCCGAAGTCCATCGCATCGATGCCAGTCGCGCCCAGATAGAACGCTCCATAACGGAAGACTAGGGCGCCGAGACCGATGACCATCGCCCACTTGTAACCGGCCTTCCTCAGGATGAACGGAATCATCAGCATGAAGATCAGCTCGAAGACCTGACCAAGGTTCATCGTCAGCGTGATGAACTTGAACCCCTTCTCATCCAAGTAAGCACCGTTGTACACGGCATACCACTGGAAGGGAATCATCGCCAACAGGATGAGGATCGAGAAAACTGCGAAGTCCAGACGCTTGAAAAGCACCAGAGCCTTGAGCCCGAGCGCATCCGCAATCGACATGGGCGTTCCCTTGGCCTTCGGGGGCGTGGCAGGCAGGAAGAACGCCAGTACACCGCCGAGGACGGAGGCAATTGCACCACCGAGGAAGATATGGGGAGTGAGGTCGAAGTTCTCGATGCCGAAGCACTTCGCACCAATGATCGAGAAGACCGCCGAGGCAACCCAGCCCAACGACCCGAAGACGCGGATCTGCGGGAAGGCTTCCGTCGTGGAGTTCGCCATCGCAATGGTAGCGGTCAATGACCAAGTCGGCATATAGAAGAGCATGACGAGCAGAAGAGAGATGAACAACATCTTCGGATCCTGAATTTTCCACGCCCACAGCAACAGCGCGGCGCCCGCGAAGTTGCAGATTGCCAGCACCTTCTCGCAGTTCAGAAAGCGGTCGGAGAACATTCCGAAAAGCGGCGAAGAGATCGTGCCGAATGCCATGATCAATCCACACCAGAACGCCCATTGCTCACCGCCAGGCATCTTTCCGACATACGCGAACATCGGAAGAAACCAGACCGGCAGCATCATGAACTGCAAGAACATCATCGCGCTCAACTTGACGCGAGTACCCATCGACATTGTCTGTGACATAACATTCCTTTCTGATTTTGGGAAACATCCCCTGTTTGACAGAACGCTTGTAATTATCCCAATTCTCGCCACCCGTGTCAATCCGTTTCTTGGGGCGACAAGAAAAAGGACGCGGGCATGGTATGCCCGCGCACAGAACACGGAAACCCCAGTACCAATACCAACCTGCCCGCGCACAGAACGCAGGAGCGGCCACAACCTGCCCGCGCACAGAACACGGAAACCCCAGCACCCATACCAACCTGCCCGCGCACAGAACGCAGGATCGGTCACAACCTGCCCGCGCCCTCTTTACGGGGGCGCGGGTGGAGGAGGGCGCGGATGGAGGGCGCGGAAACACAAAAAGCGAACGGGCGGTCTCGATTGAGACCGCCCGTACCTTTGCAGCGAATTGACAGGGAACGATTACCAGGCGTAATGAGCAAACGCCTTGTTGGCCTGCGCCATCTTGTGGGTGTCATCACGCTTCTTGATGACATTTCCCTGTCCGTTGAACGCATCCAGCAACTCCAACGCGACCGCTTTCGGCATCGGCGTGCCACGACGCGCACTGGCGTACTGGGACATCCAGCGGAGGGCAAGGGAGAGCTGCCGCACTTCGCGAATCGGGACGGGGACCGGGTAGGTCGTGCCGCCGACGCGACGGGACTTCACTTCAACTTTCGGCTTCATGTTGGCGATTGCCGTGTTCAACACTTCCAGAGGATCCTGATCCGCCTTCGCCTTCCGAAGTTCCTCGATCGCGCCGTACACGATCCGCTCCGCCGTGGACTTCTTGCCATCGCGCATCAGCGCATGCACCACGCGGGCCACCAGTTCGCTCTTGTACTTCGGGTCAATCGGGGCGACCCGTTTCACTGCACCATGTCTTCTAGCCATAATCCGCCTTAGTTCTCTTTCTTCTCGCGTTTCATACCATACTTCGAACGGCTGCGGTTGCGGCCATTCACGCCCAAGCTGTCCAAGCAACCACGGATGATGTGGTAACGGACACCGGGAAGGTCTTTCACACGACCGCCGCGAACCAGGACAACGCTGTGCTCCTGCAGGTTGTGCCCTTCGCCGGGGATATACGCGGTCACTTCATACCCTGTGGTCAAGCGCACACGGGCCACCTTACGCAAAGCCGAGTTCGGCTTTTTCGGGGTCTGCGTCTTCACCACCAAACAAACGCCACGGCGTTGCGGACACCCCTTCAGCGCGGGGGATTTGCTCTTTTTCTGCGCAGGGGTACGCCCCTTACGCACTAACTGATTGATAGTCGGCATTGATTCTTTCCTTTAGAATTCGCTACAAACGTTTTGTCAATATATCATTTTTCCCGAGGATAGGCAAGAGGGAATTTTCCCAATTTTTTTGTGGTCGGGAAAATGGTTCCGCGTGCGGGCATTTTTGCCCGTATTCCTTGCACACTCCGCATACGCTACTGGGCGCAGGACGGGAGCCAGGTCGCAATTTGCGGGAAGCAAACCAGCAGGGCTGCCGCCACAAAGAGCGCAAGCAGGAACGGGAACGTACCCCGGAAAATCGTCTGGATCGGAATCGTGCGGTCGATACCGTTCACGACATAGACGTTGACACCGACGGGCGGCGTAATGACCCCCATCTGGGTGACGACCACGACCAGTACCCCGAACCAGATCGGGCTGTACCCGAGCTTGAGGATCACGGGGTAGAAGATCGGGACGGTCAACATCACCAGTGCCAGGGAGTCCACGAAACACCCTGCCAGCAGATAGAAGATCGAAACCAGCAAGATCACGCTCCAAGTCGGCACGGAGAGATTCGAGAGCCAGGTCGCCAAATGCACCGGGATTCCCGTCACCGCAAGGAAATGCCCGAAGACCGTCGCACCCGCCACGATGATGATCACCATGCAA
>JAFYDR010000133.1 GCA_017544725.1 Kiritimatiellia bacterium
CCCGCTCGGTCCAAGGATGCCGACAAATTCACCCCCAGTCACGGAGAACGAGACCCGGTCGAGAAGCGGATGTCGAGGTTCGGAACGGGACAAACGGGCGTCCACGAGACCGGAAACGGTAAGAACGACACCCGTTCCTGAACCGTGCTCGGCATGGAGCACACCAGAGCGGAAGCGGAGACGGACACCAGCAATGGAGAGAATGTCGTCATCTGAAAGAGGACGGTTACGGAAGCGTTCTCCGTTGAACGTTACCATACCTGGAGCGGAACACCAGTCAAACGCCCACCATTTCCCCGTTGGCCTGTGGTAGTGCAACGAAACTGCGCAGTCGACCGCAATCCCTGCAATACGAACATGGCAGGACATGGACGAACCAATATGATGGACACCGTCTTCCGGTTTGAGCGTAAGTGGAAGTGGAGAATCAAATCGGCCGCCGTCTGGCGGAGCCACGGGTCCTTCTGGAAGCCGCCACGGCGTATTCGATGTACTGGGCGGCAGTAGCCCATCCGTCTCGTAGGCAGCCTGAAGCACCCAGTCCCCCTTGTCGAGTACGGCACCGCAGCGCGGGTTTACGCAACGGCGGTCTGCGCCAATCGGATACTGGCAAATCGGGCAGATATCAACGGATGTAACTTTCATGGCTCTGAACAAAGGAATCAATCGGCATCAATCTTCAATACGAGGGGAAATCGTCGACCGGAACTGACAGTCGCCCTCCGTCTTCTTGATAAACTCAAAGACCCAAAAATAGGTATTCGATTCCTCCTTGCGAAATTTCCCAGTTCCATCGACCTGCAACTCGCGGAGGATTGCACGACGACCATCGCCGATGCCCTTGCCACCTCGGAGCTTCACATTACCAACGGGAAGACGATCTTTGGAATAGAATGTAATGGGGACAGGGTCAATGGAAAGCTCCCAATTGCCGTCAGGGCGATTGCCGTCGTCCACGCGCCTGACGGTGATCTCGCCCGAACAAGTACCATCTGCAACGGCTCCAAACATCGTACCAATGCTCGCGGGATTGATTGGCCACGCATGACCCGGACGGCAGTTCTTGTCAGGAAGAACATGGCAATCAATGAAAAGATTGACATAGTTTAATACATTTTGCTCTTCGAGAGAGATCGGACTATGATCAACATTCTCGTAGCGGACGCGTAACGGTTCGCCGGCCTTATCCGTCCAATATATGAACCGATAAGATTTTCCAGTAACCGCATTGACATGCGAATGCACGTTTTTAAGAAGCCCTTGTAAATACTTTTCAACAGGTTCTGAAATGATGCGCTGAACATCAATGCCAAAACCTTTAAGCATATCGAATACCGGTTTCGCGTCCATCCCATCAAACGAGTCAATAGTATCTCGAAAATCAGCGACAGTTTTAGTGATAGACAGACCTAGTTCGGGATCGAACAACGAAGCAATGCCTCCAACGAGATATCCTGTATTCGCGATTGCGTCCACAGGCACTGTACTCAAATCGACGCGAAGATTCACATCGGAAACCTTCATGACTTCCGTCGCTTCGCTGAACGAGCGAATTTCCGTAACTTTGATTTTCCCCGAATCGAACTCTTCCTTGTCTTCAATCTTCGATGTCGCTACTGTCTTCATAAGATAGTAGAAGGAAACGTCACCAGCTCCGCTGGCAGCAGCGAGTGTTCCCTTACCCGCGACCTCAAAAAGAGTGGTAAGTCCCTGCGGCTCATCTTTACGCGGGAGTCTATCTACATCGCCATCTTTGACGGGTGGGAGTTCCCGCTCGACCAAAACGGGAAGTGGGTTTGTGGCGGGAGGTGGTGGAGGAGTGTTGGTAACAGTAACAGGGATACTTGACGTGGACGACACGGAAAGCATGTTGGTATCTGCTACAGGACCACTCGACTTTGTCTGTATAGAAGCCTTGTTTGTAACAGTATCAGGCGCGGTGCGACCATTGGGATGGCCTCCCCCATTTTGGCCGCCCTTGAAATCCCTAATCATCATGGTTATTGCCATTACTCCAACAAGGATGCCAAGGATTGCGATTATCGCGTTTTTGTTCATTTTGGTTTTCTCCTTTGGTTATGGTCAAGGGATTCCCTGACGCTCCGGAAATTGCGATTGCGGCGAGAAACAACCAAGCTCTTCAAGCTTCGCCTTTGCTCCGGTATGGCCCTGGGCGGCGGCGCGGCGGAGAAGCGCGATGGCGTGTTTGCCAGCGCCCTGCTCACGCGAAGCGGGGTGGTGGGGATTGAGATAGAGTTGCGCAAGGTTGAACTGCGCGTCGGCGGAGTCTCCCTTCACCGCCTCCTTCAGCCACTTCACCGCAAGTCGCCGAGCCTCTCTGTCAGAGAACTTGGCGTAGTAGATACCGAGGTTGTACTGCGCTTGCGTATGGTTCTGCGCAGCAGCCTTGCTGAGCCATTCAACCGCCTTGTCCTCGTCTCGGTCAACGCCAATTCCGTTCAGAGAGAACAGCCCCATCTGGCACTGCGCGGCGGCAAGTCCACCTTCCGCCGCCTTATGCGTCCACGCGACCGCCTCGCGCACGTTCTTTGCGACGCCGCGCCCGTCGCGCAACATCTCCGCATAACGGAACTGCGCGGCGGCATCGCCTTTCGCCGCCGCAGTCTTGATCTTTTCCACCACAGCTGCCGACACCTTGGCGTCGTTCGCCGTTGCCGCATACGCACCGTACGCGCACAGAGCGAACACAACCGCCAATAAAGCTACTCTCTTTTTCTCCATACCTAATTCATCAAGTTAGGAACACGTCATGTCTTCCTGTGAGCTTACGCCCGTTTCCAGACATCGACAGAGGCGGAAAACGAAAACCTCCTTCGATGCATCGGATGAGGCGCCTGAGAGAGCCCAGAAAGATACACCAAAGGAGGAAAACTACATTATAGGGTAGTTACCCTTCTGTGCGTCTTTCAGGTGAAGTTTCTCAGGCTTTCATCCGACGCTTCCCATGTCCGCAGGTTGGCGGTCACGCGGGACGCGCAACCCTCCCTACGCGGGAAATCTGTTTGCCACGACGGAACGGGGTTGTACCTGTTCCGTCGAAACACCCATAGCATACCATAAAAAATCAGGCCTGCAAACACAAACCTCGCGAAAGTTTCCGTTCGCAGACCTGTCCGGGCTCTCTCAGCCGGAAACTGCCTAATGGCATACTAATATACGGCGGAGATTGAAAAATCTGACAACAAGTTGTCGAGACATCGTGCTTTTCTTTTTCAGCTGGCGACACTTCGTTTGGAATGAAGAATGAAAAATGATGAATGAAGAACTGTGCTACTTTTCTTTCTTCATTTTTATCTTTTCATTCTTCATTGTTATTTGTCATTCGTCATTGCCGCCGAAGGCGGCACTTCATTTTTCATTGCCGCCTTTGCGGCTTACTTCTCAGCCTCTCAGCTTTTCAGCTTCTCAGCTGGCGGCGTCAGCGCCCGCACACCTTCACGAACCAGATGGAGTTGTCCGAACCGTACCGTTCGCATCCTGCCGGTTGCATCCATTCCGCCGTAACGAGCCACGATTCGCCAACGAGGCTATCCACACAGAAGTTGCCGAGTCGTGCACCCAGTTCGGGAACGAGGGGAAACTCGGTGCTTTGCACCAGTCCACCGCATATCGGGTCAAATCGCGCCATGAAGATCGGCGCCCTGTTTCGGAAGACGTGCGCGTTCGTCCCGGTCTCCCGCGTGTAGGCGAGAAAGAGTGCGTCACCACATGGTATCCAGTGTTGTTGTGTGTTCTTGTTACCAATACGAGTCCCATCTGTCCAGGTCCAAGGACGGGGCTTAGAGAATGTGAAGCCGCCATCGTCACTCTCACACCAAAGTCCCATCTCGTCGCTACGGAGTGTCATGTACACCTTGTTACAGAAACGAGCAAGCGAAGGTTCACCCACACCGCGCGCGAGGTCGTTCCTCACCACGGGAACACCGGCTTTGACGATCCTCATTCCATCCTGCTCAAACGCATAGCGTACCGTTACGCATTGGCTCTTGTGTCCGCTCCCCGGTGGACGGAAGTAGAAGCACGCGAGAAGATCTCCGTTTTCGCACTCCAGCATCTGCCCGAACGGAAGTGCCATCTCGTACTGAAACGGGAACGGCAACGGTTTGTATCCAGTGAAACTACCCTTCCCCGCATCGACTGAGACATAGATCGGCGTTCCGTATGGGCGTCCGTCCACACATTGCAACAACGGAACCTTGTCGTTCTTGTAGAGTTGCGACATGCCCAATGCAAACCACTTCCTGTGTACCCGGCTGTAACGCACCGTGGCATAGTGCGCCGCTCGACATCCGTTCTCATACGTGTCGGCAAGGGCTTTCTGCTCGACAGGTTCACTCCAAGTTTTTCCTCCGTCGGAGCTCTTCGAAAGAAACTGCCCGTAAAACACGTCAGATCCGGTAAGCAGCAGTTTCTGAAAGCCGAGCAGGACAGTCCCCTCTCCGTCCGTCGCAATGGATGGTTGAATCTTGCAGAGTTTCCCGTCGAAGCCAGGGAAAAGCCTCTGTCGCGAAAATCCGTATGAGACCTTTGCCAGAGGTACAAACGCATCGCCACCCCCAGGAAGCTCATCGAAACCGAGAACCGCTACACCCGCCGTCTTTGCAGCGGCAAGGATCTTTTCAAGATCCGCTTCTGTGATGTTATGGTTGTCATGTTTCGCATCTTTCGGCTCGATGTTGTGGGCGTAGGTTGTGAGTACAGTATTGTTGGCGGCGATTGAGGGCATCATCGCGGCAATCTTGTCTGGCATATCGCGCGGATTTGTACCACATAGACCGATGTGGACGCGATGTGCAACAGCGTCTCCGAACGGGAATGGTGGTGTCTCCTCGCCCCAAGATTTATCCCCTACTCTTCCGAAACCGCTACGAAGACGGGCGAAGTGACGTAACAGCAACTCGTCGGTTGCAGGTGTATGCGCACTCATCGGATAGGCGAAGGAACGGACGTTCAATCCCTTCTCGCGGCAGACGGAAAGTTGCGGGAGGATTTCTTCGCGCAGATATC
>JAFYDR010000134.1 GCA_017544725.1 Kiritimatiellia bacterium
GCCGCCGGCCCACCATCTCCATGTCCATGTCTCTCTTCTGCCTGAGGAACAACTGCCTCTGCTTCCTCCGCTGCCTGCGGAACCCCCAGTCGCTTCCAAAGTTACCGTGCCGAGTACGTACACGCTTCCGCCACCTGTGGAATCTCCGCCCTTACCTCCTGACCCTCCATCTGGTCCAGTGTGATCGTAATTACCGTTGGAATAGGAAGTTGATTCTGCCGACTCCCAGCAGTCGCGGGTTCCACCGTTACCGCCCTTGCCTCCTGCGCCGCCGACACCCGGTCCCGCGCCGCCGCCACCTGCACCACCGTTTCCCCCTGTACCTGCTGTTGTTGTACTTTTTGTTAACGAAGGTGACGAGGCACTTCCGCCAGCACCTCCACTCCCGGCGTTACCGCCTTTCGCCACGAGCTTACCTGCTCCCGTGAGGATAAGCGTGGCTCCGTCCGGACAATAAATGCCTGCACCGGCGGCCGTAGGTGTTCCTCCCGCTCCTCCGTTCACCGTCAACGTTTTGTTTTCGGGGATGTAGATAGTTACGCTTGTTCCCGACTTGATTGCGAGTCCATGTTTACCTGCACCCGCGTTCAGCGTCAGGTTGTTATCGATCGTGTAAGTCTTGCCGCCCGTCAGTTCGGTTCCCGCGCTCGAACTGGTCAGCGTTTGCATACTCTGAGCATTCGCCCAGATGAAGGGGAAAGTAAGGAGTGTGGACAGCAGAAACGTCCAACCGATTCTTCTTGTAGCTGAAAAACACCTGTTCATCTCAATCCACTCTTTCCGATGGGCATCCTCGCCTGTGTAGAAAACCCTCATTGCAACCGAAAACGGCAAACATTATACCATGACCGTCCGGTGTTCGTCCACCTAGCTTTTTGCGTATAGGACTATGGAATGACGCGGGCATAGTATGCCCGCGAACAGAACACCGCGCTGCGGCTTTGCCGCCCGTCATTGGCGGCTTGACTTCGTTTTTGGTTTTCGATACACTATTTTCTCAAAGGAGTTTTGAAATGCCTGAAAAAAGGGATGGAGAGAGGGACCTTCAGGAATATCTTGCGCGAATCCGCAAGACGGTTGCGGAATCACAGGCTCTTGTTTCCCAGGCCGAGTTGCGCATGGCGGAGACAGACCGTCTCTTGGAATCGCAGGGGATGACGCGCGAACAGGTGATGTCGTTGCGGTTTTCAGAGGAGCAACGGGAGGTGGTGAACGCGGAACTGACCCGTCTGGGGATGGAGCCGATTCAAGAGGACGAAGATTTTTTTGTCGCGTCGGACGGCGTTGTTCCGCTTGTTTCCTCCGTCACGCACCCTGACATGGACGGGGATTTGGCGGAACGTCAAAGAAAATTTGGGCTGATGATGAAACCTTTTCAGATTTGATGTGTAAACAAGGCGTAGAACGGAGAACAAACCATGACAGAAATCACCAGACTAAACACTTCGATTACCTCGGCGGCAGCTACTCAGCAGAGCGAGACGCAGGGATTGGGCAAGCCGCAGGGAACCGCGAAACCCTTGTTGGGCGGGACCTCGCTGACCGTGACGACGGCACTTTCGGGTGACCTTGAGAAGCTTGTGGCGCGGGTCAAGGACGAGACGCAGAACACGCGTCTGGCACTGACGCTCGGTTCGCTCAACACATTGAACGAGGCGCTGACGGACGTGCAGAAACGGAAGCTGGGGGAACTCGATACGCTGGATCAGCAACTGAAGGGGTTGAACGGCAACCTTGAATCGTTGCAGGCGGATCTCGAAACGAAGATCTCTTCTTCGCAACTGATGGAGTTGAAGATTCAGGAACTGGAGGCGGCGGTCGAACGCGCCATTCAGGAGGGGAAGGATCACAACGAGGCGGTTCGCAAGGCGAAGGAGACGCGTGACCAAGACCAGGCGAAACTGGATCAGCTAAAGAACGCGGAGGCGAAAGACGAGGCCGCGATTGCGGCTGCCGAAAATGCGCTCGCCTCGTCTCAAGCCGCGCTGGATGCGGCGGTTGCCGTCCAAAGCGGAGACGCGGCGAAGATTCAGTCCGCGCAAAACAACCTGACTGCCGCGCAGACGCAGAAGAGGGAGCTGGACAACCAGATTGCCAGTATCAAGCAGGACATCACCGCTGTCCAGAATCAGATCGCATCCGTCAACCAGCAGATGGCGGATTGTCTCAGTTCGCTTGGCGAGAAGGCGCTCAACAACATTGCGGCGACCTTGCATCAGGTAGCCGATGCGTTCAACGAGACGGAAGAGACGCAGTCGTCCGCCGACCAGAAGAAGGAGGAGGCGAAGGAGATTGCGAACAACCCATTGAACATCATCCGTGAAGCACTCGACCGGTTGGATGAAGTGATGACGCAGACGATTGGCGAGAATCGCGAGGTGATGGTGTAGGAAAGACTCGCGGTACGGTCGGGTAGCCGTACCGGTTCATTCACAAAAACAGGTACAGAAAGGAAGACTCAAATGGCACAGATCACGCAGACGGAAATCGCAGAGGCCGCGAAGAAATTCATGGACGGAGCGACGATTAAGGAACTCAAGGGCATCACGAATGACGAGATGGAGGCGGTGTATTCTCTCGCCTTCAACTACTACCGCACGGGGCGGTATGACGAGGCGGAGAAACTCTTCAACTTCCTTGCTTTATTCGACCACTTGAACGCGAAGTTCTGGATCGGCGTCGGTGCGGTGCGTCAGGTGAAGAAGGATTTCTCCGGTGCGGTACAGGCGTACGGGTACGCCTCGTTCCTCGACCTGAACAATCCGCGTCCGCAGCTTCACGCCGCCGAATGCTTCCTCGCCATGGGCGACAAGCGGAATGCGGCGAGTTCGTTGGAGGCGTTGGATGCCTACTGCCCGAAAGACACGGAAGTGGGACGCGAGTATCGTGCCAAGGCGGCGGAGCTGCGCAAGCTCATCGGCGAGGAGGCCTTTGCTGAATTGGCGAAAGATGATGAAAAAACTGCGTAACCTTTCGAGTTCTCGCGTGTAAACAGGGAGAACGAACGATGACGGGAATGCGGGGAGATGAGGAACCCTCCGTGCTACCGGATGATTCAAAAGGAGAAAACCATGTCTGGAGAGATGACAATCAATAGTGCCTTGATGGGCCGCCAAGGTCAGATCGATCAGGTCGAGACGATGTCGAAGGGACTCGGAATTTCCGCGAAGACGGCGGAGGCCGTGAAGGAAATCGCCGGAATCCTGGCCGGACGCAATGTCACGGTCAATACGAATACGATTCCCGCGAGACTGGAAACCGGAACGCCTACCGGCGCGACGGGCGTACCTTCGCTGGACAACCCCGCCGATCTGAAGTCACTCGAGGAGAATCTGGAGAAGCTGCTCGCCTACCTGCAGCTCGACAACGAGGAGCGTCAGGCGGAGATGGCGAAGGAGCGTATCGAGGTCAACAAGGAATCCTTGCAGACCGAGCACGAGGAGCGTTCGGACAAGATCAAGGAGTCTTTGGACAAGATGGAAGAGGCCGCCAAGTCCCGCTTGGTGAACCGGATCTTCGGTTGGCTCGGCGCGATCATCGCGGTTGCGGCCGCGATTGTCACGACGGTCGTGACGGGCGGCGCGGCGGCGGCGTTCGCGATCGCCGGTGCGGCGGTTGCCGTTACGTCGCTCATTTTGAGCGAGACGGGGGCGATGGACAAGATTACGAATGCGTTGGCGGAGCATCTGCAAGATAAGTACGGGATGTCGAAAAGCACGGCTCAGATCGTGGCTGCGCTCACGATCAACCTGTCGATCATGGCGATCTCCCTCGGTTGCAGTGTGGGCGGCATGATTGCCGGCGCGGCATCGGCGGGCAAGGCGGTCGCCGATTCGATCCGGACGGTCGCCAAGGTTGTCCAGTCCTGCACCCAGATCGGTAGCACAGCGGTCGGATTGGGATCGATGGCCGCGGGTGCGGCTTCCACAGCCGCGAATTACAAGTCTCAGATGGCTCAGGCGGACGTGACGGAACTCGAGAAAATCATGTTGATGTTGCAGCAGCGTCTGGATGAGAGCGAGGAAGAGCTGAATGCGATTCTCGAAGCGATCCAGAACAGCATCGGGCAGATTGCGGAGCTTCTCGCGTCCGAGACGGATACGCAGTCCGAGATCGCGACGCAGATCGGACAGATGGCGTAGGGAGTTGGAAGTACACGCGGGCGGGTTTCCCGCCCGCGTGAAAAATAAGGAGCTGAACATGAGTATGCAAGTCACGAACAATGTAGCGGTGAACTGGGGGCAGTTGCTGAGCGAAGTCAACAAGACTTCCGGCGGTGAGTCGGCGCAGGCTGTCACGAATGACAATCGCGCTGTCACGTTCACGATGGAGGTGAACGGCGCGCCCACGACCGTAACCTTTAATGTCCCCGACGATCTTGAGCTGCCGTCCACGGTGGATCTGCCGGCAATCGATTCTCTGGTTGCAAAACTTTCAGGCGATTCCTTCAACCTGTCGCAAGATCAGATCGCGGCATTCAAGACTACGGTTACGGCGACCTATAACAAAATGGCGGCCTCTCTCGGTCAGGTGCAATCCTCTTCTGCGGGCAGCATCATGTTTGACCTCTATCAGCTGATGGCGTTGCTGGTGGAAGTGGCCCAGAGCCAGCGTGACGCGGCGCGCGAGATGCGGAGCACGGAAAGCCAGATGCTCCAGAACTCGATCCAGTCGCAGGCCGATGCCCAGCGTGACGCGGCGATGGTTGGGTTGATCGTGGGCGTGGTATGCGGTGCCGTCTCCGCGCTCGTTTCGGCGGGCACGATGATCGGTCAGATGGCAGCCACCCATTCCCAGACCACCGCGATGAACAACTCCGGCGTGAAGGCGGCGCAGAACAACGTCACGATGGTGAAGAATGCGGACACCTTGCAGCACGCCAATACGCAACTCACGAGCGTCACGAGCGAAGTCGGGGGCGACGTCGCGCAGAATGTGCGTACAAGGATAGACCAGCAGGTGCAGGTGCAGAAGGATGCGTTTACCGGTGCGCAGACGGATGTGGCGAATAAGCAGACGGCGTTGACGGATGCGAAGGCCACGCGGACTGACGCAATCGCGACTGCGGCGGACGCGCAAACCACTGTGGAACAGGCGCAAACCACGTTCACGCAGGCGAAGACTCAAGTCTTGGCGGAGGGTATACAGTTGCCGCCCGAAGATGTACAGCCGGTGGCGATCGGGGAAGGTGAGAACGCGGCTACGCAAGCGCGTGATGCCTATGTCCAAAATTGCGAGGCCGCCGGGAAAGAATCGAACCAGGCGATACTTGACAAGTACAATCAGGCGATCGAAGCTGAAAATAGTCTGGGGACTGCGAAGACCGCGAAGACCGAAGCGGACAAAGCCGTTGTGGCAGCTGAAAAGGGAGTGACGGACGCAGAAACTGCCCTGGGCAAAGCCCAAGGCAAGCTTGAGGAGACACGCGTCAACTATCGTGCCGCCTTGAAGACCGCTGCGGAAGGGTACGAGACGACCTACGAGAGTGCGCTTTCGCGGGAAGCCCCGCAAGCCGAGGTCAGTGCCGCGCAGAAGGACATGAAGATGGCGCGTGCCTACGTGAACCGTGAGTTGGCGCAGGACGGCGTGACCACTTCGGTGGAACATCGTCGGGACGTGGCGGCAGCCAAGTTCGGTGCGGACGAGGTGGCGAAAGATCTGAACCTGAACGCGGACTATCAAAAGGCGACGCGGCGCATGGAGGTGCTCACCGGAGTCAACTCCATCAACGTGGCGATCGGCAACATGCTCCAGAGCATGGCGCAAAGTCTGTCCTCCATGATGGGGGCCGAGGCTACGCGCATGGGCGCGGAGCAGGAGGAGGAGAAGGAGGCACTCGACCAGACCAAGGACCTGTTCTCGCAGGCCCAGGATGTCGTGGACGCCGCCATCCAACTGATGAACGCTGTCAGTTCCGCCGAGTCGCAGTCGATGCGCGACGCGATCCAGGCGTAGGTTGCGGGCAGCGGGCGGCCCAGCCGCCCGCTGTGAAGCGAGGAAGCTGAGTGGCTGAGAGGCTATGCACCTCGCATCATGGCGAGAGGGACAGTTGCCCCGAATCTATCTCACGCCAAGTTCGCCAAGTGCGCGAAGTTCTGCTTTCAGCATTACTTTGTCGGACTTGGCGATTTTGCGTGGGAATATTCATGGGAATAACGTTGAGAATGTTGCCAATGTGGAAATGTTGCCAGTTCCAATGTTGCCAGTCTCCGATTGGTTATAGAGACTGATAATTGGCAATATTGGATATTGGCAACATTTGATCAAGTTATGGGCAATTTCCCGCTTGCGGGGAAAGGGTGCTGGGAGTATAATAGTTGCGTCTTTTGCGTTGTGTCAGGCTGAATTTGCCAGATAGGCTTGTGCGTGACGGGATTTGAGTTGGCAGATCGGAGTGTTTGTTCGTGAGCAACTTGATAACAGCGAATGTGATAAACGGTGCGGATGTGTATGGTGTGCGCCAGGTGGAGTACACCGTCGATGGCGTTACCGGACAGGACTACACGGCGGCGTTGATTACCGCGTCGTTCAAGCAGGCTACCGCGATTGAGCATTCGGCGGGATCCTACATGGAAGTTGTGCGGCAGCGTCAGGCAAAGGTCTCTGACTTGGGCGATGTTCTCTCTGTGCTGGCTATGGCGATAGCCAGTATGAAAACCGATAATCAAGAGCCTGGCGACAAAAGCCACATGTCTTCGGAGATGGATTCGGCCTTTTCACGTCTGATCGATATTTGCAACAAGTATAGCATCAGTATCAATGTTAAGACGCAATCGTCGCATTACTACATGACGCGCGGAGACGTGATGAATGCGCAGAACGATATCGAGTACAAGATGGACGTGGAAGATAACAATTTGCAGCAAGACATGGTCTCGTTGCAAAGTTTTCTTTCCAAGCGGGATAATGCATTCTCCACGGCAGCCAAGCTGGTGAAGAAGTCGCAGAACTCGGCTGGAGAGACGATCGGGAATATGGGTGGATAAGGAGTCGGAAAACGAGTCGGTGTGAGTTGGCGTGAAAAGGGAATGGTAGAGGAGAATCAGTATGGGCAGTATCAATTGTGTGAGTGTGGCGCAGAATGTGGCGCAGGCGTGGGGCATCAATGTCTATGAGTACGAGATGGACAATAATCGGGTGGATTTCCAGGACCTGATGATTGCCATCAGCGAGAAGCGCGCTGTGAAGGTAGAGGGGGAGGTCGTACCGATGACACAGCGTATTCGCGCCCGGAACAAGTATCTCGACGATCTCGGATCCGCCCTCTCTGAACTGACCAAGATTCAGGCGAGCTTTAAAAGCGATGATTCGGGAACGAAAGACATGTCCGGCTGGATGTCGAACACAACCGGTGAGTTGTTGGAGAAAAGGCTTGGGTTCCCTTGTACCTACTACGATAGGAAGCCAGACGACAAAGATGGGTTCTATCATGGGACGTGGGGGGATGACCCGAATGCGCGGTACAGTGTCAACAAGATGACGCTCGAGGGGATGATCCAGAAGGTGAAATCTACGATCGACGGTTTGAACAACCAGTCGCAGACGGATATGTCGCGTCTCCAGTCGCTCGTGGACCGCAGGGACGAGTCGTATTCGACCGCGACGAACCTGATGACCAATGTGAGCGACACGCGCAGCAACCTGATCCGGAACCTGTAGGGGAAGTGAAAGCGTGGAATGAGAAGTAATTTCAAAACCACGATTGAAAAAAGGATGGGCGGGAGGTTTTGCAATTACCTCTTGAGAAGTTGAGAAAGGAGAAAAGATGTCGATCGAGACGGATTGGACGGGTGCGGTTAACCGGTATGCGCCAACGGAATGTGCGAAGATCAACCTGTATTCGACGGAATTGGCGAGCGGGCTGACGCTTGGACAGCTCACGATAGCCGTTTGTATCCGTTCTGCGGCAGCTTATGAAAATCAGAGCGTGCTCAAGATGAACACGATGACTTCCGGTTCCGTTCTCCTTGAAGATGCCGCCTACTGGCTGCAGAAGATCGCAGACGGATCGGCGAACTGGACGAGTGCCCGCGACTTTCTGATGAATCGGTTGGGTATCTCCTCCAATGAACTTCCCGACAACCTCGACACCTTCGACAAGCGGATGCAGGCGGCGTCGGCACTCAAGAACAAGATGGATACACTCGCGCAATCCCAGCAGGAAGACATGATCGACCTGCAGACGTTGGTGAACCGGCGGGATGTGGCATATTCCACATCCTCCAACGTGGTCCGGACGTTGGGCACGTCCATGAGCGGAAACGCACAGAATTTCCTAGGGTAGAAGAATGGTGAAGAGAGGAGGAATGAGATGGGTATTGATGTAGTAACGTTTGATTTGTCGATGAAGAGTCCGGAGACGGGCGAGTATCTTACCGCCAGAACCTATACGGTGGATGGCGTTTACGAAGTGGGCACCTCGACGTTGCGTCAGCTTTCCATCGGGCAACTGGTGATGGCGATCTGCCTGCAGCGCGCGTCCGTGCTGGAAGCGGACATCATCCGACTGATGGACGAGATGAACACGACCTCTTCGCAGTTGGAGGCGATGACCGAAATCGAGCAGCAGCTTGTCGATTGGGCGGATCAGGCGGCGGCGGATACGAGTATCAAGTGGAAGGATTTACGTACGAATTACATTCATATCGAAGGGTCACCTTATAACGGCAAGAGCTATTATGCCGTTCTGACAAGCGATGAGTTGCAAGTCATGGATGACTCCTACCATTACGTTCGCTATAATGGTGATCCGGATTCCGATGACATCATGTACGATGACTTGGTCACGAAACTGGAGGCGAAGATGGATGAGAAGAACAGTTTCAGCCAACAGAAGATGATCGAGTTGCAGTCGCAGACCAGCAAGCGCGACCAGACCTACGACATGATTTCCAACATCCTGAAGAGCATCAATCAGGTGATGACCGGAAACGTGAACAATATGTAAAATGAAAAAGTTAAATGGTTAAAAGGTTTAATTGGGTTAAGAGTGGTGTCCTGCGGTTGCTGACGACGGTCATTACCGTGTGTACACTTCAGTCTCGGTGTGAAACATGGGATGAGACTCGGTATGAATACGACCCCGGAACTTGGAAATCTTCTGAAGAAAATATATCCCGACGGGCACGAAATCTTATACACTTACAATGTGCTTTCGCTTCCGAAACGAATAACCTTTGCGAGCGGGAAATGGATGGAGCGGTTCTACAACGAACGCCTCCAAGTGGTTTCAAATGTCTATTCGTCTGCGAACACACCTTCCGTACACTCCAGTCCTAATGCACTCGGCACGATATGCAGAGTGGAGGATTCGTGGGGGCTTGTGTATGACTATGGAATCCTTCCGTATGGGCAGCTTCTGACCAATGAAGTCGTAAGCAGCACTTGGATGAATTGGCAGTTGTCCCATGCGCATGAGCAATTCGATCGTGAGGCTGGATGGTCGTTGTCGGTGGACAATGTAAACAAGGGGAATGCACATTGGACTTATGATAACGAAGGTCGGATATCGCATCTTGTGTGCCACAAACTCCGCAGGGCGATCTATTGAAGTCGCCTATACGAATTCGGGTTCATACACCTGCGGATATGATGTGCGTGCTCCGTCTGGCGCGGTGTTTTCGCAGCATTTGATGCGCAATGCCCACAGGAGAGAGTTGGTCGATCGTTTGACGGTTGGATTTTCTGGTAATACAATCTTGGATCGGAGCTTCGAGTATAACCTATTGGGCAAGCTGACCCGCTGGTCTGATTCTGGGTCAACAAACGAAGCTGTGTACTGTTACAGCAGAAGGGGCGAAATCGTCCAGTGCGATGTGTCGGGTGTTCGCTATGCGTATGGGTTTGACAGCGCGGGGAATTGCCGTGGATTTGCCATAGGTTCTGTCACGAACTTCTTTTTAGTCAATCAACTCAACCAGTGTACGGCGCTCATATTCCCCGATGTTGGAGGTTCCGCACCACATGAATACGACCTTGACGGAAACCGGTCATGCGTAACAGGCATGTATCTTTTTAACTGGGATGGAGAGAACAGGATGTTTTCAGTGGCGCGTCCCAATGGATGCGTCACCAATCGCTATGACTATCAAAACCGCCTTGTGAGACAGGCCTTGCCGGGTTGTGTCCGCCATTGCGTTTTTGATCGTTGGAATCTTGTTTTTGAGCGATTTCAGTACGACACGGGAACGACAAATGAGGTCGAATATTTCTGGGGGTCGGACAAGAGCGGGAATCTAAGCGGGGCCTGTGGCGTTGGAGGACTTGTTGCCGTTAGCAGAAACGGGAATTTCTATTTCCCCTACTATGGCATCAACGGCGACATTCTAGGCTATGTGAATGAAGATGGGAATGTTGTCGTATCATACACCTACGGTGCGTTTGGGGAGCCAGTCTCGATCTCTGGGAGCATGGCGGATTTGTTTCAATTCAGATACATGACGAAACGATACGACCCGTTCATAGGATTGTACGACTTTGGTGACAGATGGTATAGCATTGCCCTGAGAAAATGGATCAGCCGAGACCCGTTAGGCGAGGACGGCGGAATGAATCTTTATGCATTCTGCGACAATGATCCGGTGAATAAATTCGATCCAAATGGGTGTATCCCGTTGGACACGGTTTGGGATATCGGCAATATCATCTACGACATCTGCGTGGGTGACGACGTGGCACTCGCCGCTGACACAGCGGCACTTATGCTTCCTTATGTCCCCGCTGGCTCAACGAAGCTTGTCAAGGCCGCGCGTCTTTCCAATGTAAAGAAGA
>JAFYDR010000135.1 GCA_017544725.1 Kiritimatiellia bacterium
CCACGTTGTCGCGCAGCACAACCGCGTGATTCTTTCCACGACCGTCACCAATCTCTTCGGCCATCCCCGCTCGCGCTGCAATGTGATTGTCGGTTCGGTCAATTTCGAAAGCGGACGTCGGCTTCTGCCGGAGGTGTCGGGGCTGGTGTACGGCATCTACGATCCGGAGAACCGCTTCCATGGTTCGCTCGTCTGGCACCAACCTTGGGGGGATGGCGAATTCCCGATTGAAGGCGCCCAGAATTTCAAGGTGTCCCGATTCCCTGTCCCCTGACGTGTATTTCGAAAGGTAACCGCAACCCATTGCCATGTGCTTCTTGACCGCCATCTTCGCCGCCGCACTTTCGCCGCTCTTTCTGGATGTGTCGTCCGAAGTGCGTACCACCTACATGTCGCTCGGCAAGCTCATGGAGGACCGCGCGATGCAGGTGACGGGCGTGCGGTTCGGCGCAGATGCCGGTCCGTTCGGACGTTTCGGGATACGGAACTGGGATGTGAGTTCGCTCACGGGGCGGCGTTCGGATGTCCATCGCCATGCCTTCTATCATACGGAGCTGGGTCCCACCTGGCAGTATGACTTTGACTTCGCGGAAGGTTGGAAGCTCAAGAACGATCTCACGCGCTCCTGGACGATGTACAGAGGGTTCAACCGCGAACACGAGGCCTCCAACCGCACCTATCACTGGTGGCAGATCGAGCAGTCGCTTGAGAACCCTTACATCGTGCCGTTCAGCCGTTTGCGGCGCACGTTTCGCGGCAAGGATTTCTTCTATGCCAAGGTGGGCGTGCGGCACCGCTTCCCGATCTGGGGACAGTTGTCGTTTACCCCTTCCGTCTTCACGGAGGGCGGTAATGCGCATCTTTTCAAGCGGGATTTCGGTCGCAACATCGACGGCACCGGTTGGGGCGGTGGCGGTTTGGGATCCGTTTCGTTCCGCTTTGAATTCTCCTGGCGGTTCTGCGACAACTTCTCCGCCTTTGCCTACGTGGAGCAGTATGATGTCGTCGGTGGTGACACGCGCCGCACGAACGCCGCCAGCACCAACCGGTGCTCCCACAACGACTGGACGCACGGCGGCATCGGCCTCCGCCTGAAATTCTGATGCCGCAAGTTATTTCGCCCGCCCGCCAGCCGGGAATGCTCGTAGCAATGAATCAATTTTAGACTTTTGCTCGTACAGGGCAACCCAAACCACTGTACAGGGGAGTTCAAACCTCCGTACAGGGCAACCCAAACCACCGTACAGGGGAGATCAAACCTCCGTACAGGGGAGGCGACAACTAACCACTAACGACCAACCACTAACGACCAACGACTACCGGCTAACTATGGTATAATCTCTGCCATGAGAACGAAAGTAGAGAGACAGCCAAACGGCAAACCCGAAGTGACGGTGAATGTGCAGTGCCGCCAATCAGACAAACTTCCCATGACCGTGGAGATCGACCTCGACGCCATCCGCGCCACCGTCGTACGCATGAACGACCCCGACTGCGACCCCGATGCCGCCGTTGCGACCATCCAGCGCAAGATCGCCGACGGAGAGGTGGACCGCCTCTATACGGCGCTGTGGGACAAATATCAGACAATCGCCCCCTCGGAAACAAACGGCGACGCCTTCGGCTTCATCGAAATGGAGTTCCTCGCGCTCCGGCAGATCATGGAC
>JAFYDR010000136.1 GCA_017544725.1 Kiritimatiellia bacterium
GAACTTGCCAAGCCGAAATACCAGGGCACCAAGTTCTGGCCCGCGAAGATCATGCTCGTAGGCGATCTTGTGACGAATGACAAGTGACAACCTTGAGTCCATCATCCTTAAGGCCTCGGCCACCAAGGGCAGGGGAGATCTTTCGCGTCGGCAGGCCGTGTACACTCTGAATGGACTTTCTTTCCACGAAGCTTTTAATCCGATGAAATGTTTCTGCATCTTAAAAAAGCTTTTTGTCACATTATGAGGTATCCTTTAATAATGTGACAGAATTTTGGCGCGAGAGTTTTGTCACATTATTGACGAAATCGAAATAATGTGACAAAGTACTGTTGACCGAAACGGCGGGATTATGATAGAATACGCGCCAAAGGACAAATTATGAGGTTTTAAAATGTTTTTTGGCCGCGAAGAACTTATTGAACGCTTGGAGTCCCTTTTCAGAAAGCGGACTTCCTCGTTTGTCACATGCAGAGGTCGGCGCAGGGTGGGCAAGTCCACCCTGATTGAAAAGTTTGCCGAAAGGGCTGGTGCGCGTTTCATCAAGATCGAGGGCATAAAGCCGAGGGCGAAACTGAACAATGCCATGGAGCTTGAAAACTTCGCGGCGAAGCTTGCCGCCCAGACCGGATGCGATTCCTCCGTTCCGAATAACTGGCTCAACGCATTCCTTCGGCTGGACGGGCAGATTCGGGACAATGAGAAGACGGTCGTCCTTCTTGACGAGATATCGTGGATGGCGCATTACGATCCCCTGTTCGCCGGTACGCTGAAAGGTGCGTGGGACGACCATTTCAAGAAGCATCCGAGGCTCGTATTCGTGCTGTGCGGCAGCGTTTCGTCATGGATAAAGGACAACATACTCGAGGACGGCAGCTTCTACGGCAGGCGGTCGCTCGACATCGTGGTTCCCGAACTGCCCGTGCGCGAGTGCGCGAAATTCTGGGGGAAGGCTGCGGCAAGGCTTGATCCAAGGGAAATCCTCGACGTGCTTTCCGTGACGGGCGGCATCCCGCGCTACCTTGAGGAAATTGATCCGTCTGCTTCTGCGAACGAGAACATCCGGAGGTTGTGCTTCCTTCCGAAGAGTCCGTTGCGCGAGGACTTCGATGAGATGTTCTCGGACGTCGTGACGCAGCAGCCGCAGTTCACGGCATTGGTTCTCCGATGCCTCAATGGCGAGCCGCGAAGCGTGAGCGAAATCGCCTGCGAAATCGGGATGGAACGCGGCGGACGCATTTCCGACTCCCTCGAACAGCTTGCGGAATGCGGGCTTGTCGTCAACGACGGCGGCGTGAATCCGCAGAGCGGCAGAAACGTCAGGGAGTCACGCTACAGGCTGAACGACAACTACTCGCGGTTCTACCTCAGGTACATCGAGCCGGTGAAGGACGTTATCGACCGCGATGCGTTTACTTTCGGTTCGCTCGACAGCCTCGACGGTTGGGAATCCATTATGGGGCTCCAGTTCGAGAATCTCGTGCTGGCGAACCTTGGCAGCCTCGTCGGGATGCTGGGACTTGGCAATGCACAGATTGTTTCAGCAGCTCCATACAGGCGCGCAGCGTCCCGCGATGGCACGAGGAAGGGCGTACAGATCGACTTGCTCATCCAGACGCGAAGGTCAATGTGTGTCGTTGAGGTGAAACGCCGCAGGGATATCGGACGCGATGTGATCGACGAAGTGGCGGAGAAGGTGAGCAGGCTTCCGCGTCGTTCCGGCATCTCCGTGCGCACCGCGCTCGTGTATGAAGGGCAGCTCGCGCCGATCGTGGAGGCTGACGGATACTTCGATGCGATTGTTCCATTCGCGAGACTGCTTGGCGTGAACTGATGTGGAACCCGGCCAGAAGCAATTGTCATGAATCCGATGGTATGATATAATGCGGGTCGATATGAGCAAGACAATGTTTTCCCTCGCAGCAGTGGTGGTCATGTCGGTTCCGCATTTGGCGGTGGCGGCGAATCCGGACTGCCCAAACCTCGAAGAGGTGATCATCGCGTCGAAGAACCACC
>JAFYDR010000137.1 GCA_017544725.1 Kiritimatiellia bacterium
CGGCTTCCATACGTCGCTTGACGCTCCCAGTCAGTTCCCCGAACTGTCCTGTTCCCAGTCGGGATACCCCGAACTGAAAACGGAATGATAGTAACAAATTCCACCGGCCAACACAAGTACAAATCGTGAAAAAACGTGGGCTAACTCGCCCGCGCCCAACAGTCGATCTTGTAAAGGCAACGAAGTAATATGAAGAGCAGCCCCTCGCCGCGTAGGACTGGCGAGACTGGCAGGACTAGCGAGACTGGCGGCTACCCCCCGTCTCCATCGTCCCATCCGTCCCCATTGTCCCCCGCTTCTCAACCTCCCAGCTTCTCAGCCTCTCAGCTTCCCCGCTTCTCAGCTGGCGGCTTTGCCGCCTTCATTCTTCTCTCTTCATTTTTCATTGCCGCCGCAGGCGGCTTGGCGGCTTCGCCGCCCCCTCTCGTTTCACTACACGCATTTCGCAGGGAGAGAGGGAAAGGTTTTGCGGTCCTCCGGGTAATTCCAGCATCACTGACCTCGGCTTCACGCAGTCCATGTTCAGAAGATAGATGGTATTCCGATAGACCGCCCACGAGACCGCTTTTGCATCTGGACCAGTAACTTTTATGTCGTCCACCGTATGACGCGATAGCATTTCCGAAAGCTGCGTCTTGTAGTTTGTCGCCGGAATGCCACCTTTACCCGGATATTCCCACGACAGCATCAAGCGAATGCGTCCCTTCCCGATTTCGTTCTCTATCACGAGCGGTCTGCCATTTGGGGTCTTCGCGAGAATCTTCGCATCCGTCGGAATCTTGTCAAGCGTGGCGACATCGAATCCGCCACCATCCGCCTTGCCGATTACGCGACATGGGAAACCGAGCACGGACAAATCGCCATTCCCCACAAGATCGGAAGGCTTGTACTCCTTCGCTTCACGATCGGCGCGAACGGACAGGTGCGGTACACAGAGGAACAATTCTCCGCCGCGTTTAGCCCACCACGCCAGATGCTCCGCAATACGGGTCGTCATCGTGTTCCATCCTGCATAGACGAGGAGCGAATAGCGGGAAATGTCGTCAGGCAGAACTTCGTCATCGACCTGTACCACGTCCACCTGTCCGAAGGGCGTTCCGGCAAGCCAACTGTTGGGATACGGTGCGAGTGCGCCTTGCACGAGCGGAAAGGCCACATCCTTTGCGAGGTTCCACGTAGCCTCAGGCGCGCCGCAACGCCAGTTCACGTTGTTGGACGCCGTGGCGTGTTGCGCCCAAATCGCAAAGGAAGGGAAACTCATTCCCACGAAACCGTCATTGTTCCCCATCACGAATGCCGCGCATGTTGTGGGCCCAGAGGGATCGCGCGGATTCGCCTTCGTCCAGTCGCGGAACTCTTTTACCGTGCGACGGTATTCTTTCGGCGCATGGTCATCGTAGCCCTGTTTCACATCCTTTGCGCCGGATGTGTATTTGTGCGCCTGTGTAGATTGCGCACCCGATTCGAGGACGATAAGGGAAGTACCCATCAGGTACTGCTGGTAAAGCCCCGCCTTCAGGAGATCATATTTCCGTGTGCTTGAATACGGAACAGGAAACGTCTGCCACTCCTCGGCGAGCCATCCGCCCCAGAACTCAGGTTTCCACTTCCGTGCCGCACCGCGAGCCTCGCTCGTGGCATACGCGAGGTTTGCGGAGCCGACGGCATACAACTCGTTGCACATGAAATCCATCCCGCCTTGAAGTTCGTAACAACCGAGCGGCGAACCGGACGTGGAGAAGATGAAGTCGTAATCCTTGTGTCGCGAACGAACGAAGCGTTGCATGAAAACATTCACGAACCGATCCTTGGCCTCGCCGAGATCCGTCATGCCTTGCGGCACACGCACGGCGGCAGCCTCGCGAGGTCCCTGATAGAGATACCCAGCCAGCTCACCCACATTGTTGCAGAGATAACGCGCACCGAGGGTGTCCTTCGCCTTGTCAGTCAAATCGCGGGAATCGTATCCGTAAATCGTCATGAACCGCATTCCTTTGCGATCGAACTCCGAACGAACATTCGCAGGCATTCCGGTGAGCGTGTTGAACTTGTTCCAGGAGACAATCAGGTCAGCAAGATCGTTCGTGACGATTTCGTCCGTGAACCTCCGGTCACCGCCGTACACGCAATGGCCGACCACAACCTCGCCTGGCTTGAACGGTGCTTCGAGCGGCGTAGCATGCGGCACGAGTTCCACCGTCTGCCGAAACACGCCATCCTTACGCGTGTGTGCCTCCACATCCACAAGTAACGGTGCGCCGCTCCATCCTTGCATCCGCACACGGAACACTTCGCTCGTCTGTTCGATCCGGGGCGGACGCCAATCGCCGTCGCGAGCATGAATGTTCGGACGCCAACTGAAGATATACCGTTCCGCCGGCACGTCCTTCATATCTACAAAACCGCAACGGTTGGCGGCATCGACCCAACCTTTGATTTCGGCACGAATACCTTTCCAGATCTCTACCCTGAAATCGCCATGCGAGTTGCCGCCCCAGCAAAACACGCCTTTCGGACAACAGATACGTAACGATGGCTTTTTATTGCTCCATTGGGTTTTGGTCCGAAACGCATTCGGGAGATTGAACTTCAATTCGCAGCGAACACCCGGTTTCTTCGGACCGAGATCCCCCCAGGTCGGATTGGTCGGGTTGAGAAGCGGCATCTTGTCCTCGCCATCCGTGATGTAGAGATCGTTCGTGCGCGAAGGCAAAGCCCATGTCCATCCCGCATGCTCGTTCCCGGCAGTTATCCAAAGCGAGAGTTCGCCGTCTGCATAATCGCCCGGAGTAATCGCCTCCAGCGGGATCTCCGCATCAATCGGGGTACGTCCCGGAGCCGTCCGGTCGAGGATACAAGTTTCAGCAGACAATGCAAAAAACGCACCGAGCGCAAAAGTGAAAAAAGCCACCAGAGACAATACGGAGAAACAGTTCGGGAAACGACGGGAAACGTATCCCGTACAAGGCACCTGTTCGATTTCGGGCATGACATCGGTCCTTTCGCAAACGAAATTTTGATTCGTGGAAGTCGCCCCACGAATGCCGAAATTTTATCAATTCTCTCCTTTCGGGTCAACGGCAGAGAAGATGTTGAAAGGAGAGAGGCGCATCTGCGTATTTCACCCATTCCGTACGCACGAGAGGATTTTGGAAACAACCAGAACAACCTGAATACAGGCGGCAAAGCCGCCAGCAGGATAAGCGTGTTAAGCGAGTTAAGCTGAGTCGTTTCGCGCAGTGACGAATGGGAGGGACGTGCTCCGTCGCGTCCGCTTGTGTAACGGCGACACCCTTGTAGTTCGCTACGCGAACGGTTCGGTAGTTAGGTGGTTGGATTGAGCCGTTCACGCATGGCA
>JAFYDR010000138.1 GCA_017544725.1 Kiritimatiellia bacterium
AAGAGAAAGAGCAGGTTGCCCCGTTCGAAGACGAGAATCTTAGAGTCGTCCGACGAGAAGTAACGGCGGGCGCGAGTTCCTTCCAGTGCGCCAGACTTCCGGAAGAGGTGGATCATCGCCTCGTCAAACTCACCCAAACACCAGAACAACAATTCCTGATTGTCGCGCAGGGACCACTGCCGACGTGCGTATTGGTACGAGAAGCCGTTGCCTTCGCGCGGAAAGTCGATCCACTCCGGATGACCGAATTCGTTCCCCATGAAGTTCAGGTAGGCCTGTCCCGCCGTACCCAGCGTGGCGAGCCTCGCCAACTTGTGAATCGACACGCCGCGCTCCGCCAGCAGGTTGTGTTGGTCACGACGCATGGCGTCGTAAACCGCCGAATCGACCAACTGGAACAGGAGCGTCTTGCCGCCGACGAGCGCTTGGTCATGACTCTCGACGTAGTTCACGGTTCGCTCGTCCGCACGGCGATTCGTCAGTTCGTGCCAGAGATACCCGATACTCCAGTTCTCGTCGCGGATGTCGCGCACGAGCTTGAACCAGCACTCCGGTACGCCCATCGCCATCCGGTAGTCGAACCCGATTCCACCGTCCTCAACAGGTGCCGCCACGCCGGGCATTCCACTCACGTCCTCCGCGATGGTGATCGCGTCCGAGCGAACGTCATGAATCACACGATTCGCCAGATTCAGATAGACCCACGCATCCTCATCCACCGTATGGTCGAAGTACTGGCTGTAGTTCGTGAAATCGATACCCAGCCCGTGGTGCAGATAAAGCATGGAGGTTACGCCGTCGAAGCGAAACCCATCGACATGGAACTCGTCCAGCCAGTAGCGACAGTTCGAAAGCAGGAAGTGCAACACGTCGGTCTTGCCGTAGTCGAAACAACGGGAATCCCACGCCGAATGCCAACCGCGCAACCCGTCGTGGAAATACTGGTACGGCGTACCGTCGAAGAGGGACAACCCCTCGCGCTCGTTCTTGACGGCGTGCGAGTGGACGAGGTCGATGACAACGTTAATGCCCGCCTCGTGCGCCGCATCGACCAGCGACTTCAACTCCTCGGGAGTCCCGAATCGTGAAGAACAGGCAAAGAAACTGGAGACGTGATACCCGAATGAACCGTAGTACGGATGCTCCATGATTGCCATCAGCTGAATCGTGTTGTATCCGGCACGAATGATACGCGGCAAAGTCCGGTCGCGAAACTCGGCGTAGGTGCCGACTCCTTCCTTCTCCTGCGCCATGCCGATATGCGCCTCGTAGATCAGCGGCACTTCGGGACGAACCCGGTATTCGGGAACACGCCAGCGGTAAGGCTCCTCCGGCTGCCACACCTGTGCGGCAAACATCAATGTCCGCTCATCCTGCACCACGCGCCGCGCATATGCCGGGATCCGCTCGCCACGTCCGCCATCCCACTGCATCTCCAGCCGATAGTACTGACCGTGCTGAATCGCTTGCGCGGGCAAACGCGCCTCCCACACGTCGCGCCCTTCCAGGCGATGCAACTGGAACGACTCGTCCAACTTCCAATCCGAAAAATCGCCCACGAGCCAGATCGCCGTCGCGTGGGGCGCCCATTCACGGAACACCCACTCCCCATCGACGAGATGCAGGCCATAATACTCGTGGGCGCAGGCGAACTGAGAAAGCGAACCGGGGCCGCGAGCCAGTTCGGTGGCGCGAGCCAAGGCGGTTTCAGCGCGTCGCTGGACGACTTCCGAAAACGGAACCAGATACGGATCGTCCATCAGATGAGAGCGATAAGCGGATTCAGGCATACCAAAGCCGTTTCAATGGATTTACAAAGTTTCATCTCCCGGGAATTTCTCCCCCGTAAAAAAGAATATTTTACAATCCCCCCGTTCCCCTGTCAATAATGAGGTGGCAGCTTTTCGCTTCCAGTTGTATGGAACCCGCGCAAAAATGCACGGGTACGGAACAACCTCGTCCCTTTCCCGAAACAGAGGATGCGTCTGCCGTTCGAAACGATGGTACTCTTCTACCTTTTTCCGTGGACGCACCGCTCGCGCTTTTGATACAATGTCCGGCAAATGAAAAAGAACTTTATCTCTTGCCTGTTGTGTTGTTCATGTGCTCTTTCAGCGTCTGCCGCCCATGTCGTGCAGACCGGATCTATCGCAGAGGGTGGTTTTGGAGTCTCTACAGCCGAGACGCTGACCAAGGACGGTTGCGGAACGTTGTTGAACCTTTTCCACGGCAACTGGACGTCCGAAAAAGTGCGCGCCGTCGGCGAGCATTGCCGCAAAAACGGATGTACGTTCACGATGGACGAGATGTTCAACCGCTGGAGCGGAGAGTGGAAAAGCGAATACGTACCCATCAAGGACGGGATCCTCGCCGCTCTCCGCGAGTACAAGGACGTGTGCGAGGGAACCCAGCACTACAGCGAATCCGGCGGACTCATGTTCTACTGGCATCCCCACGATGCGATGTGTCGCGGTCTGCCTTCGCCCCGCATCGCAAAAGGCGGTAACTCGTTGGCGCAGGCTTTCGCCGAAACGTGTGCTCAAACTCGGCGCGACCTAATGCAAG
The DNA here is from genome assembly GCA_017544725.1 of Kiritimatiellia bacterium. Classification (GTDB taxonomy): domain Bacteria; phylum Verrucomicrobiota; class Kiritimatiellia; order RFP12; family UBA1067; genus RGIG8368. The sequence continues at coordinate 2,566 of JAFYDR010000138.1, forward strand.
CGAAGACATCTGGGCTTCCGTCCCCGTTCTTCTCGATCGAATGTTCCTTCGGTTTTGCACCCTATCTGTTGCGTGCAGGATATGACCGCGTCGATCTGGAGGTCATCTACTCCGACGAACTGGAACGCGCCTACGCCGGCACGAAGACGGCGGCGGAGGCGTTCGGTCGAAAGCGTTTCGGTACGGATATGGCGATGACCTGGTACGGTGGAATGCAGAGCGACGGGCTATGGGAGGCGCGTTGGCGTACCTCCCTCTACCACGCCTACGTACGCGGCGCAGACCCAATCTACAACGAGCACGGTCTCATGAGTCTCATGTGTCACGAACGCAAGTTTGAGCACGACAATCCTGTCACTCGCCGTTACCGCAAAGTACTTGCCGACTTCACGACATGGTGCAAGTCGCATCCGCGAGCCGACGGCTATCCACTCGCAGCGGTCGGTGCGGTACAGGGGCGTTTCGACGGCTATGCAGGAGTCTTCCAAACGCATCTCTTCGGTCAGCGCACGAACGATGCCTTCCGCGTGACGGAGGCGGACCGTACCGCCTGGCGGCTCTTCGACGGACTTTACCGTCGTCGCGGCTGGCAGGAGCGTGACAACTGGGGCGACGCGGACGATTCAGGCAATCCCCCGTTGGGCGCGGCAGGTATTCTTCCATTCGACGCGCCACCAACCGAGTTCGCCAAGTACAAATTCCTCTTCTTCTTGGGACGGAACGTGATGGATGACGAATTGTATCGTAAGCTGGTCAGGTTCGTCCAAGACGGTGGTACGCTGATGCTCACCGCAAGCCATCTTACCGTGCAGGACATCCCCAACGGTGCGTTCGTACCGTACAACGGTGGCGACTGGTCGGAGCTTGTCGGTGTGAAAATGCACGAGGGAAAGCCGTGGCATCTACCGCACGGTATGAAGTTCGTGAAGAATCCTGGACCCGGCTGGAACTTCCAGCCGTTAACCGCCACATGGGATCCTGACTTTATCGAAGGTGGATTCGACGTACCGGAGCTGGAGGCGACGACGGCAACTCCGTTCGGAGTGGCGTCAGACCGTTTTCATGAGAGCAAAATTGCCAACTGTAAGGGCATTCTCTTTGTGAACGAGATTGGCAAGGGGCGCGTACTCTTTCTCGCTTCGCTCGATTCGCCGGGAGCTTTCGGCGTCCGCAAACTTTATTCCTTCCTCCTTGCCAAGGCGATGGAGGCGGTCGATACCGCAACGTGGCCCAAGGTCGAGTGCGCGGATACCGTCCGTTGGAGCGTCTATCCCGATGGCACCATCTATCTGCTCAACACGGAAATGCATCTTGCCCAAGAGGCAATCGTCGAGCGTTCTCGCGGTGCGACGCGTAAAACGTTCCGTCTCGCCCCTGGCGAATTGGTAATTGTAAATTCCGAGTTCTGAGTTCCGCGTTCTGTTCATCCTAAAAACCTCATACAGAGACGCGAAGCCGCAGAGGAAATAACCAGCTCCCCTTCTGTGCCGAGCACAGGAACGTTCATGGGGTAACTTTTCGGTAGCATTTGATAGCTACTGTTGACACACGACAAACGTCATGCGACACGCCACATTGGACCGGCGGGGCTAACGAGACAAAAAGCCGAAACCTGCTTGCGAGTGAATAGGAAATCCGATATACTAACGGCATGAATAGAATTCTTGTTTGTAGGGTTTTGGCGCGGACGTTGGCGGCTTTCGCCGTGTTCGCCGCACTGAATGGAAGTGTTATGGCAGCATACGATTTTGAGAAGGCTTGGAAAGAGGTCGCAACCGCCCAGCAGAAGGGATTGCCGCGATCCGTCACGAACTTGGTGGAGGAGATTGCGCGAGAGGCGACTGCCGCGAAGCGATGGCCGGATGCCGCGCGCGCGTTCCTCGTTCGAGAGAATGCGATGGGTGCTTTTACGGACGCGCTGACGCAGGACTGGTTGCCCGCCTTCGCCGCATCGGTCGATGCGCAACCCGCGCAACTCCAAGCCGTGTTGCAGCTCCACCTTGCCCACACCTACGCCGATAACTCCAATCGTTGGCGGTGGGGCGGAGCCGCGCCCACAAAACTCGACGACGAAGCGGCGAAGAACAAGATGCCGCTGTGGTCGCCGGAGAAGATTGCATCGACGCTCGAAGCGCAGTTCTCGAAGGTGTTCGCACTTGCGGACGAACTGAAGTTACAGAAACTGTCGGAGTGGTCCGAGCTTTTCAATCCCGGTAATTTCCCCGCATCCTATTGCCCGACACTTTTCGACTTCGCCGTGAGCGACGCCATTAAGTTCTACGGCAAGACCATTCCTGACAAGACGTTGGAAAAAGGGCTTGCGCTCTATGAAAAACAAATTGACTTCCACCGTCAGGACAGTAACCTCGACGCGCTCGCCTTGGCGGAACTGAACCGCGCAGAATACATCCGTTCCTTCGACCAAAAACCGGAGAAAGAACGGCAAGCCGCGTTCGAGGCATTCCTCGACGATTTCCTCACGCGCTACGGCGATAAGACCGAGATCGCCGCCCTCGCCGCCGAGAAGAAGGCGAACATCCTGCGCCAGAGGGAGGAATTTATCGCCGCGCGCGCCCTTGCAGCCAAGTATGTGGAGAAATGGCCGAAGTCACCGGGCGGTATCCTCTGCGCCAATGTCATCTCGAAAATTGAACAGCAAGAACTTTCCGTTGTGACGGAACGCACTTGGTGTGCGCCCTGGCCGGAGATCAAGGCAAGCGTACGGAACCTCTCCGAAATCCACTTCCGCCTCGTTCCCGTCACCTTCGACGACCTTGTCACCGACAAGTCGATGGGGGCGGCCAAACGAGTCACGTATGCCGACTACATCATGAGGGACAAGTACCTCACGCGCAAGGTCGCAAAGGAGTGGAAGGAACCGCTGGCGCTCAAGCCGGACTACACGCAACAGGAATTCACGCTTCCCGTCCCGCACGACTTGAAGCCCGGGCACTATGTCCTCTACGCGGCGGCGAATGACAAGTTCGGTTCGGACAAGTTGCCGCTCTTCGCGCAGTACGTGACCGTCACGTCGCTCGCCCTCGTCCTCGAAACGGGCTTCGGCATGTTCGAAGGAACTGTCTATCGCGCCGAATCCGGTGTCCCCGTCGCAAAAGCGCGGGTCGAACTCTGGAGTTACGATCTCAAAACCGGTCGCAAGCTCATGTGCCGCGAGACCTACAAGACCGATGAGAACGGACGCTTCACAGCAGACGTGACGAAAGACAAACATGGTGCCATCTCGCGTTACGTTCGAGTCCTCAAGAACGGCGAGGAGGTACTGTCGCTTGACGACGCTGGATCGGGCCGCAAGGATGAAGAGGAACAAAAATTCGAGCATGTGGATATCTTCACGGATCGTTCGCTCTACCGTCCCGGACAGGAAATCTACGTAAAGGGTATCGCCTACCATGCGAATCCAAACACGAAAGATTTTCACACCTGGCAGGACCAACTCATCCTCGTGACTTTGACCGACCCAAACCGAAAGGAGGTTGCCGCGAAACGAATCCGCACGAACAAGTGGGGATCGTTCACCTACACCTTCACCGCACCGACAGATCGACTCACAGGAGAGTACGAGGTGATGGCTCGCGTTGTCCTCAAAGGTGGCGTGACCGGCGAGTCGAAAAAGCGTGTGAGCGTGGAAGAATACAAGCGTCCCAAGTTCAAGGCGGAACTCGAAACAGCGTCCGACAAGGCGACGCTCGGTACGCCAGTAACGGTCACGGGCAAGGCACTGACCTATTCGGGGCTTCCCGTGCAGAAGGCGAAAGTCAAGTGGAACATCAACCGCTCAACTCGTTATCCGGACTGGTGGTTGTGGTTCGGATTCAGAAGTAATGACGATGGCGACGGTTTTGTAGATTCGGGCGAAACAGAGACGGACGAGAACGGCGTGTTCCGAGTGACGTTTACCCCCGTCGCGCCCCCGAAGGCAGACCTCGCGGGCGATCCGTCGTTCCAATTCACGGTGGATGTTGTCGTTACCGACGAGACGGGCGAAGCGCATGCGGCAAAAGAGACATTCGAGATCGGTACCGTCGCATGGCGCACGAGCGTATGGACGGATGGCAACTGGTTTGTCGCAGAGAAGCCAATTCCAGTACGCGTGAGACTCAACTCGCTCGCGGGTACGCCTGTTCCCGTCAAGGGAACACTCAAGGCTTTCCGTCTCAAAGCCCCCGAAAGCCCTGTGCGTGAACCCATCTTCAAACATGGGCGACACTATATGGACAACGAAAAGGGACCGTGGAACTGGGAAACGTGGGAACCGGGTGAGGAAGTTCTTTCGTTGGACATCAATGGCGGCGAGAAGGCTGAAACATGGAAGGGCGAACTGAAGCTCGACGTGGGAACCTATCGCCTCGTCTTTGAAACAACCGATCCAAACGGGAAGAACGTGAAGGACATCAGTTCCATAATCGTATTCGACCCGACAGCGAAAGGACTCGGCATCCACATCCCGGAGTTCTTCCTTGTCGAATCCCATACCGTCAAGGTCGGCGAGACGATCCGCGCCTACTGGGGTACGGGCTACGCCAGCGGTTACTGTCGCGTGAAAGTGTTACACAACGGAAAGACACTGCTCGACACCTCCGTCTCCGGCGAGAATCCGGTCTGGTTCTACGAACTTCCAGTCACGGCGGAACTTCGTGGCGAAATCCGGATCGAAACGGTATTCGTGCGTGAGAACCGTATCTACAAGAGTGACGCGACGGTGAACGTGCCGTGGGACAACAAGTATCTTGACATCACCGCTACGCACCTGACGAGCAAGCTCCTTCCGGGCAAGGAGGAGACTTGGACGTTCAAGGTCTCCGGACCGGCGGAAGTGCTTGCCTGCCTGTATGACAAGTCGCTCGATGCCTACAAATGGCACGATTTCTCGCTCGGTTTTTCGAGTTACTTCACACCGTGGACACGTTGCTACCGCAGTACAGTTCTGCAAAATAATGTGTACGACTTGGCGAGGCTCGGCGGATTCTTCCCGGACAACACTCGTTCGTTCTCCCTCTACCCACCTTCCTGGAAGGTGGTGGAAAACCGTTTCTACAATGCCGCAGCAACCGTGCGTGGGGGACGAGTACTCTACAGCCGCGCAGCACCTATGGCAGCCGGTAGTAGGGTTGTTGAAGAAAACGCGATCGAGCTTTCTTGTGCCGTCGAGGAAGAAGATATGTTTGCCGTCGGATCGCTAACTGACAAAGCCACGGTTACCGGACAAATCGATCCAGAACCGAAAACCGTCCAGCCGCGTCGCAACCTGAAGGAGACCGCCTTCTTCTTCCCGAATCTCGAAACGGATGCGGAGGGGAATGTCTCGTTCACGTTCACCGTACCGGATGCGCTCACGGGCTGGAAGTTCCTGATGGTCGCGCACGACAACGCAATCAACGGCTGCATCTTCCGCGAAGAGGAAATCGTAACAACAACGCCGCTCATGTGCGAGCCGAACGCACCGCGCTTCGTCCGTGAGGGCGACGACTTCCTCTTCGCCGCCAAGGTGACGAACACGGAAGACAAGCCGCAGAAGGGCGAGGTCTCGTTGACGCTGGAAGAGATGGGACACGAGGCGAATAAGTCTTCCTCGTCTCACGTCTCTTGTCTCACGCCCCCGCAAGCATTCACGCTCGCCCCGCATGAATCGAAAACATTCGAGTTCCGCGTAAAGATCGCCGATGGTTGCGGGTACCTCAAGTACGTCGCAACGGCGAAGGGAGAATCTTTCGCGGACGGAGAGGAAGGCATCCTCCCCGTGCTGGCGCGCCGCATCCTCGTACGCGAGGCTGTGCAGCTCCACGCACGTGGCAAGGAGACAAGGCAGTTCAAGCTCGAAAACCTCTTGGCGAGCAAAGACTCGACGACAATCCGTCATCAGGACCTCACCGTGCGCGCGGTATCGCGTCCGGCATGGTACGCCGTTCTCTCGCTTCCCTACCTCATAGAGTTCCCGCATGAGTGTTGCGAACAGACCTTCAGCCGTTTTTACGCAAATGCGCTCGGTGAGTACATCGCGAATGCCGATCCGCGCATCCGCCAGACCTTCGACGCCTGGAAGGCCGCCGGGGGCGACACGCTGAAGAGTCCGCTTGAAACCGATTCGCACCTCAAGTCCATCGCGCTCGAAGCGACGCCATGGGTACGCGAGGCGGAACACGAGAGCGCGGCACGTGCGCGACTCGGCGCACTCTTGGGTAAGGAACGCTTGTCGGTCGAGCAGAAGTCGTGTCTGGAGAAACTGCGTTTGGCGCGAAACTCGGACGGTCTCTGGCCCTGGTTCCCCGGCGGTCCCTCGTCCGATTCCATCTCGCTCTACATCCTCATCGGATTCGCACGACTCAACGCCTTGACGGGAGCGGCGTACCCAGACTTCTTCGAGCGAGCAGTCCGTTCGCTTGACCTCTCGGTTTCGGAGAATGTCAAAGAACGGTTGAAGCCGAAGAACCAGCCGTTCCGCGTGAACGGGTTCGATATCCGTTGGATGTACCTCCACTCGTTCAAAGGTGTACCGGAGGCGAAGGACAAGAAACTCGTTCTGCTCTTCGTCCAGCATCTGCAGGAAGAGTGGACGAACTTCAATCTCAGTTCCCAAGCACTTGCGGCAATCGCGCTGAAGCGCATGGGCGAGGAGAAGATCGCACGGGAGATTCTAGCGTCGATCAAGGAACGCGGTGTCCTCTCCGACGAACTGGGAATGTACTGGAAGCTTCCGTACTTCTTCTCGTGCAGTGTCTTCGCCGCACCGGTCTCGATGCAGGCTGTGATCATCGAGGCGTTCCGCGAGGTGACGGGTGACGAGGCAAGTGCGGAGGCTTGCTGTGTGTGGCTGCTTAAGCAGAAACAGACACAGGACTGGACGACGACCGCCGCAACGGCAGATGCCATCTATGCGCTTCTGCTTGGCGGTGGCACAGACCTCCTTGCGGGCGATACGCTCGCCGAAGTGACGCTCGCAGGCGAGAAGGTAAAGCCGGAGAAGGTCGAGGCGGGTACCGGGATGTACTCCGTCCGCTACGCATCGGAGACGATTCGCCCGGAGATGGGCGAGATCGCCTTCACCGGTGCGGGCGAAAAGGGCGTCTCGTGGGGCGGCGTACATTGGTCGTACTTCGAAGATGTCCTCAAGGTACGCACCCACGAACCGAAGGAACTGCGCGTCGAGAAGAAGTACTACAAGAAGGTGAAGGGAGAGAACGGCACACGCCTCACGAAGATCGAGGGAACGCTCGAACCCGGCGATGAAATCGTCGCCCGATTGGAGATCACGAGCGACCGCACCTACGAGTTCGTGCATCTCTCCAACGAACGTCCCGCTTGCGCGGAACCGGTAGATGTCCTCTCCTCCTACCGTTGGCAGGATGGCGTGGGATACTACCAGTCCACGAAAGACGTAGCAACGCACTACTACATCGACCGGCTCAACAAGGGTGTGTTTGTCCTTGAGACATCGTACCGTGTCCAACAACGCGGCACCTTCACCGGCGGACTCGCGACCATCCAGTGCATGTACGCCCCCGAATTCACCGCCCACTCCACCGCTGAAACCGTCCGCGTGGGCGGCAATGAAAAATGAAGAGAGAAAAATGAAGAATGACGAAGGGAGAGGGCGGCTTTGCCGCCCAGCTGAGAAGCGGGGAGGCTGAGAGGCTGAAAAAGTGGACCGCTGAAGGTGGGCGGTTACCATGCCCGCAACGAGGGCGCCGTTGTTTCGCACAGGTGGCATGCATTCCGTCCATCCTAAAAACCTCACACAGAGACGCGAAGCCGAAGAGGAGATAGCGAGGCTCCCCTTCCGTGCCGCGCGTGGGAACGTTCATGGGGTAACTTTCGATAGCTACCGATGACACGCGACAAACGACTCGCGACATGCCACCCTTATTCTTCATTCTTCTCTCTCCATTCTTCATTGCCGCCATCGGTGGCTTGCTTCTCAGCTTCCCCGCTTCTCAGCTGGCGGCATCAGCCGCCCTCATTCGTCATTTTTCATTCTTCATTGCCGCCATCGGCGGTCTGCGTTCCGTGTGCGGGCTTAGCATGCCCGCGTCCGCAGCACGGTGACGATGGCACAAAAAAAAGCCGGCCTGCATCAGCAGGCCGGCAACGAGCATCCGCCAAGGCAATCAAATCGCCTTGGACAAGAGACCCCGACTATTCGTCGTCATCATCCCCATCGTCTTCTTCGTCATCCTCAACGTCAGGCGGAAGCGGATCGATGCAGGTGTAGTTGTATTCAATTTGTCCGCGCGGTCCCTTGCTGAAGGCATATCCGACGGAAAGGTAATTCACCTCATCTCCGTTATATTCGCGCCAGCTGAAGCCTATGAACTTGGCAGGATACTTCTTAACCCGATTAGCCAGCACCACATACGAGTAGTAACTTCCCTTGTAGGTGTAGGTCTTGCTGTTGTTAGTCACCTTAATCCCCGACTCGTTTGCGGCACCAATGGGGAGAGTTGTGGTAGAAGTGATCTTGGTGGCTTTCGGAGTCAACCACCCCAAGCGCGACACCTTGAGAGATGTCTGGTGCTCCGGATAACTGAGTGTCGCAAGGAGAGGCAACCCAAACATTTTATAGTCACCAACTGCAGGGTGCAGATACAGGGGACGCATATCTCCGTGGATGTAGTAGTCGCCAGCCGGACGATTGGCGCCCTTGCCGCCCGAGAAGGAGCCATAGCTAATCTCCGAATACGACCCCGCACCCGTCTTGAGGGAGTCAGACGACAAAATCGCGTAGCAGCCGCCATTCCTGTCGGGCATGTATTTGGAATCCAGCTCCATCGTCAGCTTCGCTTGCCGAAGATCCTGCTTCAGGATGAGGTTGAGCGCAGCCGAGACGTTCTTCTTGGTCGCCAGCTTCATGAAATTGATCGGGATTTCGCATTTGGCTTCCGACCCTTCGGTGACGAGCTTGGTGGTGCAGACAGAGGCGTACCCCGTCTTCGCCAGATGCCATCCGTACGTCTTGACCTTGACGACTCCCTTGCTGTTCACGACACAGTTGATCAGGGCTTGCCCATACTTATCCGTGCTAATCTCAGCGTTCCAAGTACCCACGAAAGGAGAGAGCTTGCCAGACCATTTCTTCGCATCGGCGCCTTCCAGATAGTTGCGGAGTCCCTTAATCTGGATCCCCGTATTCGGATCATGCATCTCGAAATGCTCCGTGTCGATCTGCTCGGCTTCCCACGTGCCTTTGCCTCTCGCATAGATCTTGCCTTGCAGTTGGGTGGAGTCAGCGTTCAACTTCAGTAACCCGCTGATCGAATACTTTTTCAGGTTCGCCTTTTGAATCTGCATTATTACTTTGCAGGTCTTGGTTTTCGTCACCCCGGCGACCTTCACCGTCGCCAACCCGATCGGGACGGTTTGGCCCAGATTATCGGAATACATGGTCATCACACCCGCGTATGTGTAACCGCCCTTGTACGTCTCACCCATCGCGCTGAACAGCGCAGTGGCCGCAGCCATCATCACTACGAATTTCTTCATTCCTCAATTCTCCTTTTGTTCCCTCTCGTATGTGGTCCGCTCAAGATACACCGCGTTTCCGAGTTTCCCAAGTTTCGGAGAAGGATACCATTGAATGAAATCCCAATCTCCTAAACCCATATCGACAAGGAATGAATCCATTGTACAGAAACCTAGCCCCTAGTACAAGCGAAAAATTAGGGGACGGCAAAGCCGCCCAGCTGAAAAGCTGAGAAGCGGGGAAGCTGAGAGGCTGAGAAGCGAGCCGCCGAGGGCGGCAATGAAAAGAGAAAATGAAGAATGAAGGCGGCGCTTCGCGCCGGGTGCTTGTGTTCTGTGCGCGGGCTTACCATGCCCGCGCCCCCCCGCGCCTACCCTATCGAATGGAGATGACCATGCCGCCAGCAGTGGCGGTGGCATAGACCACCAGACCGTCCTCGGTCATCTTCGTCTGGATCTCGGTCTTGTAGTTGCCGCCCAAACCGCTGTTCACGATCTGGATCTCAGAGGTATCAAACGTCGTCGCATTCTTCAGCGTGAAGATGTTCGCCTCGATCTTCCCGTCGGTGGGTGCATCAAAGGCGGACAGCTCGACATGCAACGGCAGTTCCGATTGTCCATCGAAAGGCGTGCCAGGCGTGAGCGTCACGCCGTCCGCCGTCTCGATGCGCAGAGTACCGCCTGTGTAGGGTCTGTATGCTCCTGTACCCAGCGCGTCCTTATTGCGGACCACCAGCTTCCCTTCCTTACACTGGACAACGCCGGAGAACGTCGTATTCGCCGCGTCCAGCACCAACGTCCCTGCACCAGTCTTACGCAACGAACCGGCTCCCGCAATCACATTCGAAATTGTCAGGGTATTCCCCGCCGTAATCTGGAAGGCGCCGCCACCGGGAGCATAATCGGAGGGGTTGGCTGGAGCCTGAATGGTAATACCGCGCGTCGGCTCGGAAAGCGTGTACGTGGAGTCGCAGTAGAAGGTGGCGTTGCTGGAGAGGATCAGACGGTCGGCGGCGAAAGCGTCGGCAGGTCCACCCAGCGCAAGCTCGTTCGGGACCTCCACAACGATGGTGGCTTGGTGGATATCCATCTTTCCCTTGTAGGCGGAGTTGTTCCCGGTGATGATGTACTTGCCGCCGCTGGTCGATTCCTGTGCGGACGGTCCTTTGGTGTAGCAGCGGAAGCGTACCATCGCATCATTATTACCGATGAAGCTCGCTTCAATCGTAAGTTTGCGAGAGGTCCCAGCAGACTCAATCATAAAGTCGAACGGCTTGGCCTTTGTGCCATAGACGGTCACGGTACCACCAAGCCTGTTGTCGGCATTGCTGACGCGCGTGGAAACACGCGATCCGGGGTAAACGCGCAGGTCAGGGACGATTGCCGTCACGCCGCAGACTGCGAAGTCGCCGCCATCCTGGATGGTGAGCGAACGTCCCTGGAATGGCACCGCATGAATATAGCAGCGAAGAAGCTTGCCGTTCGGGACGACATAATCATGCTCGGCGTCCGGCGCAGCCTGATTATCCCAGTTTTTTCCACGGTCAAAAGACGAGGAGGTAGCTGGACCGGCATCCAACCCCGTGTGATAAACGGGTTGCCCGCTGGTACGGGTAAAGTAAAGATAGTTCGTGCCATCTGCATCCTGCTCGATGGAAAGTTCGCCCGTGACGAGGTTGTTGAGACTGTCGTCCTGAATACGCCAAGTGAAGTCGTTCGTCGTAATGCCTCCCGGAGTTCCGAGATTCGCCGATGTGAACAGCTTTCCCTTGATCACGCCGTTCGTTCCGGAGGGGAAGGAGTCAAACTGAATCTCGATGGGGTCGGTCCCCTTCGTCAAGTCGCCCTTCACGCGAATGAGGTCGGAGGTGATCGAACCATCCGCCTGCTGGTAGAGCGAGGCGATGATGTAGGAGCCGTTTTCCATGGTCAGCGACTCCATACCGAGCGTACCAACGACCTTCGCGTTAACACCCGGCGAAAGTTGCGCCATTGCACCGAGTGTGACAGGCCCGATGTTCTCGCACCAGCCGGCGAGCGTATAAGCACTACTAAAAACAACCGGGACATCCGGATAGTTGTACCCTTCGAGGAAGCGAAGGGCGCCGCCGTCACCGGTACCGGTCTTTTCAATCCTTGAGATTCCCGAAAGTTGCACGTCGTTCAACGCGGTCGCGCCGTTTTTGCTCCAGATTTCAAGGGTATTACTTTTCCCAGACACCCCCTTGATCTCAACGCCGCCGCCGAGATAGAGACCCGCCGTGCTGCCGCCGAGCGGCAGCTCATTGTTCTCGGGACCGGGGGAATAGGCCCCGATCCGACCGGCACCGTCAATCGTAATCGAATAGGCGGTGTTGGTGAAGATCAAGCCTGCCTCCCCCAGAAAACCGCCGCCTCCCGACAGCTTGATGACGGAACCATGCGCCTGGGTGTCGCCCGCGCCAAGCGTCTCCAACGTCTTCACCACGAGAAAAGCAAACCGGCTGGCAGAGAAGAAACGACCTTGATAGCTGGTAACATTGCCGTTCTCGTTTGTAGCGTTGAGGAGCATGTAGCAGGGATTGGCGGCAACAAGCGTACCATCGCCGGGGTTCTGTCCGATTTTGAGTACCGCATCCTCGTCACCAACCAGCTCGCCTGAAAGGATAATGTTTCGGGCATTCTGGGTCAGACCGATCAACGGCGGATTCGCCTCCGTTCCGAATACCGTAATCTTCCCGACAATCTGCTGCGTACATTTATCGTTCCCGTTCCAAATACGGCTCTGGTTGTAGAGACGTAGATCGTTGATCGTGAACGTGGCTCCGCCCACCTTCAAGTTCAGATAACCGTTGTCTAGCGTCAATGAGCGACCGCCGAAGACCGTCCCGCTGGGAACGCCATCCGTCCGAAGCTGCTTCGCACCCTGCACGATGTAGTCCGCATCGTCATGCGGCGATTGCGAATCACTCCAGTGGGTACCTTTCGCAAACGAGGGAGTCGCCGATGTGTCCGCTGGATCCAAGTAGATGTAGCCCGTCAAATTTGTAATGGTTTCCCCAAACGCCGTGAAACCGCAAGCCGTCAAAACCGCCGCAACCACAAAAAAATTCTTCTTCATCGCCATCGTCTCCGTTGTGTTTCTCACAAGAGGCGGACATACCCCGCCATCAAAAACAGAAATAGGATAACATGAAATCGCCGCATAAAACAAGTGAAAAAATGAAAAGAGAAAAATGAAGAATGAAGGGGCGGCAAAGCCGCCAGCTGAGAAGCGGGGAAGCTGAGAGGCTGAGAAGCGAGCTGCCGATGGCGGCAATGAAGAGAGATAAATGAAGAATGAAGGTGGCGCTTCGCGCCAATGACGAATGAAAGGGCGGTAGGGGCGGGCGGCTTGTGTTCTGTGCGCGGGCTTACCATGCTCGCGTCCGCACGGTGCCACCTCCCCCTAAAAGCTAACAGCTAGAAGCTAAAAGCTCCCCTACTACCTCACCACAACCACGCGCGGATTCTTGACACGGAATGGCTTGATCTCCAGCGTGTTCGCACCGGTCTTGACCACCTGCGTCACGTCGAGGCGATGCGGTGCACCGATGAAACCGCCCGCGAATGCGCCGTTCACCATTAGGGCGGCGGCATCTTCCCCTTCCGTTCCGTCACAAACGAAATAGACGCGCTCCCCTGGCTTCCGTTCGGGCAGGGTGAATGTGCCTTGCGTCGCTACGCTCTCCTTAAACGTGCTGCGGGTGACACGTTCCGGTGCGGTGACCTTTCCCCACGGTCCCTGACCGAACGCGCACACGGCACCCGCCTTCACGAACGCCTCGCCTTCGCGTTGCACCTCCCAATGCGTCGTATCGGTGCGGAACGTACCGTCCGTCCACGTGAACGCCGCAACGAATCCGGCATAGCCAGGAATCGGGTTCTCCGCGTCCACCACGATCTCGTTGCGGCCAGCCTTCAGCGCGACCTTCGCACCGGTAGGACGACGCCAACCTCCGTAATTCGGCGGATCACCGCTCGGCTGCCGCGCCACCTGTTCGCCATTCACGAAGATCGTTGCGGCGTTGTCGCAGGTGAACACGAGTCTCGCCTCAACCGCCTGCGGCAGATCGAGAGAGGCACGGAATTTCACCTTGCCCTGCGCCTTCGGATTGACCGGATGCCAAATCCACTCCGATCCTTCCAACGGTTTCGTATCAACCTTCTCATCTTCCGTACGGGGGTCTGGAGCCTCCATCGGTGTGACAGTCTGCTTCACGGCAAGCGGCACGATCGTTCCTTCCGGAATCTCGACACGCTTCGGGAGGGTCGCACTTGTCGCGACCGATGGCCAGACAAGGAACGCAGACGCGCTCGGTTCCAGCGAAACCTTCACGAGACCGTTCTCGACAACAGGTTTTTCCACGGTCCCCTGCATCGCGTCCCACAGTTCCGCACGTTCCACCGGCCATTTCGTGCGGACAGCGAGGTCGCGGCGACGCTGGCAGTCTTGGTTCGCAAGGAAGAGGACGGCCATGCCGTCCTTCTCGTAATGGTTCACGGCAAGCATTCGTCCATCTTTCGACGACAACCCCTCAAAGTCGAACTCGCGTACGGCGAACGGTTGTGTGTCACCGGAATATGGCTTCGCAAGCGCAACGCGAAGTGCCGCTCCGTCTGGCTCTCCTTCGAGGAAGAGTGCTGTCGCCTGTGCGAAGATTTCCGCCACAACCTTCTGCGCATCAGCCGCCGTCTTGCCGCGTGTCGGCGTATTGATCGGCTTCACGCCGTAACCCACCACCACGCCTCCCGCCTTCGCGAAGGCTAGGGCCTTCTCCAGAACTGCGAAGGGAACGTATTCCGTCGCCGGAAGCGTGAGGATGTCGTAGTACTCCTTACCATTCGCGGTACGCAGTGCGGAACGCCCTGTGCGCGGATTCTTCTCGATTCGTGCGGTCTCCACCACATCGTACCCCATCCAGTCGCTATCGAGCTGTGCGTCTTGAATCGCGAATGCGAACATCTCGGGACGGATGGTCTCGCCGACGTGATAACTGATGCCGGGAACACACTGGGCGATGCGGCAAACGTGTTCACCATTGGAGAGCAACAGCGCACACCGGTTGTTGTAGTCAGCCCACACGCGGAAGAGCGGATAGCGCGGCTCGTACCCGCCGTTGTAGAAGTACGGCGGACAATCCCTGTCCTCCGGCGATTTGGGGTTGAACGAGTGCGGGATCAGGTAGTAGCATCCCAGATACTGGTGCCAGTCGCAAAGCCACTTCATCTGCGGATAGGTGATGTCCTGACCGTAGGCACCGAATATCTCGCACCAGTTCATCCCGTTGTGACGGTTATAGACATGCGCGACAGATGACGAGTACTTCGGCATCTGTCCGAATGCGATCTGGCGTCCCTTGTCGTTACGCTGGTGGGGATAGTACTGGCGACAGACGAGATCGACGCCCGGCACCTCCACGTACTTCATCTGCTGCATCACGTTCCCTGCCGCAAGGACAGGGTTGTAGTAGTCCCGGTCGTGTTCCAGGAAATGCCCGCTGGAATACACACCGTGTTTCGCGCACCACTCGCTCTGCCGACCGTACATCGTGCGTCCCCACACCTCGGCTCGCGCATCGTGGTAACGGTAGAGGGCGGCAGCCTGATCTTCAGGTTCGGCGAGCTTGAACTTCAGCGCGGTGAGCAGTTCGCCCGCGTCATCGCCGCGTGCCTTGAGTTCCTTCGCGAGGGCATCGCCCCACCAAGCCCGGAACTGCGGTTCATCGAAGAAGAAGCCCGGAATCGTACCGTCTTTGAACGCCTCTTGGTAACGGTCGTAGTAAGGCTGGTAGTAGTTGGCGATGAACCAATCGACAGCCGCCTCGTCCAGACCGTTCAAGGTCGGGAACCGATAGTTGCCGTTGGAGGTGAACCAGGTATAGACGATAATCTTGTCGCCGTCCATGCCAATACGATAAACGCCCGGTTCGACCTCCTTGACCTGAACACGCGCGACCTCGTTCGAAACCGTCGCAGGCGCCTCATGGCTCCAATAGACGGTACCCTTCACGTCACGGCACTGGAACTTCTCGGGAATGGGATACTTGCCGCCCATGCCCTGACTCGGCCACCAGTAATCGTCGAAGATCATCATCTTGATCCCGCGCTTACGGCACTCGTCGAGCACGATATCGACATCACGCCACCAGCCCTCGCGCATCCAATCAATGTGCGGACGCGACTCAATCGTGAGGATGCCCTGCCCGCTCTCGGCAACGTGTCCCACGTATTCGCGCAAACGCGCCTCCGTCTCGGTACCGTGCATCCAGAAGAGCGGTCCCGTGTTTTCCCGCACCACGCCCTGCGGTGAACGGAAACGTTCGCGCAACGATGCCGCAGTAGCCGAAAGCGAAGCAACCAGCAACAACACTGTGCATAAAAACCTCGTCTTGATTATATGATTCATGTTGTTTTCCTTTTCAGCTTTCAGCTATTAGCTGTTAGCTTTTAGTCGGGAACAGGTGCAAGCACCCACCTTGTTCCAGCTTTCAACTTTCAGCTGTTAGCTTTTAGTCGGGAATCGGTGCAAGCGAACCTTTTTCCATACATTTCAATCCCCACCTTCGCGTAGTAGCCGCTTACCCAGCCTAACTCGCTTAACCAGCTTACCCAGCCTAACACGCTTAACCAGCTTAACACGCTGGCGCGTAGCGCCTCTCCAGTTCTTCCATAGAGCGCATTCCTTCGGTGGCGCCGGGCGCGGAGAGCGCACCGGTTGCGGCGATAGCGCCCATGCGCAGAATCTCCCGTTCGTCGAGTCCCCGCCAGATGCCTACTAGCGCACCCGCACAGAAGGCGTCGCCCGCACCTGTCTTGCCCTTGATCAAGCTGGGCGGCATCGGGCACGAGGGAAACTCGGAACGGATTCCGTCCTTCGTGCAGGAGATGCCCTTCTCGGGCATGTGCACAATAACCCGTTCCCGCACACCGAACCGCATCAATGCGGACGGCAACTCGGCGACGGAAAGATTCTCGCCCGCCAAACGCGCCGCCTCTGTTTCGTTGACGATGAGGTTATCGACATACTGCAGAGAGTCGCGCACGAGTACGTACCGGTCAGATTCTTCCGTCACGAGATCGATTGCCGTAATCGCGCCGCGTCGCTTCAGTTCCCGCAACATCCGCACACCGTCTCCAGCATCGACTTTCGACAGCAGGAGAAAGTATCCCAGCAACACGATGTCGCCCTCGGAAACCAAGTCGAATGGGAAATCGTCATAACCCCATGAGGCGTTTGCGCCGGGACAGTTGAAGAACGTTCGTTCGCCGCCCGGCACGCTCATCACGTCGGTAAACGAGGTGGGGGCGTCGGAGGTGACCACGAGTCCCGACGTATCCAGTCCGCGCCGTTGCAGTTCCGCGATCAGGTACCGTCCGTCATCATCGTCGCCGATTTTCCCACAGGCGAAGACGGGGATGTCGGGGGAGAGGACATGGATATCCGTCCCCGTGTTCGGCACGAGTCCGCCGGGTGTCCGGGAGACGGCGGAAATGCGCGCGAGTTCACCGGGTTTCGGATAAACGTTGATATCGTTGATGCGATCGACCAGAATCGATCCGCCGACGATTGCCTTGCGCATGGATGACTCCCTTCGTGTTACGGCAACAGACGCCGCGTGGTTCCCTTCAGGTACGCCTTGCACATCCGGAATCCCTCGGCGTAACTCGCCCCACACTGATAGCCGCGATACCGGCTGCAAGTGCGTACCATGTCGGCGAAATCGATGTGGTCGTGCTCACGCATCCAGTCCAGCTGAGAATGGTGGCATTCCAGCATCTGGATCTTGAGGTCGATCTCCTCCGTGATATCCACGAACTCGTCGGGGATGAAGTTGACGCCCGCCAGCGTGTCCATGTAGTAGATCGGCACGAGCTTCGCGGGTTTCTTCGTTTTCGACGGCCAGTTGGGAAGCGTCGCCGTAAACGAAGCGTCAAAAACGAGCTTCGCCGTGGCGGTATGGTCCGGCATATAGTCATCGGGATTGTGTGTGATGATGAAATCGGGCTGGGCGTACTGGATGACCTCCACCACCTCGTTCCGCGAACGCGCGTTGTCCGAATAAATGTCCAAATCACCGAAAACGCCGTCCAGCACCTCGATTCCTGCCAGCGCCCCCGCCGCGCGCGCCTCGGCGGCGCGCATGGGGACAAGCTCTTCAGGAGGAATCACCACATGACCGAGCGACCCGGTGCAGAGGTGGGCGACGACCACGCGGTCGCCGCGCTTCACGCACTTCGCGAGCGTACCCGCGCAGGCGATTTCCACATCGTCCGGATGACAACCGATAGCCAGTACATTCATCGTTACGCCTTTCCGACGGAACCGAAGAGTTCCAGTTTACGAAGGATGACCTTCTTGATCGCTTCGACTTTCGCCTTGCGCGTGTCAAGGTAGTCCCACGTCGCGGGCTTGGCGGGATCATGCGCCGCGCACTGCTCGCGCATCGCCTGCATCCCAGCGACCACCATGTCGGTGTGGATGTTCAGCTTCGCCACGCCGTTGCGAATCGCGTTGCGGAAGTCGTCGTCCGACAATCCAGACCCGCCGTGCAGTACAATCGGGCACTCCATCGCCGCTCGAATCTCGCGGATACGCTGGAGGTTCAAGTTCGGCTTCGATTTGTATACGCCGTGGGCGGTACCGACGGCAACGGCCAACGCATCGACACCAGTCTTCGACTGGAAGTCCACCGCCTCCTCGACCGTTGTGTAGGGATTGCTGCGGTCATCACCTGCCGCCGCGGAACCGATGTGACCGATCTCGCCCTCGACCGTCGCGCCAAATGCGTGGGAAATCTTGACGACCTCGCGCGTCGCGGCGACATTCTCCTCATACGCCGATGCAGAGGCGTCGAACATGACCGAGGAGAAGCCCAGTTTCAGCGCTTCCATTGTACGCTCGAAAGTCAGCCCGTGGTCGTAGTGGACAACGACGGGAACGCGCGTACGTTTGGCGGCGGCAACCAGCGCGGGTGTGATGAGCGGCAGGTCGCCATACGGCAGCAACACCTCTGCCGTGCCGATGATAATCGGGCTGTTCGCCTCCTCGGCGGCGGAGATCGCCGCTTCGAGCATATCCGTGTCGTGCGTGTTGAACAAGCCAACCGCATAATGTTCGGCCTGTGCCTTTTTCAGTACAGCATCCAAATTGACGAGCATGATGAATCCTCCTGTTGACCCGCGTCAGTTCGCCTCGGCAACCAGCGGTCCCGCCAGTTCCTTGAGGAAGAAGAGCTTGCCCGGCAATGTCGGGATGTACGAGGACGTAACATGGCGGCAAGGACCGTAACGGAGCGTCATCCAGAAACTCATGCCCTGCCACTGCATTCCACGCCCCAGCGTACCATCGGCACCGCCGATTGCGTAATCCGCCTGGAAGAGGATGCCGGGGCCCATCGTGTTCGCGCGGCACGGCACGAGCGTCGTGCGGCTCTTGAACGAGGTGAGCGCGTTCTGCTCAATCGTCAGCGGGTGCAGCTTCACGCCGATACGGTACGGCTGGCGTAACCACTCCTCATCGCTCTTGAACTCGGCGCCGATCATCGGTTCCCAGAACGCGATGTGGCACATCCGCCCGATCCCATAAACCAACACGAGTTTCGCCCCCTCCGCCCGCAA
>JAFYDR010000139.1 GCA_017544725.1 Kiritimatiellia bacterium
CCGACGGAAGCGCAATGGGAGTACGCCTGCCGCGCCGGCACGACGGGCAAGAGTTACGATGCCACGCTCTCGCTTTCCGAAATGGCGGTGTATGGTAGAAACGATGGACTTGACAAACCACCATCCGTGGATGGCACACAAATCGTCGGCACAAAGATTCCCAACGCATGGGGACTCTACGATATGCTCGGCAACGTGATGGAATGGTGCAACGACTGGCGTCAGGAAAACACTTCCAGCCTGCCCCGCATCAATCCCGTCGGCCCCAATGCCTTTACGGACAGCCAAGGGGTCTATTACCGTATCGCGCGTGGCGGAGGATGCCGTTACGGCAGCGGTTCTGTCCGTCCCGCGCACCGGAATTCTTGGGACGACACAAAATGCGATTCGGCATGGGGATTCCGCTTTTCCGCAACGCTTGGTGCGCACTGGGACACTTCTACTACGCCCCCTACCCTCTACTAAGGAGCCACGATATGAAATGCACGATGCTGTTTTTCCTCTGCGCGGTAACCTTCTCCGCATCCGCACTTGATTTGCCCGAAGTCTTCGATGTCTCCCTCGGACACAAGCTCCCGACATCTCAGGTGCTGGTGGTGGACTATAAACTGACGAACGGTCCGGCGATCGTCACCGCAACCTTCTTCACCAATAACGTCCCGTTGCCGGACAATGTCGTCACCTCGCTCACCGGTGACGTTTGCCGTATCGTGACAAATGCCACCTGCCGCTTTATCTGGGACGCGCCAAAGGACTGGCCAGGGCATCAGGAGATCCTTCCCCTAACGAAGGTGACGATTGCAGCACGTCCGCTTTATTTTCCACCGCGTTACTGTCGTATTGACCTCTCCGGTGGAAGTGACGCGGCCAGCTACCCGCTCTACTTCTACGAATCTAGCAATGCCGTCCCCGGTGGTGTCGAAAGCGATCAGTACAAGACGACGGATCTGCTACTGCGCAAAATCGACCGTACGGGATCGGGCGGCTTCCTGATGGGATCGCCTCCGTGGGAGGCCAATCGCAACGCCAACCGAGAACACCAGCACACAGTCATTCTAACGCAGGACTACTACATGGGTGTGTATGAGGTGACCGTCGGGCAGTGGCAACGTGTAATGGGAACCAGCGTACAACCAAACCACACGGGCGACGAGCGATACCCAATGGAAAAGGTCACCTACGGCGAATGGAGAGGAGCGCGTTCGGAAAACATCGACTTCCCGACAACGGGCTTGCGTGTCTCCACTACCTCCTTCATGGGTGTCCTCCGACAAAAGACAGGCAACATCTATCCCTTCGACCTGCCGACAGAAGCGCAGTGGGAGTATGCCGCACGTGCTGGAATCGTCGATTCCTTTGCCGACGGCTCCACAATGAGCTGGCGTTCCGCCACACAGCAGACAGGGAAAATACACTTCGGCACAAACTCGACAATCATCGTCGGCAGCTACATGCCAACGCGATGGGGACTTTACGATGTGCAGGGAAATGTAGTGGAATGGTGCCGCGACTGGCTGTTGGACGCAAACCTTCCTGACGCAACGGATCCTGTCGGACCGTATGAACGGCAAACGTATCGCTCCGCACGCGGTGGACATTATGATCACGCCATCCACGAGCTTCGCTTCGCGCGACGCAACGCATGGAATGACGCCTCGCGCTACAACACCTTCGGAGCACGCTTGAGCGCCACCATCATCCCCATCCCTGCCGCTTCGCAAGTTAGGTAGCTGGGTGGTTAGGTAGTTGGGTAGTTAGGTGGTTGGGGCAACGTCCACGTTGCCCTGCTTAACCGGCTTAACTCGCCTAACACGCTTACCCAGCCTAACACGCCTAACCAGCTTAACACGTTGGCAGCTTTGCCGCCTTGCACTCTGTCTTGCGGTATGACGTAAAATCCAGTATAATGCGGTCATGTTTTTCCGAAACAAGAATCGAATGACCCACTCCGTGGAGAAACGGCTCTTCCTCGTTTTGGTCTGTGCGTGCAGTTGGTTTGTGCCCGGATGCCATTCGCGTCCGACACCCCCGGCAAACCGCAAGCCCATCACGATGAACGTGGTCGTTACAGGATATTGCAGTTGCGGCGAGTGCTGCAACTGGCATTATTCCTGGTGGGGGTTCGGTCCAGCGACAATTTCAAAAGGACCGAATGCGGGGAAACGGAAGAAGGTTGGGCAGACCGCCAGCGGAGTTCAAGCGAGTCCGGGAACGATTGCAGCCGACACATCCGTGATCCCCATGGGATCGATCCTGTACGTTCCCGGATACGGATACGGTAAAGTGCAGGATCGCGGCGGTGCCGTGATCGGGAAACACATTGATGTCTGGTTCTCCTCCCACGAACAGGCGAAAAAATGGGGGAAGCGAACTGTGACGGTGAAAATCTGGAAACCGTGACACGGTGTCGCGGAATTAGGTGCAGAGATGAGCGAAGAGAAAAAGTTGGAAGGGTCGGATACAAGCCGACATTTTTTGAAGCAGTGGATCGCTGAGGATGTCGCAGCCGGGAAAAATGGCGGTGTTGTCGTCACCCGCTTCCCGCCTGAACCGAACGGGTACATCCACATTGGACACGCCAAGGCGGTCAGTATCGATTTCGGCATGGCGAGCGAATTCGGCGGTGTCTGCCATCTGCGCATGGATGACACGAACCCGGCGAAGGAATCGGACGAGTATGCGGAGAATATCCAGCGGGACATCCATTGGCTGGGATATGATTGGAAAGACTGCCTCTATAGTGCCTCGGAGATGTTTGAACAGATGTATTCGATCGCCGAGAACCTGATCCGCAACGGTCAGGCGTATTGCTGTAACCTGACGCAGGAAGAGTGGAAGCAGTATCGCGGTGTCCCGGAACGTCCGGGCACCCCCAGTCCCTCTCGCGACACCACACCAGAACGGAATCTGGACATCTTCCACCGCATGAAAGCGGGTGAGTTCGCCGATGGGGAATGGTGCGTGCGTGCCAAGATCGACATGGCTTCGCCCAACATCCATTTCCGCGATCCTGTCATCTATCGTATCCGTCACGTGCCGCATTATCACAAAGGCAACGAGTGGTGCATTTACCCGATGTATGATTTCGCACACCCGATCGAGGACGCGCTCGAAGGCGTGACGCACTCCATGTGTACGCTGGAATTCGAAGTTCACCGTCCCCTGTACAACTGGGTGATCGACCGTATGGATGAGATGGGGTTGTTGCGCGAACACAATGGCGTGAAAATCCGTCCGCAGCAGCGTGAATTTGCACGGCTGAACCTGAACTACACCGTGATGAGTAAGCGTAAACTGTTGCAACTGGTTGAAGAAAACCGCGTTTCCGGGTGGGACGATCCGCGGATGCCGACGGTTTGCGGATTGCGTCGGCGCGGCTATACGCCCAAATCCATCCGCGATTTCTGCGAACGGATCGGCGTTTCGAAATACGAGAGCGAAACGGATCTCTCCCTGTTGGAATACTGTGTTCGCGATGATCTCAACAAAACATCGCAGCGGCGCATGGTCGTGCTCGATCCGGTCAAGGTCGTGATCGACAACTGGCCGACCGGAAAAGTGATCGAGGTAGAAGTCGCGAACAATCCAGAGAATCCGGATGACGGAACGCGCAAGATTCCCTTCAGCGGAGAAGTGTGGATTGAACGTGCCGACTTTATGGAGGTCCCCGAAAAGAAATTCTTCCGTCTCGCTCCTGATCGCGAGGTGCGTCTTCGCGCCGCAGCGCTCTTCACATGCAAGAGTCTGGTGAAGGATGAAACTGGTAAGATTATCGAGATTCATGGAACCTATGATGAGACCGCCGACTACGGTAATCCCGCAGACGGCAGGAAGATCAAAGGAACGATCCATTGGGTCAGCGTACAGCACGCGAAACCGATCGAGGTCAGGCTCTACGACCGGCTCTTCAGCGTTCCGAATCCGCTTGATCAAGGCGATCAGGATTTCATCCAGTTCCTGAATCCGGATTCCCTGAAGGTTGTCACCGGATATGCGGAACCCTCCATTCTCGATGCCGCCCCGGGCGAACGCTTCCAGTTCGAACGCGTTGGCTACTTCTGCGCCGACAGCGAAGACTCGAAGCCGGGGGCACCGGTCTTCAACCGAACGGTCACGCTAAAAGATTCCTGGAGCAAGGGCAAATAGAGGCACGCGCTACGCGTAGCCTGCCTATAACTTCGTAGGGCGGCTTCGCCGCCCAGCGTGATAAGCGTGTTAAGCTGGTTAAGCTGAGGCACTTTGTGCAATGACGGAAAGCCCTGAAAGGGCGTCACCTATACAGACGGGGGTGAGCGAAGCGTAACCCCCGACGGCACGACCGATATCTGTCAAGCCCTGAAGGGGCGGCAGAACAATCTACCTCCACTCGCCATGCCGCGTCGCTTTCCGTCGCCCTTTCAGGGCTAACATGCCTTTACTTGATTCCGGGGGCGGTACTACGCTTGCCCCCGTCTGTGTACCTTCGCCCCTTCGGGGCTTGTCGAAAGTTATCCCCATGAACGTTCCCGCGTACGGCGCGGGCAGGGAGCTTGCCTATAACTTGATCAAATGTTGCCAATATCCAATATTGCCATTCCCAAAATCCAATTCCAATTGGAACTGGCAACATTGGAATTGGTAACATTTCCACAGTGGCAACATTCTCAAGCTAGCAGATGAA
>JAFYDR010000140.1 GCA_017544725.1 Kiritimatiellia bacterium
CCCGCCGCCGCCGGACACTTCTCCGCGCCGGACGTTGCGGATCCACGGTCGAAGCGGAAGCAGCCTGTGTCCACCTTCCCGGCGGAAAAGGTGTCCGCCGGACCGTCCACGCGGTCGCACCACAGAAACTGGTTGCAGCCGAATCCGCGTGAGAGGAACTTGACCGTCATCTCCACAACGTCAGAATCCAACGGACGGAAGTCTGTCACGATGCGCTGTCCGGACAACAATGCGTTGCCGTCTTTCTCCACGCGTGTATCAAGGTATTCAAGGTCCTGGTACCCGGCCACGACGCCTTGGGCGTTTGTGACGCACAGCTCGGCGAGGGCACTGCCCGTCCCCTCGGCCTGTACGATGCCTGACGCCGCGGCTGCAATTGCCAGTGCAATTGCCTTCGCCTTTAATGGCATGTCGAGTGCTTTTCCTGTTATCATGGCTTGTTTCCTTTTTATTCAAACAGTCGCTCCACCGGAATTGCAAAATCGAGCAGATGATCTGTGCGAATGGACGGAGCAAGACGGCCGTCATACACGAGCACGGTGCGGACGGACATATCCGAACGGAAACCCACGGCATGGGCTTTGTAGTTTATCTCGGAAACCACGTCCAAACCGATGCTCTCACGGCGTTTTATTTCCACCAGATACGCCGTTGTCCGTGTCTGGAGCAGGAGATCGACCTGAACGCCGCCAAGCTCCGCAGATTTCGTGCGGCGATATGGCGCGGCGGACAGCAGCGACGCTCCGTCTATTCCGAGCATTGGAAGCAGTGCTCTGTAATTTGAGATCACGAGGTTTTCGAACTGAAGCCCCTTCATCACGTCCCACCCCTTCAGCTCCGCAAGCGATCCGCACTGGAAAAGCCCCGCTTCAACCTCCTTGGCGTGCGGCTCGATGTGGTGCAAGTAGAATCGCGCGTAATTGTCCTTGAGCCTATACCGCACGATGCGTCCCACCCTTCCCGTACAGGGGTTGACTCCGCCATCCTTCGCGACGAACCCGGCAAGTTCCAATTCGGAGAGATGTTCCACCAGGTGCCCGTTCCGTTCAATGCCGAGCGTCTCCGCGATTTCGGCGGCGGATTTCGCCCCGTATGCGATCGCCTTGAGCAACGCCTTTCGCATCTGCGACTTCTTCCCGAATATCTGGCTGAATATCTGGTTGAAGTCGCGGAAGAGAATACCCTCCCGCGTGAAACACAGCTGCCGAATGTTCTCGTCTGACGAAACGCCGGGATTGATCTCTTCAAGATACTTCGGGACGCCGCCGGTCACAGAAAGGACATCCAGAATCTCGCCTGTGGAAACGCGCTCCGCCGCCGTTCCCCAAAACGCCCGGCAGACTTGAAGCGGAAGTTCGTCAATGACAAAATCAAGCGAGTCGCGCCCGGCAAAGCCCGTCCCGTTCAAGATGTTCTCCGCAATCCAGCTTGAAACGCTGCCACAAAGAACAAGGACGAAGTTGTTTCTGGTCTTGAAGAACCTGTCCCATGCGATCTTGAGCGTTCCAGCGAAAGAAACGTCATAGCCGCCCATCCATGAAATCTCATCAAGCAACACGACAAGACGTCCATCCCTTGGAAGCGAATTGCCGAGCATCTGGAAAGCCTGCAGCCAACTCGACACGGCCACGTCAGGCGCGTTCGTCTGCATGGACAGCTGTTCCATGAAACTACGCAACTGCACCTTGTTATTGACGCCCTCGCCCGGAGCTTGTCCCTCAATTGTAATGAAATGGTCGGAAGAACGCCTTGCGAACTCCGCCACAAGCGTCGATTTGCCGATTCGTCGCCTTCCACGAACCGTCACAAGGGAAGGCGTTGACTTCTGCCAAAGCCCATCCAGCCTATCTAAAATTGATTTTCTTCCTACGAACATCGCCTATGATCCTCAATCAGCGGGCACCATGATATCACAATTTGGGCACGAAATCAATCCTGCGGTATATTTCGTGCCCGAAAATGTAATGCGGCTTTCGGGCACGAAATATCCACGTCTGTCATTTTCGTGCCCGTTTGGTGAATTGTCGTACTTCATTCTCCTGCCGATTTCGCCACTTCCAGGACATAGTGGAAATCGCGCTTCTCGCCCTTCGCCATTTCAAGCGTCGTGTTGAACATCTCCGGGAAGGCGATGAAGTAGA
>JAFYDR010000141.1 GCA_017544725.1 Kiritimatiellia bacterium
GGTGTTGACGTCGGGAACCGCGGCCGCCGATTTGGAACGTGATGGAGGGGGCTTCCTCCGCGGGCTTGAGAGCGAATGCGCGGCCTAAGCGTCGTCGGCATCTGGCGAGGCATCGCCTATTCCGAAAATGCGACTGTTGGCGCATTGTATCCAGCGGTCGGCGTTCGGCCGCGCAGTGCGTCGGCATCACAACGAAAGGAATAGGACCATGAAGAAATCAACTGGACTCCGGACGATAGACATCGCCGCCGTTCAATCCCGCATGCTCACCATACGCAATCAGCAGGTGCTGCTTGATCGAGATGTCGCCGCGCTGTATGGCGTGAAGACGAAGGAGATTAACCAAGCGATACGAAACAACCCTGGAAAGTTTCCAGAAGGCTTCGTGTTCAAGTTGAATGACGAAGAGTTCGCAAATTGGAAGTCAAAAATTTTGACCTCCAATTTGCCCGCTCGCGAAATAGCAATCATCAAGATGGGAATGCGGCGTGCTCCCTATGCATTGACTGAACGCGGTCTTTACATGTTGGCAACGATCCTTAAAGGCGAAGTAGCTACACAGGCCACGCTTGCTATCGTGAATACCTACGCCCAAGTCCGTTCGATGGTCCGCGATATGGAGGCTGTACAGACAGAGAAGACGGGGTCGCCGGAACAGGCGAGCCTGCTCACCCGAGCCGGCCATAAGCTCGCAGGGCTCATTGGCGACAATCTTTCCACTGAATCGAGAAAGACGACGATCGAGCTCAACCTCGCGTTGCTCAAGATCACCCACGAAGTGACGCAGAGGAAGGAGTGATTTCTATGATGTGGTTTAACGATGAAGCGGAAACCTATCGGAAACGGCTTGAGAAGCTGTTCAAACGACTGGTCGCCCGAATCGTGGACTTTCAGAACGATTGGGACCGTTGTGATCCAATCTGGCGTTTCTGCTGGCAGGACCGTCGGAGCAAGTGGTATAAGGTACAGCTTTCCCATTACAATGACGTGTACTTTGTCGTCAACTTTGGCGAGAGCTGGTATCGGGATTCGTGGATATGGGAAGTTAAGCCAGGGGAATTCTGCCGCGAGCATGATAATGGTAGCCATAACCATCATCCTTGGCCGCGCGTTGAACAGCTGGAAGACATGCTCAACTGGCTGGATCTGGTTGGCAAAGACTGGCTGGGCGTCTACAGAAAAGTCGAGAAAGAGTGGCCAAACGAACGGAGGAACGGATTTGTCCCACGAGCCATAGTTCATCGCTACGTTCCGAAGTTTCCACGTCAGGACAAACTTGCCGGCGAAGAAACTGTGCGGAAGTTCTGCGAAATCGTCGAGAGCAAATACTATTCTCCGTATCGCGATGGCGAAAAGCGATTCTATCGAAAGGAGATGACTGCTGGAGATTATCTTGAACTTGTTCGAATCGGACTCGATGCAACAGTCGACGCGGAGCGACTTCGGGACAAACCCATGACGGGGGAAGACTATTACAGGATGAATAGCTACAATCGTTCGTTTGGGTCGATTCTCGATGTTCCACGTGACTCGCCCGAAGAGTTTCGCAAGTGGATTAAGGAAGAAGAACCGTATGGGTGGCATGACGGCGGACATCAGTTTTGGATTGGCCCAGGCCGAATCCACTTGAGTGTCCACCTCAAAAAACCGGACAGAGGAAAGGAAGAGTTGTACAATGTTGCGCTTTCGGCGTGCTTCTCATGGACGGCTTACAATTTGGCGAGAATGGCGGTCGCATACTATGAACGGGGAGTCCACGTTGATCTTTATGACTATGAGGAAATACGAAAAGCCCTACTGGCTGAGGACGAA
>JAFYDR010000142.1 GCA_017544725.1 Kiritimatiellia bacterium
CCGGCACGCTGCAGGGAGCGGGCGGAGTCGGCGGGCTGCTGGCCGTAAGGCTAAACGGGACATGGCACGTCCCGCTCTACGACGCGAACGGAAACGTCACGGCATACGTCAGCGAGACGGGCGCAGTAGTGGCAGAATACGAATACGACGCCTTCGGCAACACCATCTCCCAATCAGGTTCTCTCTCCGACACCTTTCGCCACCGCTTCAGCACCAAGCCGTGGATCGTCGCGTTGGGCGTGTACGACTTCGGCGAGCGGCTGTATTCGCCCGAACTCCGCCGCTGGCTCAGCCGCGACCCGATAGAGGAAGATGGCGGCGCGAACTTGTACGCATTTCTGAACAACAGTCCGTTACTCTATCTTGATCCGATCGGCTTGGATTCTTTTGAATTGCGCTGGGTGAACAAGGGACCGACATACGACGGGAATAACCTGTGGGCGGCGGTCTGGCTCTGGCCTACGAACATTCAAGGTTCAGGATATGTTACAAGCACCTTGACGATAGATGAGTATACATTTAAAGACTGCAAGGGGAATAGAATTCCCATAGCTTTCCACCGCGGAATAGGCACATACACTGTGTATGATAAGACTTCCTTTTCCAGCGGAATCAACGGTACGGATGGGGGAGATAATGGAGGCATTTATGCGGCAAGCATCATGACAGGAGGTTTTAAAAGCGGCCTTTATTTCTCCCTGATTGATACCAGCGTATCGCGAAAAGGTTTTAACGGAAAAAACCTTAAATGCCAGAAAGGCATAGTTGAAATGACTTTCTCGTATTCAGTCCACAAAGGAACTCTCACCTCAGCATTGCGACAGAATTATATCTCTATAAGAGCTGAGGACATCGCAGATACAGAGAAAGTTCGCAGCGATCTGTTTCCGTTTTATCCAGAAGCAATTCATAAGAAATTTGATGCTGATGTTGATGAATCTTCGATAAAGGGAGAAGCAAAGCACAAGCTTTCGATCAGCTGGGACTGGTGTAACAGCAAAGACAAAAAACTTGAATTCACGGAACTGCCGAGAGGTGCCAACCGGAAAGGAAGATGACGATGGAAACCGAATTACAAAGCCTTACAAGAAGGGAGTTTTCCATAACCACGGCAGTGACGGCTGTCGCATGTGTTACAGGTATCCCTACAAGTGCAATTTGCGAATCGACTCACAAAAAGAAATTGCAGATTGGTATCATTGGCACTTGTGGAGCGAATACGGATATTCGATCTCTGATCTTTTGGTTGGATGAGCAGATAAAGATTCACGATCATCCTGCAAATATACGCATAATAGGGATTAGTGAATCGAATTTGCGTTTGCAAAATAAATATACAAACATTGTCAATAAAAAGTACGGTATGGGGTGTACTGGATATTCGAGTTTTCAGGAAATGTTACAAAAAGAATCGGGAAAGATTGATGCCGTTTTCATTTTTTCTCCGCTCGAAGAACGCGAACGGCATGTGACAGAGTGCCTGATTCGTAAAATCCCGGTCTTTTGTGTTGCCCCGCTAGCACAGGATTTAGAAACGGTGCGGAGACTGGTTAGTCTCGCCCGCAAGACAGGCACCCTCCTCTCTTGCAACAGTCTTGGATGGGGAGGGGGGAATGCGAAGCTGTATCGTTTTTGCCGGGAAAAACTCTGCGGTTCTGGAGGACTCTTAGGTAAGTGCGTCCGAATGTCATCGGAGTCCTATGTCGCTGCAGGGCAGGAGCCGGGCAATCATAAGAACGGAGTGCCCAGTTCTCCGTTTGCCCCGAACAACGGATCAAGAGGGATTGAGGCGAATTGTGCTTTTTGGAAGATGGTCGGGATTAAAAGTTTTTTGCACAATGCCTGAATATCCGTTGGTTCAATCCGCAAATTCCGCAGTCGGTGACATGTTTCCAAGGTCCCGTCGGAAAATATCTTTCAACGGCAGACCTTGCCGTATTCCAATACGAGGAAGGAGATCGAA
This sequence comes from Kiritimatiellia bacterium, assembly GCA_017544725.1. Lineage (GTDB taxonomy): Bacteria > Verrucomicrobiota > Kiritimatiellia > RFP12 > UBA1067 > RGIG8368. Next base: position 1,964 of record JAFYDR010000142.1, read on the forward strand.
CTGTTTTTACCGAACTTTCCCTGCATAATAAACATTATGCTGTACGCGACCTTGGCCTTTTTAGGAAATCTTACGCAATGAACGATAGCGGCATTTCCTACAGGGGCGATTACGGTTCTTTTCGGTTGGCACCCAATCGCGGGGCAGAGGATATGCTAATCGAGATGGAAATCTACGCAGGCACGGATTCATCAAACTATGCGGAGCGAGAGGTAGAATGCCAGAGACGGTGGCATCCGGTGATACGTAATCCGAATGGAACACTTGGACAATGTGTCGATATTGCTTCCAGACACCTTGATTATCGGTCCTACATCTGGCGTTGTGAAACCGATGGCAAGTTGGACGAAAAGGCGTTCAGAAAACTTGAGGATGAGAGTGCTGGTTTTGAAGGGAAACGTAACCTCTGGCGTTTCCCCGAAGAAGTTCTTAACGATGATACTAAATCAGGGATTGAAAACTATGAAATTGCTGACTTCCTAAACAGCGTGAGAGCGGGCAAAGCGGATCTGGAATCCGCCGTGGAGGTGTTCCGTGCCCAAGTAATGGTTTGCGGAATAGCGGAATCCGTAAGAACCGGAAAGCCTTTCCATTTTACTCCGGAGATGTTCGAGGTATGAACGCAAGAAAGAATAACTCTGTATCGTATCTTACCATCTTTCAAATTGTCACGAAACGCGGTCTTCTTGCCAGGAAGCTACCGAATTCCGGAAACAGTTTTGGCGGGCGGGCGTTCTGCAAGACGGACGGCCCCGATTACACCGACCGTGTCTTCGACGGATGGAACCCGGTCTTCGAGCGCACCTTCGACGGCTGGACGGGAGAGCCGGTCTCCGACACCGTGTATGTCTGGGGAGCCGACCTCTCCGGCTCGCTGCAGGGCGCGGGCGGCGTCGGCGGGCTGCTGGCGGTGAAGCGCGACGGCGCGTGGTACGCCCCGCTCTACGACGCCAACGGAAATGTCACCGCGTATGTTTCAGAGACTGGCGCAGTAGTGGCAGAATACGAATACGACGCGTTCGGCGCGACGATCTCGCAGTCCGGCATGATGGCGGACACCTTCCGCCACCGTTTCAGCACCAAGCCGTGGATCGCCGCGTTGGGCGCGTACGACTACGGCGAACGGCTGTATTCCCCGGGGTTGCGCCGCTGGATGAGCCGTGACCCAATCGAAGAAGAAGGTGGGGTGAACCTGTACGCGATGTGCGGGAACGATCCTCTTGATAAGTTCGATTCCCTTGGATTTTTCATCTCCTGTCGCCAGAACGGTGAGATACGGATTGCCGAGAACCAGAAATGGAAATTAGTTAAATTGGACTATATGAAGGATGCTACTCATAGCGCATTCGTTGTCGCATTGACAAGGATTGTTGCGGTTTGGGAGCTTGAGGGAAAAGTAAAATGTTGTTGTAGTATTCTAGGTTTCATTCCATGGAATAGGACAGTTCCCGTCAAAAAAAAGATTACGGTTGAAATACCGCTTGAGCCTGTTGTTATTGCCCACAATGCTACTTCAGTTCCAGTTCCTGTTACCTTTCCGTTTAGCGGTATGTCTGCGGTGGGGGCGGTTTTGGGAATATCGGGAGAGGCGGTGCTTAATAAATTTTTCACCCTGATGGTTTTTGATGACCGGACGGATATACCCCGGATCGCGGAAGAGGTTGCGTCATCGGCCCCTTCATCGATCGAAAAAGGGGAATGGCCGAGGAAACCGTGTGATTAGGAGGCGTTGGAAATGTGTCGTGTGTTGATTCGATGGATGGTGTCGGTTTCGGTGATGGCGGTTGTTGCGTTTTGCTCCTATCGCGTAGGGGTGCGGCGCGGCTATGGGGTTGCCGAAATAGAACGCTCTTTCGGTGACGGTTATTTTGCCGGGGAACGTAACCAAAGGTATCTAAACATTTTTTGGGACTTGTTTCTGTGCGACCGTTGCTCGAAACTGGCCGAGGGAATAGGAGAAGAAAGATGGAAGGCTTCCGGGCTTCCGAAAGACTCTTTGGACAGGCTCAAGATATCGATTGCGGCCGGGATGAGGGCTGATGCGATTACGTTGGAGGATGTCTTGAACAAGGGGAATCTTACTGATGAGATGCGCGAGAAATACCGTAGGATCATCGCGGATGCGGAAGAATCCGCCACCGTGATTTTTCCTGCCGCGGCGGATATCTCATGGGTTGTGGGCGTTGTCCCTTCGATTCCCACGCCGTCTGGGAAAAGTGAATAGGGTAAGAATCATGAGTTGGGAGGTGTGTAGAATGAATCGGGTATTGGTTCGATGGATGGGTGTGTTTTTGTCGGCGGCGGCCGTGGCATTTGGTTCGTATTGTATCGGGGTGCGGCAAGGATGTGAAACCGCAATGATTGATTCGTTCGGCGAAGGTTTCATTTCCGGGGAACGACATCAACGGGTTTTGGATATTCCTTGGAAACTGATCCTATATGACCGCTGGTCAAAGTTGGTTGAGGCGACGGAGAAGGAACGCTGGAGGGCTGCCGGGCTTCCGAAAGATTTTTTCGACAGGCTTAAGATGTCGATTTCGTTCGGGATGAAGGCTGAGAAAATTACGGCGGAAGAAATCTTGGATGAGGGGGCTTTTTCTGATGAAATGCGTGCGGTATTCCAGAAAGTCCTCTCCGAGGCGGAAGAATCCGCCTCGGAAAACTTCCCTTTGATGGTAATAATTTTCCCTTATCCCGCAGTTTAAAATAGGACGGCGGCGGTGGACATATAGGCTTCACACACAGATGAAAGCGAGAATAATCATGTTGGATTTCTTCTCTTTTCCCTTTTATGCGGATGCATGCTCGGTCGTCACGAAGTCGCGTATCTTAAGAAGGTTAATACTCTTGAGGTAATTTCAAAACCTCCAAGAATTTGTGCGCGACGCTTCATGCGGCGGTCGGGGGCGGGTTGCAGCCGCCCCCGACCGCGTTCCCTCCGCCGGATTTCGCCCCGCTCCGCGCCCGGAACGGTCTGACGGGGCGTTTCCCCGGCGGTTCGGGCGCCCGCGGGGAATGCGGCGGCGGCCCGCCCCCCTGCGCGGGGCGGGCTTTTCCGGGGCGTGCGGCGGTTCACCGCGCAGTCAGCAGAGCATCGCGGCCGCGGCCTGCTCCACGGCGATGACGAGCAGCCCGAGCATCAGGTGGAAGAACACCTTTTCGTGCCCGCGCACCCTGACCGTGCGCCCGCCGTGCGCGTCGTGGAGATGCCCGTTGACGCGCTCGACCCCCGAACGGTTGCGGAACCGGACTTTCTCGGCGGGGATGATGCGCACGAACCTCTCGCCCCTGCAGTCCGGCTTCGCCCCGCCGCGCCGGGGGTTCGAGTCGATGATCGGGACATGCCCGTTCGCCTCCGAGAAGTCGCGTATCTCCCCCGCGTCGTAGGCGGCGTCCCCGAGGTCGTACAGCGAGAGCGCGGCCTCGTCCGCCTTCTGCATGAGCGGGATCGCTGCCCTGGAGTCGTGGACGCTGGCGGACGTGAGGCACGCGGCTATCGGGATGTCGCCGTCGGCGACGGCGATGTGGAGCTTGTAGCCGCGCCAGAACTGGGTCTTGCCCTTGCTGTTGCGCTTGCAGCCCCAGTCGCAGAGCGCCGGCAGCAGCGAGAGGTTCGTTTCCGCGTCCCTGCCCTTCTGGAGGGAAAGCGCGTTGAGGTCCCCCGCGTTCGCTTCGACCTGCGCCCTGATGGCGGCGTCCTTCGCGGCCTCCGCCTTCTCATCCTTCGTCGCGGGGCGTTCGCGGGCGTCTATCTCGGTGGAGTCTATGCTGCGGTGGAGGACGACGCGCCCCCTGAATATCTTCCCCGCGAACCGCGCGAGAAGGTCTTCGGCCGTCTTGTCGAGCGCGAAGTCGGCGAACGCCCGCGACACCGTCGGCCCGGACGGGATGTCCGAGACGGACTCCCACCCGCAAAGCCTGCGCAGCGCCGGAGACCTGCGCACCTCGCCGAGCGCGTCCTTTGTCTCCGGCCAGTTCCATACGTGCTTCATGAGAAGGAGCTTGAAGATCGCGAGGCGGCTCGACGGCTTCCTTCCGTTCCCGCACCATCCGTGCCTTGCCTCGATCTGCCGCAGGTCAAGCGACTCCGCGACGCGGACGAACAGCTTCTGCTCCTCGTCGAGCTCCCCCACCTCGTCCTCGAGAAAGTCGAACAGGCGCGGCTGTATCGTCAGCCAGTGCTCCTCGAAACTCTCCGCCCCCTTGTTTTCCGTGGTAATGGTTTTGCCTTTCATGCCGCAAAGTATAGCGGAAACCGTGGGGGAATCCAAGATAAATATTTGCCGCGCAACGATTTGCCACCACCGGAGAACGGAAAACGCTTGACGGCGCGGTGCCGTTTTGATAAAATCTGCGGCGTTTTCAGGGACGGGTGTTCCTGGAGGGGTTTTGAAATTACCTCTCTTGATTGGAAGTTTTTGGGCGGGTGTTGCGATGACATTGCGAAGAATATTAAGAAGTCGATTACGCGCTTCTACGAGGTGTCACAAACAAAATCGCGTACCTTTGACGTCGCACCGAATAATCAGGGAGGGATGTTCAATGTCGGGTTGCGTTAAAAAGAACAAGTATGTGGTTCCTGTTTTTGCGGCAGTTATATTTGTTTCGGCGTCACTTTTTCTTTGTCTGTTCAAAGATTCACGTGAGCGAAAGCGCATTGAGGTCACGCGGGCAGAAATGACGAGGATACCTTTTGACCTATCTGCTTATTCATCGCGAATAAAGGATGCATGGGGGCGCGACCTTACAATCAAAGTTTGTGGGAAGAGTGTGGTGATTCGTTCGCACGGAGGGGATGTCTCATCCACGAATGACGATATTGTTCTCATGAGGGTGAAAACGGATGATCATTCTTGGATTCAAGAATTGTCCTATCCAGACGCCAGAGGAAGATGTCGGGAGTTTGTGGAATATGAATAGCATAGTGACAGGGAAAAGTGACAAATTCAAGGTGTTCCGTAAGACGGTAAACACGATGGCATTTTTTCAGTCCGTGAACGGGGCCAATCAATACACGGCTGTGACAGACAGGGACAGCTCATGCGCGTTCGGTTACAACCCACGCTCCGAAGTCACCGCAGCTTCCATCGCGACGAACATGTATTCGTACTCCTACGACTCCATCGGCAACTCGCTGCATTCCGCCCGCAACGCGGCGACGAACCGCTACACGGCAAACGCGCTCAACCAGTGCACGGAGGTCACAGGCGCGGGCGCTGCGCAGTCCTTCATATACGACGCGGACGGAAATCTGACGGCATGGAACGGGCGCGATTTCGGATGGAATTCGGAGAACCGGCTGTGCGAGGCGGTGACCGCCGGAAGCGACTGCGGCTTCATGCGTGACGGCTCCGGCAGGTGCTTCACGGACTGGGACTATGCGGAGGACACCTACACAGACCGCGTCTTCGACGGCTGGAACCCGGTCTTCGAGCGCACCTTCGATGGGCTGACCGAGACCCCCGTCTGCGACACCGTGTACGTCTGGGGGACCGACCTCTCCGGCTCGATGCAGGGCGCGGGCGGCGTCGGCGGGCTGCTCGCCGTAAGGCTAAACGGGACATGGCACGTCCCGCTCTACGACGCGAACGGAAACGTCACGGCGTATGTCTCAGAGACGGGCGCAGTAGTGGCAGAATACGAATACGACGCCTTCGGCAACACCATCTCCCAATCAGGTTCTCTCCCCGACACCTTCCGCCACCGTTTCAGCACCAAACCGTGGATCCCCGCGCTCGGCGCGTACGACTACGGCGAACGTATGTACTCGCCTGAGTTGCGCCGCTGGATGTCGCGCGATCCGATAGAGGAGAACGGAGGACTGAACCTGTACGCGATATGCGGGAATGACGCGGTGAACGGGGTGGATCCACAGGGGATGTTTACAGTTCGCGCAGTGAGTCAATCTCCAAGATATTCAGCAAAGTCGGATTTTTGGTTTAGCATAGCATTTGATTTTTCAGAAAATGATCATCAGGCGGGGGCAGTTTGGGTTACCAAATCTCGCAAGGTTGACTTGTACGAGTGTGGTTCAAACAAAAAATACAAAGGCTTGTCAGACCTTTCGCAGATAACATCTGTCCTTGTTGAGGGAAGGATTCCACGCAGGCGGTCTAGAGAAGAACTGGTCGCGTTTCTTTTCACCGATGGAAAAGAGAGAGGCTATGTAGAAGTGTTTAGTGAAAATAAACTGAAGAACGTTTGCGGAAAGATAGAATATGATATTGTTGTCGAATACAAGAAGGCTTCTCCATTTGTAAACGGGAAATCCATTCAGGATAAGCATCGCCTAAAATGGTATAATTTCACGCCTGTTTCCCAGGGCGGGAACGGTGATTTGAGGGCATCATACCATGTTTTATTAAGTTATTCATGCAATCGAATGGACGGGCCAGAAGCCGATTCTGAAAGTGAAAAGTTTCTTGGCGTATGGGGAAAACGGTTTCCGGGAATGATTGATCGCGTGGATGATTCGAGGAACACAAGGGCGGGAACTGGCTCATTCCCTTATTTTGATTCAACCGATTAGGAGCGAATTATGTCAACAAGGCTTGCAATCCTTTTTCTGCTCTGCGCCCTTTCTGCGTACTGCCAGACAGGGAAGAATGGTTCGCAGTCCCTCTCTTTCATGACGGATGATTTCATGCATTCGATGCTACGTGGCCCCGGAAGGGATAAGATGGAGACGAAACTCGGTTGCCTGCTGGAGAAACGTCTCGGCGTCTGGAAATGTGATCTGCGCTCACTCGACCACCCGGTTTCGGACGAATGGAAGGACGCACTCGCGGTTTACCTGAGAATCGACGGGGTTTCCGATGTCGGGCTGTGGGTCGAGGGGCGCGGCCGCGCCTCCCCGTCTCGCGCGGCCGGCGAAGGGATTCTTACCGACCGTTCGATATTCGTCGGGTATGACACGAACGGATTTTCTTTTGTCTATACGGTTTTCTCCAATCGGATGTACACTCTTTTCGATCCCGGACGGTTGCAAAAGAGGCTCGTCTTCGAAAAGCAGGATAACGCGAAACGGCTTTTCACGGAATTGCAAAATGACGGTGCCGCTGGCAAACCCTCCCGCCCAATCCCCGCGGTCACGGAAGGTCGTGAATCGGACGGCTGGCGGAAGCGGAATGCGAGGATGGTCGGATGGTTTGAAAGCACCTCTCCGATTCCCCTTGCGCTCCAAAAACGCGATGTGGAGAAACTGTACCTTAGGATAAACGGACTTGAAAAGGTGTTTTTCCTCTACGGGAAGTCTGGCAGGGTTTGTCTGGACCGCGCGCTTTTCGATCCGCCGTTCGAGATCAAAGGTTGTTATCTCGGCCAGGAATTCGCTTACGCCTTTGACGGGGACAGCCGGGTGGATCTGGCGTATCTGCCCCCATTGATTAACGAGTACTATGAATTGTATCTCGCCACGCTCGACAAGAACTCAAACCGTGCAAAAACCACTTCGATGTACATATCTCAACTGGATGCAACGAATGGAAAAAGGATTTTGCGGTGGCTAGACCCCACTGAAACCCCGAAGAAAATCGTTTTCGCCCGCATTCCGGATGCAAATGTTCCCTATGAACGTTTTGCGCTCGCATCCGAGTTCTCCGTTTGGGGTGGAAAAGCAGTGTGGAATGACGAGCTGAAATACGCATTTCAGCAATTCTCGCCGTGGATCACAATGACAAGGGACGGTGTTTTCTTCGGTGATCAACCCGACTTGCAAAAGCTGCTTTCAGAAGAAGGAATCTATGATCTATTCGCAAGCCGTGTATATTATGACTTTGTTATGACAAATGGCGTTCCGAAGATCCATTCACAGGAGGATAAGTGATTACCGGTAGATCCGAATATTCCGAACAGGATTTTAAAATGCCGTTTCTTTACGCATTTTGTTTGACCCGTGGCAGAGCCGCGAAGTATAATAAATCATGCATGAGTGAGAACAGGAAACTGATGAAGAAGAGCGAGACGGGCAGCGCCGACTACACCGACCGTGTATTCGCGTGGGACGGGTGGAGCGTCGTCCGCGAGTGGCGGGGTTCGCCCGGCGTCCCCGCGACGGCGGTTGACTATTACTGGGGGGGCGCCGACCTCTCCGGCTCGATGCAGGGCGCGGGCGGCGTCGGCGGGCTGCTCGCCGTAAAGCGCGACGGAACGTGGTACGTCCCCCTCTACGACGCCAACGGACATCAAAAGAGCGCAAAGCCCAAGGGGAATCCGCTGGGCGACCGCGATTTTATCGCCGTCCCGAAGGGACGGAGCGAGGAGCGGTATCCCGCGACGCAGCGGCAACTGTATGTCACCGCCTACGTCAGCGAGTCCGGCGCGGTCGTCGCGGAGTACGAGTACGACGCGTTCGGCGCGACGATCTCGCAGTCCGGCATGATGGCGGACTCCTTCCGCCACCGTTTCAGCACCAAGCCGTGGATCGCCGCCCTCGGCGCGTACGACTACGGCGAACGGATGTATTCGCCCGAACTCCGCCGCTGGCTGTCGAGAGATCCGATAGAGGAGAACGGAGGACTGAACCTGTACGCGATGTGCGGGAACGACGCGGTGAATGGCGTGGATTTGTACGGACTCCTCGTCATGGTTTTGGATATCAAAAGGGAGCGCGAAGGCGATGGATTTGTAGACACATCA
>JAFYDR010000007.1 GCA_017544725.1 Kiritimatiellia bacterium
CTCTCCATATTACTGCCGTGAGCAGCGCGGGCGAGTTAGCCCGCGATCTAAAGACAAGTTGTTCTTTCAGTTGTTTCTGTTGTTTTTATTTTAGAAGGCGATGGTGAAGTACGCAGATACGCCCGAGACAATGTTCTCGCTACGTCCCTTTCCAGAGAAGTTTCACGCGGAAGCGCATGAGGCCGCAGAGAATGGGGAGGGGCAACGTCCTCGTTGCCTCAACCTCACTTCGTTCGGAATGAAGAATGAAAAATGACGAATGACGCGAGATGGAATTAAGTGTGTTTCGCCCCGAAGTGACGAATGAAATGGTTAAAAGGTTAAATCGCCGCTGCGCGGCTTGAAATTGACGGCACGATCCATTTAAAGGGTGAAGCCCGATTTCAAGCGAAGCGATTTAACCATTTCAGCTTCGCTCTCTCAACCACCCAACTACCGAACCACCCAGCTACTTCCCGAGGACAGCGAAGGAGGGGAGGCCTTTGACGCCAAATTCGTCTAGCATTTCGCGTACTTCGTCGGGGCGTTCCGCCTGTACGCGGATTACCGTGTAGGATTGTAGGCGTTGCGTCACTGCCGGATCACGGAAGGTCGTGCGCTCCATCACCGCGCAGTTTTTGCACCAGGTCGCCCAGAAGTCGAGCAGGACGGGACGTTCGCCTGCCGCCTCCAGCGCGACGCGGAAGGCAGCACGGTCACCTGCCACCACGCCGCCCGTCTCGGCGGTCGGAGCCGCTTCGGGACGGAAACCGCGTACCGCCAACCAACCGTAGTAGCACGCCAGAAGCGCGAGCAGAATCGCGAACACGCGTTTCACCCAAACCATCCACATGCCGGGTTTAGGCAGACAACTGAGTCCCATCCCCGCGAACGGCCAAGGCAGGGCCATGCCCAGTCCCAACACGAACGGCAGAAACTGCGCGGCGGTCATCCCTTCCGCATAGAGCGTTCCCGCCAGCAACAGGACCGCCAAGACTACGGGCGCGACGCACGCCCCTGCCAAAATCGCGCTTCCCGCACCAGCCAAAAACGCCGCCAAACATTTTGCGGCGATTCCCGTTTCCGCCTTTTTCCCCTGCGGCTTTCTCCGTCCACCCCGGAATCGCGTCAGGTCAATTGTCAGAACATCCAACATCGCCAACGCAAAAACGGCGAAGAGGACGGCGATCGACAGGCTGAACCAAGGGGAACTTTGGAGGGAACCAAAGAAAGCACCTCCTCGCACGACGAACCAGCCAGCCAGTCCGTACGAGAATAGGATTCCGAATCCATAGATACCGCCCAGCAGGAATCCTTGCGAGCGACTGCGCTGCGTACGGCTGACCGCCCCGATAATCGCCAGATTGACTGGAATCATCGGCAGGACGCACGGAGTGAGATTCAACAGGATTCCGCCCACAAGAATCAACAGCAGGGTAATCCAAAGCCCCTTTTCGCGCAGGAAGGTAACGGGATCGCGCAGGAAAGTCACCTCCGTCTCCTTCCCCTCCGCTCGATCAAGAAACGCCTGAAATTCGGAGGCGTTCAGATACCCTCCAGCCGTTGCCGTCAGTCGCCGTCCGTTCAACCAAGACTCCGATTCCTTCGGTTCTTCGGACGATTCCTCCTCGTTCTTCTCTTGATAGGCGGAGGTTTTGGGATCGAATACGAAAAGTCGGCTTTCGGGAAGAAAGCAGGTATCCCCCGAACAGCCCTGCCACGACACGGTGAACGAGGCGGCAGATACGGCGGATGAGCGCTCTACTCGCCAGACGGAAGTGAAGGGGGCGGAGAACACCGCGACCTCCTGCGTGGAATCCAGCGGATCCGGTTCCTTCTCGGCGACCGCACGACGAACCGCCGTGACACGAGCCTCGTCGGAAGCAACGGAAAATGAACGTTCGTACACCACATGACCAGTCGGAACGGAAATCGTGACCTCCACCACGACCGCATTGGACTCCACCGAAAGTGTCCGTACAGCGGCAGAGAACGGAGATGCCCATGCGAACGAGACCGCAACACTCCAAATCAGCAATACACGATTCAACATTTTGCCTCCGTACTTGGATTCCACCTTATGTCCCGACCGTTACTTCGCAGATTCAACAGGAATCAGATTTTCGATTCCCGACTTGGCCGTTTTGAGCCGGGCGGAAAGTTCCTGTACCTTCGCATCCCCGCTGATCAACGTTGCGGGAACAGGATGTTGCGCTTTCCATCCCTGATAGGCCTGCAACGCCTTTTGATAATTCTGCATCAGCCCGGTCTGCTGGTACTTCAACGCGCGCAACTTGTCGTGCATCTTCTCACGCGAGGCACCCTGCAATGCGTTCATCTTCGCCTCCATCTCGGACGCAAGGCGGCAGCTCTCCTGATACGCTGTCTTCTGCTCCAGAAACGAACCGTAGTAGGGATTCTTCTTTTGTTCCGCCTCTTCCAGTTCAGACTTGCGTGCATCCAGCTCGCCTTTCAGGGTGAAATAGTTCCGCAATTTCCCCACCTGGGCTGGATCCATTTCGCTGAACTTTCCCCCGTAAACCGCTACCTTCGTGCAATCGATCAGGTACGGCCCTTTGTCTGGTGTACTTTCGGGCGTTTCCGTAAAGGTTACCACCAACATCGAATTCCGCTGGCTCTTCTTGACGCCATTGTAAGTGAAAGAGGCGCCCGCCGCAATCTTCCCTTGATTCTTTCCAGCTGCGGAGTAGAAGGGCGTTTCGGTCTGCACGAACCCCCACCCCGTCGAAGGTCCCTTGAACTCGACAACCGTCTGCGCCTTTTGCTGCGCTTTCTCCTGTGCCTCGGCACGCTGACGAGCGGCGGCGGCAGCTTCACGTTCCTTCGCCGCCTTTTGCTCCGCCGCCTCTGCGGCGGCTTTCTTTTCCGCCATCGACTGGAAATTACGGCTCGATTTCTTCGCCGCTTCCGACATTCCCGCAGAAAACGCCAAGACGATTGCCAATGCCCATCCAAACTGTTGCAACTTCATCGCATTCTTTCCTTTCTTTCGAACGAGAAAAGCATACCATGTATTCTCGGATTTGTACAGAGCGGTAAAGGCAAGGCGCTTCGCGCCAGCTGGTTAAGCGTGTTAAGCTGTGAGGCTGGGACGGCAAAGCCGCAATGAAGAATGAAAAGATAAAAATGCTACAGTTCTTCATTCGTCATTTTTCATTCTTCATTCCGAACGAAGTGAGGTAACGTGGATGTTACCCTCCCCCAATGCTATGCTTGAACGGCTCAATCCAATCACCTAACTACCCAACCACCTAACTACCTAACCGTGAGTGAAGCGAAAAAAAGCCCGCCACACCCCCCGATGTGACGGACTGCATTCTGTTGGACACACATTGCAAGGAACTGTCGCCCTGAGTATCCACCTCGGTTGCCCTACCTAGCGGCTTGTCGGTCATCGCCATCCCCTATTTTCAAGGGGGACAACTTCTGACTTCTCCCCGCAGGGAAATCACCCTATTTTCTTATTGCAAGAGGTGTGCCAAAAACCTTCTCTTTTCTCTTTCGCCGCTTCTTGGTATCATAGTCCGCGTCATGACAACCATACTGGACGAGATGTTGGGGAAAAGGCGGTTCGGAATCAAGCCCGGACTGGAGGCGATGCTCGCGTTGATGGATGAACTGGATCATCCGGAGGCGCAGGTGGCGGCGATTCACATTGCGGGAACGGACGGTAAGGGTGCCGTTGCCGCGATGTGCGAGTCCGTTCTACGTCATGCGGGCTACCGCGTGGGACGTTACACCTCGCCGCATCTGGTGAGCGTGAACGAGCGATTCCTCGTGGACGGCAGTCCGGTTTCGGACGAGGCGTTGGAGACGGCAGCTCGCGTGGTTTGCCCCGCCGTCGAGCGCGTGGAAGCCCACCTCTCCCGCGAAGTCACCTTTTTCGAGTGCCTGACCGCCGTCGCATTCGTGCTTTACCGCCAACTGGGTATCCAGCTGCTTGTCCTCGAAACCGGACTGGGCGGACGACTGGACGCGACGAATGTCGTAACCCCGCTTGTCTCGGTCATCACGCGGATCGGACTGGATCACTGCGATTGGCTGGGGAACACCATTCGTGCAATCGCCACCGAAAAGGCGGGCATCATCAAACCCGGGCGTCCCGTCGTCTGCGGGGCCACGCCGGACGAAGCACGCGCCGTCATCTCCGAGACGGCGGCAACCCGCGGTTCCCTCTGCATTGCCGCCGAGGACGCAGTCAGTCTGCGCGTCTCCAAAAGCCGTCTGGACGGTCAAACGTTTTCGATCTCCACGCAGAACCGTTCTCTCCCGCCAGTACGCTTCCCCCTGCCCGGTGCCTTTCAAGCGGAGAACGCTGTCACGGCCATCGCCGCGCTGGAGTGCGTCCACGACCTCGGTCTCCCGATTGCGGACGGGGCGTTCGTCGAGGGCTTGGAGCAGGTCTGCTGGCCGGGTCGGTTCCAGCTCGTCTCTTCCGCCCCGCCGGTGATTATCGACGGCGGACACAATCCCTGTGCGGCGGAAGCCTTGCTGGCCGCCTTCAAGTCCTGCCGCGAGAAACGCCCCGTCGGGCTGGTTGCCGGATTCTGCGGGGACAAGGATGTGCCAACCTTCCTGCAGACGCTGAAACCGATTGTGAAGTGCGCGTGGGGCGTACCGATCCGAAACCCCCGTTCGCTCCCAGCCACCGAAACTTGTAACCTGATGCGCCTGGCGGGCATGGAACGGGCTGAGGCATCGAATTCGCTGGAAGACGCACTTGCCGCAGCCAAACAATGGGCGGCAGCTTCGAACGGCATCGTGCTGGTCTGTGGTTCACTCTTCCTTGCCGGCGAAGCACTTGTCGCGTGCAACGCCTTCCCGTGGCCGTGTGGGCGTATCGACCCGAACGAACAGGTGAAAGCGGGGGTGACACGCGTATGACCGCCGAACGAATCTATCGCGGCAGGTTAGCCCCCAGTCCCACCGGTGCGCTCCATCTGGGTAACGCGCGCACCTTTCTCATCGCTTGGCTTCGAGCGAGGGAGGCGGACGGAAAACTCGTTCTTCGAATGGAGGATCTCGACCACCCAAAGGTGAAGCCGGGTGCGCACGTCTCTGCCATCGAGGATCTTCGTTGGTTGGGATTCGATTGGGACGAGGGTCCGGACTGCGGCGGCACGTACGCCCCGTACACGCAATCCGAACGACTTCCCCTCTACGCCGCCGCGTTGCGTCGTCTGCAGGAACAAGGACTGGTGTATCCTTGTGTCTGTACCCGCGCCGATGTCGAGGCGGGGCAATCCGCTCCGCACACCGAAGAGGGGCTGTTCTATCCCGGTATCTGCCGCGACCGTTTCGCGAATTACGAGGAGGCGCGTCGTGAGCTTCCGCACGGACGCCTCCCCGCGTGGCGTTACCGCGTTCCGGATAACGCCGTCGTCTCGTTCGAGGACGGCTTTTGCGGCGAGTTCTCGCAGGATGTGTCACAGGCCGTCGGCGACTTTGTGATCGCCCGGCATCCGCAGGGCGCGGGTTACATGCTCGCCGTCGTAGTGGATGATGCGGCGATGGGCATTACCGAGGTGGTGCGGGGCGACGACCTGCTCTCCACCACGCCCCGTCAGCTTCTTCTCTACCGCGCATTGGGTTTGACACCCCCCACCTTCTACCATGTACCATTGGTCGTGAGCGAGGATGGGCATCGGTTGGCGAAACGTCATGGCGACACCCGCATCTCGGCGTTCCGCGAAGCGGGGTACACCGCACAGCAGGTGCTCGGCCTGCTCGGCTGGTGGTGCGGTTGGGCGGCTTTCGGCGAGGAAGTGTCGTTGCGTGATCTCCTCCCGCGTTTCCGCCGATCCTCAATTCCGCACTGTCCCGCCGTTCTCTCCCGCCGCGTCCGCGACGCCTTCCCGAAAGCCATCCGATAAATAGTTGGGTAGTTGGGTGGTTAGGTGGTTGGGTAGTTAGGTAGTTGGGTGTTTTGTGCGCGGGTATACCACGCCCACCTCCTTTACGTACCTCTGTATGAAGTAAGCGCAGGGAGATTCGTTTTTTGTGTTCAAACGAACGGAAAAACGCTATACTAGCACCATGTTGATTGAATTACCGGAACAATGCACGCAGGGGGCGATTGAAATCCTGTGGCGAAAGAATCTGAAAGCCGTCAAGGAATTGAAGGCTGCGGATTCGTTGTCGCTGAATGCCGACCGGGTTCAGTTTCTCGACGGGGCTGGCGAGGCGTTCGTGATCGCGCTGTACCGCGCTTCGGCCAAGCAGGGATTCGCGATTCGCTGCCAAGACGCGAACGGTGCGGTGGCACGAACGCTGGAACAGTTCGAGCCAGCGCGTTTCGCGGAGTCCTCTCCCGGACAATTCGTGCGGAAGCGCGGCACGAAACTGCTGGTGCAGCTGGGCGAAGCTACGGTTGGAATCTGGGATGATGTGGTGGATGAGTTCGCCCATTTCGGGGCGACGCTGGTCGCACTGTTCCGTGTCACATTTGCACCGAAACGGTTGCGCTGGCGTGACTTCTGGCTGAATTTCGAACGGGCGGGTATCGATGCGCTTCCCATCACGATGCTAGTGGGATTCCTGATTGGACTGATCCTCGCCTTCATGTCGGCAGCTTCACTGAAGCAATTCGGGGTGGAGATTTATGTCGCCGATCTGATCTGCATCGGGTTGTTCCGCGAACTGGGCCCGATCATCACGGGGATTATCCTCACGGGACGTTCCGGTTCCGCGTTCGCCGCCGAACTCGGTACGATGAAGGTGAACGAGGAGATCGATGCTCTGAGCACATTCGGTTTGAGCCCAACGGAGTTCTTGACCTTGCCGCGCGTGTTGGCCGCGACATTCGTAATGCCGACGCTGACGATCTTTTCCATCCTTGCCGGGTTGGTCGGAGGGGCTTTCGTTCTGCTCTCGATGAACATTCCGGCCGTCGCGTACTGCCAGCACATCGCGGGGTCCTTGTCGCTGAACAACGCGCTCTTCGGATTGGCCAAATCAATGGTCTTTGGTTTTCTCATCGGTCAGGTCGGTTGTACGCAGGGGTTGCGCACGGGCCGGACGGCGGACGCGGTGGGACGGGCGGCAACCGCCTCGGTGGTCGGCAGCCTCGTCCTAATCACAATTTTCGACGGCGGTTTCGCGGTGTTGGCGTATTTCATGGGATTCTAGTGTAGAGGGAAAGTTGAATCAGGCAGTCATCACAGTAACAGACCTTACGGCGGGATACGGAAAGCCGATCTTGAACCACGTCTCGTTCGAGGTGCGGGAGGGGGAGATTTTCGTAATTCTCGGCGGTTCTGGATGCGGCAAGAGCACGATCCTCAAGCACATCATCGGATTGCAACCGCCGTTGAGCGGCGAGATCCGGATTCTGGGCGACCGCATTTTCGGCGGTGACGCAGCGGAAGCGCAACGCGCACGCCGCCACTTCGGCGTTATGTACCAGAGCGGCGCGCTCTTCGGGTCGATGACCCTGCTGGAAAACGTCTGCGTACCGCTGGAGTCATTCACCGCTTTGCCACCCGACGCGCGGCGGCTGCTCGCACTGATGAAGCTGGAGCAGGTCGGACTGAAGGAGTACGCGACCTTCTTTCCCGCCGAGATCAGCGGCGGTATGCGTAAGCGCGCGGCGATCGCACGATCGCTGGCACTGAGTCCGCAGATTCTGTTTTTGGACGAACCGTCGGCTGGACTCGACCCGATTACCAGCGCGGAACTCGACCGCCTGATCCTGCGTCTGCGGGACGAGCAGCGAATGACGGTCGTGATGGTGACGCACGAGTTGCCGAGCATTTATGCGGTTGCGGATCGTTGCGTCATGCTAGACCGAGAGGCGGCAGGCATGATTGCGACAGGCGTCCCGGCGGAATTGTGGGACAACCCGCCGAGCGAAAAAGTACGCGCGTTTTTCAATCGGGAGCCGGAGAGGAAGAAGACAACGGATGAGGTGATGAAATGAACGAGAACAAATCGAACTTTGCGAAAATCGGATTTTTCATCTTGAGCGGTTTCATTTTGATTCTGATCGCGCTGGCCGTTGCCAGTTCGCGTGTCCTGAATCAGGAGAAGGTCTTCGCGGAGACCTATTTCACGGAGTCTGTGGCGGGACTGGATTCTGGATCTCCCGTGAAATATCGCGGCGTACCGGTGGGTTCCGTGGAGGAGATCGGTTTTGTGTACGGCACGTATGAGAAGAATGCGGACGAACTGCCCAACGCCGTGAACATGCGTCAGATTCGCGTGGTGCTTTCGCTGGAGCCGAAGAAATTCGGATTACTCGGTTCTGAAAAACCTGAACGCGTGTTGAAGCATCTGGTTGATCAGGGGTTGCGTGTCAAGATCACCTCGTCGGGCGTGACGGGACTCTCCTTCCTCGAGCTCGACTACTTCGAAGGAGGGAAACTGGACATGGAGTCCTTTGAGTGGAAGTCGCGGCATCAGGTGATTCCCTCGATCAGCAGTACAATGAAGACGCTGAAGCGGACGATGGACGAAGTGATTGTCAAATTGAGCAACATCGATTTCCGTGCGATTGGTGACCGTTTCGTCTCGACGATGGATCTGCTGACCAACCGGTTGGCTGCCGCTGATGTCGAAGGGATCAGCCGTGAATCGACAAACCTGCTTCGGGAGCTTCGCACCTCCAACGCCGATCTCCAGAAGATTCTGCAAAGCGTTCAAAGTGCAGGGATCGGGACCTGTGTGACGGGCGTCGCCGATTCGGCGAACACCATGTTGGACTCGATCAAGTCCGACGTGGATGGAGTGGCGACGCAATACGTGGAGGTCGCCACAATGCTCCGTGCCCTGCTTTCAACGAACGCCGCCTCAATCGCCGGTTTGGCAGGCGCGTTGGAGCAAACCGCACAATCCCTCAACACGACGATGAAACAGCAGTCCGGAAATATCTCGGACATCCTGCAGAACGTACGGGACGCAACAGGTTCCTTCCGCGACCTGTTGCAGAACCTGTCGGAGAATCCCGCCGCCGTCATCTTCGGCCAGCCGCCACCGCCACTGGAAGAAGACAAAAAGGAAGCCGAGAAGGAAAAGCGGTAATCGGGGAGATGCGCATGGCATACAGCCTTTTTATTCTTTCCCGTATTCCCCAAAGTTGCTAAAATGTTCTCTCATGGACGGGCAATTGCAAAAGGTTTTCATGGCGACTAAGAAAAAACAAAAGGTCAAGGGAGAGCAAGAAATCCCGCCTCAAGGGACAGACTCGCGACAGCGGGTGCTTGTCGGTACGTACAGGCGTGAACCTGATCAATTGAAGTGGATCAGCAAGCGCCATCTATACAACTATCCGATTTCGAAAGAAGAGGCTGAATCAACGGGAGAGGGGTGGTGCAAGGTTACGGAACTTTGGCTCTATTGCGGAACGAAGGACAAGAGGCACATTTACGCCGCTGAGTTTATCGGCGTTGTGTCGCGCAAAGAATTTCTCTCGGAACATCCCGATTATCCCAAGGGTAAAGGGAAGCATAGTGATTTCTACGCCGTCTTCAAAGTGGTTCATAAGTGGCTGCCGGCAAACAATGATTCGATGGTCGTTGTTCGCGCAAAAGATTTCGCGAAACGTTCGCCGAAAATCGCACAAGCCGTCAAGGCGTATCAAGCAGACGGAGGCCTCGGTTGCCTCCTCGACTATCTACCAGCAGACCTCGCCCCGCTTCCGCATGACCAGCTTTGCGTCTGCGAGACATCCCATCAGATGTTGCTTTGGGAGTTGCCGACTGGCGAATCATTCAAGCCCGATGTGCCTTTCCCTGCGCCAGAAAGAGGAGAATTCACATTTATAGACTTGTTTGCAGGAATCGGAGGTATAAGGCTGGGCTATCAGTCGCTAGGCGGAAAATGCGTGTTTTCGTCTGAATGGGACAAAGAAGCTGCAAGAACTTACTACAGCAATTTCGACGAACGGCCATTCGGCAACAAAGAAAGGATTCCGACATGAGCGAAATGACGATTGAAAACAAAAAGATGATGCTTGCGGGGTTGTTTCTTTCCAAATTCAACCGCGAGGGATTGGCGGCGTTAGGTATAAAGACTTTGGGTGAAGCATATAATACATTTGCTTATGCTGTCGGCGGCAAGCCGTCGTCTGTTAAGCTTTACATGCAGGAATTCGACCCATATTTCCCAAACTCAAGGACTGGTTGGAAGAACAAAGTGATACGCCCTAGTCGTCAGGCATTCATAGACACATACGGCAAATTGAGTTTGCAAGAATTTCTTGAGTTGATGAAAGTTCAGTTTGCGGGCGATATGGATGTTGATCTCGCCATTGGCCGCGCAACGATTGCTGCGGGAATAAAAGACGATGAGACGACAGCTTTTGCTCGGCGGGTGATGACAGGTCAGGCGGCAGAGAATTTCTTTGAGAAAAATTACCGCGATATTCAGAAATTCTCGGATTGTACGATTCAACGCACTACCGCTTATGGATGCGGCTTTGACTTCAAGTTGACTCCACCACAGGAGGAGTTTCTGGCAGTTGAGGTTAAAGGATTGCGTACGCCTTCAGGACAGATTCAGTTGACGGAGAAAGAATTTAAGATGGCGCAATATTTGACATCAAGATTTTTCTTGTATGTTGTTACAGATTTTGCCCACACGCCCAAACCGCGCGTAATTGAGAATCCGCTCAACGCTGGCATATCCTTTGAGGTGCGAACCATGAAATCAGAGCAGCGGATTTGGATTGCGCAAATTGCGGCATAAAATCTTATGAAAACGATATTAACAGAAGAATTCGGGCGAAAGTTAGCTTGTGAACGATTTAAGTTGTTTCTAGAAAAAATGGATGCAAACATTTCTGACTGCGAATGGCGACGAATTTTTGCATCTTGTATAGGAGGCGAGGAGCGAATTTCTTCAGATGGTTGGATCAATGTAATACGAGGGCAGAAGGCGTGGAGTGCCAAGACTGTGAAGAATAAAAATCCGTTTACGGTTCGCAATATCCGTCTAATCAGCGGGCGCAATTCGCCTGACTATTCGCTCGACATTGAAAACGTTCATGCCGAAGACCCGAATCGTCTTGGGGAAATGATACTTGGCATTTGGAATGGGAGGATTACTGAAGTACGCAAAAAGTTTACGACTACCCGAACGGTCGTTCTCATAAAGGGGGAAGGGCTGGAAACCGTTTCTGTGTTCGAGGAGGAAGCTCTGCGTTTCATCCCCGAAGACTACTATTGGGAATGGAATTCACATGATAATCTTGAAGGTTACGAGCGCACAACCGACAAAGAGAAATTTACATGGCAGCCGCATGGTTCACAATTCACAATTTCAACGACTGCTCCTGATTGTCGCCTGAAATTACGTATCAGGAAACCGCCCAAATTGAACAAAAACGATTTCTTAGCCGCAATTAAGTTTGACCCCTCGTGGATTGAGGTTGTGGAGTAGAGATGTGCTTCTGCGTGTTGTGTTTCCCCGTCAGGGGAATTGAATTCCATAAAGGTAAGGAGGTAACATGAATACGGTTTGGATTTGGATTATCGGTGGGGTTTTGGCATATCTGTTCGGTTCGATTCCGTTCGGGTTTGTCATCGCGAAATGCAAGGGCGTGGATATCCGCACGGTCGGCAGCGGGAACATCGGCGCAACGAACGTGTATCGTTCCGTCGGCAAGTCGTGGGGGCTGCTGACCTTCCTGCTGGATTTCCTCAAGGGTGTCGCCGGGACCACGCTGATTCCGTGGCTCTGCCTGAAACTGGGGGATACGGGGAATCCGCAGTACCTGAAACTGTTCTGCGGCGTGATGACCGTGCTGGGGCATTCGTGGACTTGCTTCCTGCATTTCAAGGGGGGCAAGGGGGTCGCCACCAGTGCGGGTATGCTGGTCGGCATCGTGCCGCTGGCGTTCGGGATCGCGTTCGGCACCTGGCTTCTCGTGCTGTTGACATTGCGGTATATGTCCGTCGCCTCCTGTTCGGGCGCGGCGGCGCTGGCGGTGACGGTGTGGGTGCTGGAATACCCGAAGAACCACGATCTCGTGTTGCCGATCGTCCTGACTGTCCTTGCGGCGTTGGTGATCTGGCGGCACCGTTCCAACATCAAGCGGTTGATCGCGGGAACCGAACCGCACTTCACTTTCGGCAAAGGGAAATGAGGAGCGTTTCGCATGGCTGAACAACTGGTGATCGTTGGAAGTGGTCCCGCTGGATTGACCGCCGCAATCTACGCAGCGCGCGCGAATCTGCATCCGCTCGTGTTGGAAGGAATGGCACCGGGCGGACAGCTCACGCAAACGCCGGAGATCGAGAACTTTCCTGGATTCGAGAGTCCGATTCCGGGACGGACGCTGGTCGAGACCATGCGCAAACAGGCGGAACGCCTTGGCGTTCGGTTTCTGGCGGACGAGGTACTCTCCTGCGATTTCTCCTCGAAACCGAAGCAGCTGACGCTCATGTTGAGCGGGGAGACGCTGGAATCGGAAGCGGTTATTCTCGCCACGGGCGCGAGCGCGCGCTGGCTGGGATTGCCGTCGGAACGACGCTTGAAGGGGCGCGGCGTCTCCAGTTGCGCAACTTGCGACGGCGCCTTTTTCAAAGGCAAGCGTGTCGCGGTCATCGGCGGCGGCGACACCGCATTGACCGACGCACTCTACCTCGCAACGTTGGCGAGCGAGGTGACGGTAATCCATCGCCGCGACGCTTTCCGCGCTTCGGCGGCGTTGGCAGATCGTGTGTTGGGAAACCCGTCGATCAAGGTGATTTGGGACTCCGTTCCGGAAGAGTTCTTGGGCGAGAAGCGAGTCGAGGGAATCCGTATCCGCAACGTGAAAACGAACGAGATGCGCGACCTTCCACTGGAAGGAATTTTCGTTGCGATTGGACACACGCCGAATACCGCCGCGTTCAAAGGGCAGGTGGAGATTGACGAGCAAGGGTACATCGTGACCGACCGGACACGTACATCCGTGCCCGGCGTGTTTGCGGCGGGCGATGTGCAGGACCGCGTGTATAAACAGGCGGTTGTCGCCGCAGGAAGTGGGTGTATGGCGGCACTGGAGGCACAGGCGTATCTACAACACCTGTAACAGGCAGAATGGTGGAATCATGGGAATCAGAACAACCGAATTTTTTGACAAGGAATACACCGCGAGGCAAGCCTACGGACGGCTATTCCAGTACGCGAAGAAGTACAAGGTTCGTCTGTTGATTGGACTGCTCGCTGGATTCACGACGGCGATGTCGTGGATGCCGCTCTTTCAGGTCATCCAGCCCGTGCTGAAGCACGTGCAGACGACGGAGGCGAAAGAGGCGGTAGAGCAGGAACAGACCGACACCGCCGCGCCCGCAGCGGAAGAGGCGGAAACGAAGAAGACAGGCTTCAAGGTTTCGCTGAAAGACATGGTGAAGCGCGAGAAATCCGCCGGACGGCTGGAGCGGAAAGATTTGCCAGGCTGGTTCAACAAGGCAGACTCCATGGCAAGGAAGTTCGGGCTGGAGTTGCTCGATGAACAAGGGAACATGACGGGGGAATTGCTTGTCGTGGCGATTGTCGTCGTCCCGTTCGTTATGCTCGTCTGGCTTGGCTCGATGTACCTCAACCAGTACTGTCTGCGTTGGTCCGGCGCGCATGTCGTGCAGGATCTGCGACAGGATCTCTTCAACCATCTGCAACAGCAGTCGCTCCAGTTCTTCGGACGAACGGACGTGGGGCAAATCATGAGCCGATGCACGAACGACCCGCAACAGATCGAGCACGTGATTTCGCGCACGGTGGCGGATCTCTGCCGTGCCCCCTTCGAGATTCTGGTCGCAGGAGGATTCGTGATCTACTTCGCGATCCAGCATGACATGATTCCCACGCTAGTCTTGATGGGTATCGGATTCCCGCTCGTCTTCCTGCCGATCACCGTACTGGGAACGATTGTCCACCGCTGGGCACGTCGTGCGATGCAGCGCGTTTCAATTATCTCGTCCAAGATGCATGAAAACATCACATGTATCCGCGTGGTCAAGGCGTACAACACCGAGGCACTGGAGGAGAAGAAATACCAAACGGCAAACCGCGACTATGTCAAGACGCTGTTGCGCTCGGTCCGAATCGAATTGTTGATCCAGCCCGTAGTCGAAGCGTTGGGCGTCTGCATGATCTTCATCTTCATCATCTACTGCTTCTTCACGAAGGTCGCGATCTACGACATCGTTCCGCTGGTCGCGCCGCTGTTGGTGGCGTACCGCCCGATGCGGCAACTCAGCAAGGTGCAGGCGCAGGTGGAACGCGGACGTGCCGCGCTCTGCCGTATCTTCTCGTTGATGGATCTGGACATGAGCCTGCCGATTGACGCGAACCCGATCCACAAGACGGATTTCACGACCTCCGTGAAATTCGACCACGTGTCTTTCCGTTACGGACAGAATCCCGACCTCACGATCAAAGACGTCTCGTTCGAGATGCCGCGTGGAAAAATCATCGCGGTGGTTGGCGGAACCGGTTCCGGCAAAACGACGCTAGCCAATCTGCTGGCGCGGTTCTACGATCCGACCGACGGCTCGATTACGATGGACGACGTTCCGCTCCACCGTTTCGATATCGCTGACTTGCGCAAGCTCATCGGTGTCGTCACGCAAGAGACCGTTCTCTTCAACGACACGATTGCCAACAACATCGCCTACGGTACGGAGGGCGCAACGCGGGAACAGATCATCGAGGCAGCGAAGATGGCGAACGCGCACGAGTTCATCATCGCCCAGCCGGAGGGATACGACCGCATCGTGGGCGAGAAGGGATTCGCGCTTTCGGGTGGAGAGCGGCAGCGCGTGGCAATCGCGCGTGCCATTCTCAAGAATCCGCCGATCCTCGTGCTGGATGAAGCGACCAGTGCGCTTGACACGGTGACTGAACGACTGGTACAGGATGCGATCAACCGGTTGATGGCGAACCGCACTACCTTCGCGATCGCGCATCGACTCAGCACGATCCGCAATGCGGATCAGATTTTGGTGATGGCGAACGGCGTGATCCAGGAGCGCGGCACGCATGACGAACTGTACGCCAAAGGTGGTGTCTATCGTCGCCTGTGCGAGATGCAACAGATGGATTGAGGAGGTCATTTCGAAACCACAGAATACACGGGACTCACTGAATGAGTGGAAAACTCATGGTCTCCGCGGCTTTCGTGGTTGGGAAAAGAGAACCGAGATGTTTGCAATCGGTTCAGAGGAAAAGAAACCGAAAGGAGAATGAGATGAAACGGACATTGTGGATGGTATTGGCTGTCGCCGCAGTCGCGACGGCGTGGGCAAAGGAAACGAAGGTGCTGATTATCGGGAACAGTTTTTCCGTCAGCGTGATGCGGAACTGGCCCCAGCTCGCAAAAGCCTCCGGTAGCGAGTTGAAGGCGGCGAGCATGTACATCGGCGGATGTTCCTTCCAGCGGCATTGGGAGAATGTCGAGAAGGCGTCGAACGACACCTTCAAACCATACGACATCTGGATCAGCGATACCGAAGGCGTCAAGCGTTTCAAGTCCAACATCCCCCAAATGCTGGTAACGGACAAGTGGGACTACGTGACGATCCAACAAGCGAGCCCTTCCGCCTGGGATCCGGAGACTTATCATCCGTATGCCGACAAGCTGATCGCCAAGATTAAGGAGCTTGCCCCACAGGCGGAGATCGTCATCCAACAGACGTGGGCATACTCCAATCTCGACAATCGTATCCAGCCCGGCGGTGCCTGGAAGTTCGATCAGACCGGACAATACGAGCGGACGCGAGACGCCTACGCCTCGCTGGCGAAGCAGTACAAGTTCCGCATGATTCCGACGGGATTAGCCGTGCAGAAATTCCGTCAGGCACTGCCCGTCACACTGGTACATCCCACCCGTGAGCAGTTGGCAAAGTACAAGAAACCGGAAACGCCTGATCTCGGCGGCGAAGTCGTGGGACGCTTCAGCTGGAAGAAACCCAAGGACGGCAAAGGCGAGGAAAAGCTCTCGCAAGACGCGACGCACCTGAACCCATCCGGCGAGTACCTTCAGGCGTTGGTCTGGCAAGCGTTCTTCTTCGGCACGGACGTAACCAAGACCACGTACGCCCCCGCCTACGCGGGCGGGAAAGACCGTGCGGCACTCCTGCAGTCCTGCGCAGTCCAAGCCGTAAAAGAAGGCGCAACCGCCTTCAATTTCAGGTAAGGAAAGGCGGTGCAACCGTCTTATCTCAAATTCGACTGTCCCAATTTTTGAACACGACTTCCTGTCCGTTGGCGCGAATAGCGGCAAACACCTCAGCGGGAGTACGCCTGTCGGATAATGTAAACTGTGCGACATCTGCCTTGTGGTCGCGACAAGTACGCCCCTGTTTAGAAACCGTATAGCCGCCCGGCGTAACTCGCGACCCTGCGCTCATGTTGTCGGCGGCAGTCTGGACGATGAAGTCGCGGAATTTCGGTGCCTCGCGTGTCGATACGGTCATGCAACATTGCGGAAAAACAATGCGAAACGCGAGCATCATTTGCTCCATATCGTCTTCACACACTTCGCACGGTGGCACAAAACCGCCATCAACACTACAGATACGCGGGAACGCAAACTGCACCTTCGCTTCCCAACACTCGCGCATCAGGTAGAAGGCATGGGCGGCAAGACTTGCCGCCTCCCTCTGCCATGTACCTAGTCCCAGCAGAAATGCGCAACCAAGAACGCGGAATCCTGCCCGTCCTGCGCGGAGTTGTGTATTGAGCCGCCAAGCATAGTCTGCTTTCGGTCCGGCGGGATGCATTTCACGATAGAGAGTCTGGTCGTATGTTTCTTGAAAGCACGTCAAACCCTCATAGCCAGCCATGAACAGTTGACGATAACCTTCTTCGGTCTGCGGTGCGACTTCCAACGCAAGGTAGGAGAACATCGGTTTCAGAAGCTTTCCGACTTCGATAAGATGAGCGATGGTGTTCACCTTTGGGTCTTCGCCCGCCACGACGAGAAGTGAATCGATGCCTGTTCTACGTATCGCATTTGCTTCGGCGCGAATCTCGTCCAACGTGAGGTTGCGGCGCATGGTTCCCGTGTGCTGACGACGGAAGTCGCAGTAGAGGCAAGCGTTGATGCAAGTGTTGCCGATGTAGAGCGGGGCATAGACACTCACCGTCTTACCGTAGTAACGGCGTCGGGCGACCTGTGCGATACGGCGCATTTCCGGAATAAAAGGACGTGCCGTCTCACTGATGAGATTCAAAAGATCGAACCAGTCATGCCGTACTTTAGCGAGCGAACCGCACACGATGTCCGCCGATACGTTTTTGAGGTAGTCATCAACTTCTTTTTCGGTGTATTTGAGCGATGGGAACATTACTTGAAGATATCCATTGGGCTTGTGGCAATTGCGGTTGTGGATATACGCGGCGGTCTTGCCTCAAGCGCGAGCCCAGCCGCAAGGACAGCGAGTTTAAACGCCTCTGCCATCTTCACGGGATCGCCCGACGCTGCGACGGCTGTATTGGCGAGAACAGCATCCGCACCAAGTTCAATCGCCTCCGCCGCATGGCTAGGGAGACCGATTCCCGCATCGACCACGACCGGCACGTGGCTCTGTTCGACAATGATTTCGATCATATCGCGTGTGCGGATCCCGCGATTCGAGCCGATGGGAGAACCGAGCGGCATCACCGCAGCCGCGCCCGCATCCTCGCATTTCCGCGCCAGCACGGGATCGGCATTGATATACGGAAGAACGACCATCCCCAGTTTTGCGCATTCGCGTACTGCCACAAGTGTTTCAACTGGGTCGGGAAGAAGGTAACGGGCATCTGGATGCACCTCGATCTTGAGCCAGTTGAAACCAGCAGCCTTGCCAATCTTCGCGATACGCACAGCCTCATCCGCATTCCGCGCACCGGACGTGTTGAGCATCACCTCAATCCTGTCGCGATCGATGGCCTTCAAGATGTCATCACCCGAAGAATCGCCCTCGTGGATACGCGTAAGGGCGACCGTGACAAGTTCCGTCTCGCTTGCGGCAAGCGCGGCTCTTGTCTGTGCGCTTGACGCGAACTTTCCCGTTCCGAGGAAAAAACGGTTCGTGAATGTTCTGCCTCCGATTTTTAGTGGTTTCATTTTCGTATCCTTTCTGTCGAAACTTCCATTCCAACTTCCTTCACAATGCTATAGTTCTTCTCCGAGCAGCAGGGCACAAACGGCATTGGCTTCGTGAGCGGCGGCGATGCTGACGCGTACACCTACGGGGGCGAAGCCGTCGCGGACATCCCGCGTCTGGTCGCCGACAAGAATCAGGTTGCGACCAACGCGGCGTGTACGGATGTCGTTTGATCCTCCCCAGCCTGCAAGCCCGATTGCCGAAACGACAGGCTTGCCGAGCGGAAGAAGCGAGTGAAGCAACATCGACTTCGCCTCTGCCGAATCGAGCGCTTCGACAATAATCTGGCAACCAGCGAACACATAGTCGATGTTAACTGGCGTAAGCTGCGTGTCATGAAGCGCGAGGTTAAGGTCGGGTTCGATAAGACGTAAGTTGTGCGCGAGCGCATCGACTTTTTTCTCTCCCAATTGATGACGGAAAAAGAACTGCCGGTTGAGGTTCGATTCGGCCACGATGTCGAAGTCGGCAATGACAAGTTTTTTCAGTCCAGCCCTAACGAGTAGCATTGCGACATTCGAGCCGAGTCCGCCCGCCCCGGCAATGCCGACTTTCACCGATTCGAGGATACGCCGTTCCTGTTCCGTGAGATACGTGTTTGCGCTCATTTTCAAGCCTCATGCTTTTAGACAGGATTACTATGATTTAGGATTTACTCTCCTATCAATTCTGATAATCCTAATCCAAACAATTATCCTCCCGCAACAATACGAAATACATTTAAGTCAGAACCATCGCGGAGAGGTGCTCCAGCAATGGCATCCGCAGCGACAATCTCTCCGTCCAGTTCGATTACCACTTCATTCGCAACAACACCATTTTCTTCCAGAAATATCGCAATGGTCGGTGCGTCTGTTTCCGTTTCTTTACCTTGATACTTGATTTTCATCGTGTCTCCTTTGTTACGTTTGACAACTACAGTCTAGCGAAGTTCATGTACACGAGACGATAGTCCTCCGGATTATGGAGGTACTCGTTTCCATGTGAAACTCCCTCCCGAACAAATTCGCCGTCCTTGACCGCGATGAGTCGCGTAAACGGAACGGGATGCCAGTCGCCATGCCAAAGAGGATACGTGGAGAACGTGATCGTACCATCTTCTTTGAGAAAATGGAGAGAATCACGAAAATTCGTATGCGCATACAGAATCTCGCCGTCATAGATGAGAAGATTCAGTTTGTTCCCTTTTGCAAGGGCTGCAATCGCGGACGACATGACCGCGAAACGTTCCGCTTCCGGCAACGGACGCCCAAGCCGAATCTGCATACGGTCTATCCGTGCGATCAGGTGTAGCAGAACACGTTCAGAGTCGGTTTCACCGCGCTGCAACCCGATATAGTCGTTAAGGGTTACCCCCGTGAAGATCGTCCCGTTATGGACGAGTGTCCAGACACGCCCGGAGTTGTCCGTACCCGTGAACGGATGGCAGTTCTCGTATTCCATTGTACCGACAGTCGCGAACCTGATGTGCGCGAGAATCGTCGGAGTGTCGATTCTCCCATCAAGCAAATACCGTAGATGTTCGCTCACTGTTGCCTTGACAGGTTCTTTTTCAACGCCGGGGGCAACAAACATCCCGCGCTCGTCAAACCGTGCCAACCCCCACCCGTGCGGATGTCGCTCGGCATGGGAGAAAAATTCTCGCAATATAGCGTTCACCTCTCGGCGGTGTTTCCCCGATATTGCCAACATCTCACACATCCGCATCCTCCGCCAGTCTTTTCGCCAGTGCCAGCCCCTTCTCGGCAAACGTGCCACCGAAGCATTCGCGCACCTGCGTCGCGTAGCAACGTTCAGGATGCTCCAGCTTTTCGTATTCAAAGGTGATAATGTCCGTCACCTCCGCAGGGAAATTCTCGAAGAAACGGTTCATGGACGAGAGCAGACGCAGTCCCGTCTTACGAACCGACGCAGACGTTCCGTCTGGCAAGGAAATGCGGGCGAGATCGAGATCGTACCGTGCAGCGTTCTTGAAGTTCCGTACCGCCTGCGTCTGGTCGCGTTCGGTTAGCCTAGCGGGCGGACGTGCCGCGCACCAGAGGAAAAACAACTGGATGAACTTGATGTCACGCACATCCACCAGCCCGCCGACGAATGGATTCAAATCGACGCACCGAAGCTCGATGTGGTCGATTCCCTCTGCCACGAGCGTTTCCAGCCGGTTTGCACCGCGCGGTTTGAGGCGCACGGGATAGTAGAGTTCGCTGGGAGCGACAATCAATCCTCGCCGAACATATCCTCTTATTGTTTCCGCATACGCTTCCACGTTTGAGAAGTCGTTGACTGGTGTAAAATGATTCCAGTATCCAAGATCACCGCACCGTACCGATGCGAACCCAGAGAAAATATCGTTGGAAGGGTTGCTCTTTTGCGCGTTCGAAGATACACGGAAACGTGTCTCTTCCGTGATGAACAATGACGAATCGGCGATAGAGCTTGCGGCAGTAAGGGCGACGACAATCCACCCCCAAAGAACACTTCCGGCAGCAACATGGAGATAGAGGTCATTCCTGTTCACGCCAGATACCGAGATGAGCCGATCTCCAAACGAGAAATTCACATGGATGCCACAGAAGGTCATTAGGTAACGGCCATACTTTTCAGCAAGATAATCTCTGTAAGACGACTTGCCGACCTGTGTACCAACGAATTTTGCCGGAATGACATCAGCCTCGCCGCGAAGCGGCGGCGGGTTGGAGAACGGCCAAAGGTATTCGGGGGAGATGTGAGGGGCGGTCGCTGTCCCGTCCGTTTCCGACACAGAGGTCGGTCTTCCCAATGTGCGCAGAATCTCGGCGTTCAGAGTCTCCAGTTCCGCCACGGACTCTTCCGGTGTCGGCCACACGCGCGTGTTGATCTCTGTCTGGTTTTCGCAGAAGTCGCGAACGATACGCTGATGGTCGGCAGGAAAAGGATGTGGCGTATGCGCCATGAATCCTTCCTCCGTCACGCGCAACGCCTCTCGCTCCAGCCCAAAGTTGCCTTCAAAGGCAAATGTGCGCAATCGCGGATCTCGAACATCAAGCATGCCGCCCTCCTTCCAGCCTACCATAGTCGTCAGCTATGGACTCGATCGTTTCGCCACGTTCCTGCCGTTCCATCTGTTCGCGGGCGGGACTGACGAGCGTGTCGGCACGACGACGCAAAGGCATGAGCAAGGTTTCTTCATCGAACCCGCGCTTCGCCAGTCCCTGTTCGGCGAGATCGAGAATACGGTGGAGCTGTACGGACAAGGCCTTAAGATCGATGAACGTTGGCCATTCACGGCGGATCGTAAGGCTCCGCAATTCCGTTGCACCATAACCGTGTCCGTAAAGAATGGTGTCATGCGTCAGGAGATCAGCAAGATTATCCACATATTCGGCAAGCCCGGCATGGAACACTGCTGAGGCGAACGCCTCCCGTACTGGCTGTTCACAGACAGAACGGAACTCGACTGTACCGCGCTGGGTCAAGTCCTCAAACTTGAATGGACGTAACCACGCGACATCGGCAGGAGACGGCGAAAGGAGGCATCTGCGATGAACCTTCGTCTCGCCATCCCAGTATTCTCCGACAATGGTTTTCTGTGTGACGTAGTCGCGGAACGGCATAGGCGCAAAGTTGATGTACCGTTCACCGCGCTCGACACAGTAAATACTCGTCGATTCAAGATAGCCCGCAATGTCTGCAAGAGAACGGAGCGTGACGCCGTACATTCCGCAGTTGTGCGGATTTAATCCGTGAAGGCTCTTGCTCCAAAGGTTGTCTCTCCCGCACAATGTCTCGTTTTGTGCGCCGAACGGAGAATTGGAGAACAGAACGGCCTTGAACGGTTCCAGAAGATTGAAGGCATTGATGAGCGGGACGACCGTCACTTCGTCGGCATCGACCTGTGTCTGTGATGCGCAGGAGAAAAGACCGAAGTCAGGATGGTCATGGAATTGCGGTGATGCGCCATATTTGGAATAGGATTTCAGGTGGTGAAGAAGCATTCGATAACGTCCGTTTCCGATTGGATCAGGACGATTCTCGCGCCAGTGCGGATTGATCCCCATGCCCGTGAGGGCGTGCCCATGTCGTCCAAACGCATCCTGCAACACGGCATAGTAGGTAATAAAGCGACAATGAATCCCCATGAGATTTTCGTCGGGAGCGAAAGAAATCTCCAGCGTGTTATAGGAACAGTCAAAGGAGAGTTCGTCGCCACTGTCGGGATTGCGTGCGCGGTAGATTGCCCCCTCGTCATCACGTACCAGGTCGGTGAAAGAGAAACGAGAAAGGAATTCATCCGTCGCCTTATGGACAGCGACAAAGTCGGTAGCCGTTCCCGGCGTACGGTTCCACACCGGGAATTCCAGTTCGACGCCCACGCGCCGCGTGCGCTTTCGGCGTAACGGGGCGAAGAATCGCGTATCAAGCGTCTCGGAAATCTGTTGGTTGTCTGACATGGCTTTCACTGAATCTGTATTTTACAGCATATAGTACGGTCAAGGGTAATCGGATCTTCTTTGCGTATTACATAGGCGTAACCTATACTTGTTTGCGATAACTGGCTAGATCGGAATATTTCATGGCTCACTTTGTACAGCAGTTGTTAGGGGGAGGTGGCATCCGCTGAGAAGCGGGGAAGCGGAGAAGCAAGGCGACAAGACCGCTAGTGCCGAATCACGAAAGAACGCGTGTCTGATGTGGGCAACGGGGACGTTGCCCCTCCCATTTTCATTCGTCATGCGTCATTTTTCATTTCTTCATTCTTCACTGGCGACCGCTCTTCCCGATGGTGCTAAAAGCTTACAACTGAAAGCCAAAAGCTTCTCCAAATAATCTAGATTTGTCTGTTGTCTATCGTACTCAAGTATGTTATCCGTGTTGCTGTTTTTAAACCACAAGAATTTTAGAATTGTGTGGTTTATAAACCACAATGGTAAGGGGGCGAGCGATGACAGAAGAAAGTATTCATTCGTCGCTGGCGCAAAGCGCCCGCCGGCCCTCTCATTCTCTCGACTTTACTCTTGATTCCGTGACCCGATTTTATTATGCTGAATGCGGTTTAGGAATAGGTGTATTCAGGACAAATGTTGGGGGGGAGGACTTTGCAATTACTCCTCCTTTGCTAGTTGAAAGACGATGAAGTACATGCAAACATCACGGAGAGATTTCCTGCTAGGTGGTGCAGCGGTTGCGGTCGGCGCGGTAGTTCCGCCGGTTGCGACGCTTGCTGACGCACAGTAACCCGTTCCTCCGGTTTCCGTTCCCGTGCGGAGAAGCGAAGAGCTGGAGAGCGAGCTAATCGCGAAATGGGACAAGGCGACGGAAGCGGTTACCAATGATGTTTATGAGGAGTACCTGCTCGACGGGAACACGCGGGGACTCAAGGCGCTGGAGGCGAATGCGCTTGCGTTCGAGAAGGTGATGCGCGAGGCGAAGGCACAGATGCGAAGTGGACGACGATGGCGAACTGGGAAGTAGCCAACGACTTCGGGACGCTCGACACGGTCGTGTTCGGTGGTACGGGCGGATACTCCATCTACGACTGCACGGACGGCCTTTACTTCGAAAGTATCAACGTGAATTCCGGTTGCCATACGGCCAATGTCGCGACAGCGTCGTTCGTCCGATCGCCGATCATGATCACGAACGAGGCTGCGTTCGTGTTGGAGAACGCGAACGGCGTAACCAACCCGTTCTCAACAAACAAGAATGCAAATGCCGTCGCTGGTCTCCTTGA
>JAFYDR010000143.1 GCA_017544725.1 Kiritimatiellia bacterium
CTTCTCAGCTGGGCGGCTTCGCCGCCCTACGAAGTTATCGGCAAGCTCCCCGCCCGCGCCGCGCGCGGGAACGTTCATGGGGATAACTTGGAAAACCACCGTATCTCCTCATTCGTCACTCGTCACTACTT
Source organism: Kiritimatiellia bacterium (assembly GCA_017544725.1). GTDB lineage: Bacteria > Verrucomicrobiota > Kiritimatiellia > RFP12 > UBA1067 > RGIG8368. The sequence continues at coordinate 132 of JAFYDR010000143.1, forward strand.
CGCGCAGCGAAGTTATCGGCAAGCTGGATAGGGATTTTCCGTTTAGAGCCGGGAATATCGGCGACGAAGCGTGGAAGGGCAAGTCCGCCGATCCGTTCGGCGAGCTGCTGTTCGAGTCGTTTGGCTTTGTCTAACGGAACACGAAAATGGGAAATGCCAGTAATCGGGTCGCAGACGAAAACGTAGTAGGGACGAACACGTGCACGTTGCAGAGCTGAGCAAAGTGCGAAAAGTTTGGCCACGCTGTCGTTTACGCCTTTGAGCAAGACCGTTTGGCAGGAGACGGGAATGCCCGCGTCTGCAAACTTGGAACAGGCGGAGACCGCATCCGGCGTTAACTCTTCCGCGCAGTTGAACTGTGTGTTCACCCAGACTTTTCGGCTGACGGCGAGTTTCCGTACGAGTATGTTGGTAATGCGCATCGGTAGGGTACTCAAGACCCGCGTACAGAGCCGGACCACATCAATCTGCGGCAATGCGGCGATGCGGTTGACGAAGGTGAGGATATGCGAATCGTCCAGCAAGAGCGGGTCGCCCCCGGATAACAGAACATCGCGAATGCGAGGGTGTTTGCGGATGTACTCGATCGCTTGAGCGAGCTGATCTTCGGTACGGATCACCTCCGCGTCAGCGAGTAGTCCTTTGCGCGTACAGTGGCGACAGTTCATCGCGCAATGGTTATTCACCATCAGCAAGACACGGTCGGGGAAGCGCTGTTTCACTCCGTAACATTTGGCAGAGACGGTTGTTTCGTGAAAGGGATCCGCACTTGTCTCCGGTTCGGGAATCAGTTCTCTCCGATCTGGTAGCGATTGCAGTCGGATGGCGCGGTATTGCAGAAGGCTCTTGCCGTAGGGGGTGATGAAGGAGGGATAACGTGCCTCTACGTCATCGAGATCGCCGATTCGTTGGGCGTGACGCAACTGCCACTTCCAGTTGTTCCAATCGCGTGTCGCCATCTCAACCACCTGTCTGTTGAGGACCGTGGTCAAAACTGCGGACTTCACACGGCATGCGTCGGGAGAGGAGACCGAGCGCGAAACGAATCCCGTACCAGATGTGCGTGGAGATAACACCAAACCATGTCAAGAGCCAGACTAACGGATTGCGCGAGACACAAGAGAGGAAGGTCAGCAGGAGGTAGAATCCAACGCCACCTAGGTACACGTAGAGCAGATAGGGATGGAGCCAACAGATTGCGGCACCACCAACCAATCCCAAGACGAACAGGGAGGGAATCAGGTAGCTGAGCCGGAGGGAGGTCTGCGGGAAGCGTTTCGCAAAGTAACCGCGATGTAACCCGTAACGTCCAATCTGACGAAGGTGCGGAAGGAAGAGAGAACGGCGGTGATGGTAAACCAATGCCCACGGATCATACACGATTCGCTTCTTCTGGTCGAATACGATATCGTGGCAGAGGATCGTGTCTTCTCCCGGCCAGAAGCGCGTGTTGTAGCCGCCGATGGCTTGAAGAACATCCTTGCGGACGAAGAGATTGCAACTTGGGTAGTCATCAATCGAGGAACGCACACGGTCTCCTTTGTACCGATAGCGGTAGTTACCGGAGACAAACAGATTGTCGAACACACGTCCGCTCAATTGGGCTAGGAATGGATCGTTCGGGGGCGTTGCACCGGGACCGCCTACACCTCCGATTTCAGGGACGGAGAAGTATTTTACGGCGGTTTCCAACCAGTTCGGAATCGGATAGGCGTCATCATCCAGAAACGCAATGATCTCGCCATCGGATCGCTCGATGCCCAAATTCCGTTTCTCGGCGGGACGCACCTTTCCGGTCGAGATGACGCGGCAGTCGAAGGCGCGCTTGCCCAGATCCAGCGGTTCGTCAGGAAGGACGATGACCTCGAAATTCGTGTAGGTTTGGACAGCAAGTCCCGCCAGACACTCTTCTAGATAGGCGCTCGTTCCAGGGCAGGCAATGACAACTGACACGCGTGGCGGTTTTTCAAGTCGCGGTACAACCTCGACGCTTCGGTAATAGTGCAGGATCTTTTCGCGGTAGAAGATCGCCATTGTGTCAACCATCACATCGCGCACGTTTTGTGCATTGAGGCTACCCGCTTTGTTCCCGAAATTCATCTCGATCGGTGCCTCCGCAATACGGTATCCTTTGTTGTGGGCGATCGAGAGCAGTTCCACGTCGAAGGCAAAGCGTTTCACGAGCATTCGGTCGAAGGTGTACTGTAACACTTCACGGCGGAAAAGCTTCATGCCGGTTTGTGTGTCGTGCAGTGGTAGGCCAATCAGAATCCGAACGATTGAGTAGTAAACGAAGCTGGCCAGTCGCCGACGCCACGGATAGTCAATGTTCGATTCCGGATGACGCTTGGAACCGACAATGACATCAACCTTTTTCCGCTCCATCTCCTGAAAGAAAAGCGGAATTCGCATGGGCGAGAGATCAAGGTCTGCGTCGAGAAAGAGAATGTGCGAACCGGTGGACTCGGCGAAACCGCGCTTCAAGGCGTTTCCCTTGCCACCATTCACTTTTAAATAGACTGGCACGACATGATCGGGATTCGCCTCTGCGGCTTGACGAATTGCGGACGCGGTATTGTCCTCGCTACCGTCATCGACGGGAAGGATTTCGTAGGGGATTTTTCCGTCGAGCACTTCGGAAACCCGCCGGATATTTTTCTCGATACAATTTCCCAGTCCGTACGCAGGCATGATCACGCTGAGCTTTCCGTCCGTTCCTAGAAGGGATCGGGCGGAAGCCCAGATGTCGTCAGTTTCCACTTTGTTCTCCGCGCTCGTAATCATGAGGAGGAACAGTATAGCAAATGCCGAACCGGTGAATCAAGAATGAACCGAAATCCTAAAAACCGCGGGTGAAGTCTCCGCAGAGCCGTTGGGAGCGCAGAGACGGGAGGGACGCGCCCGTGGAATTGGGAATTCGGAATGAGGAATTTCCACTTTCATTCCCTTTTCCGTGTCTCTGCGCGAGAAAAACTACGAGGTTTGGTAAAAGCGACAGAAGAATTTAGCCCGTCGCCCGCGCCGCACACGGGAACGTACAAGGGGATAACTTCCGTCATCTCGGAACCCCAAACCCGGAACTGACGTGACAGGCAAGCCGCCGATGCGCGTCCATGCCGGAAGGTCTTCACCGTCCGGATGAACCCTTACGCACAAGGGGGTTACCGTTACCGGAAGAATAGCAGGAATCCCGACGGGCCTAAGGTGACGAGGTTACCTTGCGCGTCTAGCCGCACGCTGCGGACGTAGGAGGAGGGGTTGAGCAGGTCCACCTCCGTGTCGCCGAAGTCATAGCCGCTTGTAAGCGTCACTCCTCTCGCCGGGAGGCTGAACGAACCGTTCCTGTCGATCATCACGCCGAGGGAAGAGGGGAAGGAGGAACCATCCCTGAGCGTCAGGAGCGGAACCGCATCCTTGGTCTCGAAGTTGAATCCGAGGACGGTGTCGTCCGTCATCGTCAACACCGCCGAGAGCGGCGCGCCGACCACGAACGTTCCCGCCTTGACGTCGATCCCTCCGGTGAAGAGCTGGTTGGACACGCTCGACGCGAACAGGCCGTCGCCATCCTTGACAACCTTCACGTTACCGCCGAAGCGCACCGATGCGTTCGTGACCGCCTCGCCGTCTCCGACATAGACGTGCAGTTCGCCCGGGCAGAAAGACTTCTCCACGTGGAAATATTCGATCTGCGTCAGCTCAAAGTGGGCTTCGCTCCCTTTCTCCACCGTCTTGAAGCGGTAGTAGCGGTAGGCTGTATCGTTGTCGAACGCCTTGGTGCGGAGTTCCGACTGATACCAGCCCGGCTCGCCGGAGCGCGAATCCAGAAGCGTCCATCCCGTTTCGTCCGGTGATCCGAAAGCCGTGTCCGACCCCCAGATTTCCCACGCCGTCGGCGTTCTGTTTGCGCCGCCGCCACAGATCCTGTACATATTGACCGCCTGCGCGTTGTTCTCCCCGAAATCGTAGTCGATCACGGGTTTCTGGTTTCTTACGTTCATGATGATAAAGCGCGTCATGGATGATATGGAGTTGATGAAATTGTTGTTGAAGAGGTTGGTGACGCTTGTATTCCTATCTGTGTCTCTGAGGGGCGACCAGCATCTTCCATTCGGACTCGTGAGATCCGTCGCGGGCGGCGGACCTGACACCATTCCGGCCCCGCCGGGGTGGAAAAGTTCGCTGACACGGTCATAGAAACCGACCGAACCGTCTTGCGTTTTCATCACCGGAACGAAGTCGAGTTTCAAGTTCCCGTCCTTGTCGTACACGCGGAAGTAGTATATCCTGCACTTTTTTGCGAAATTGCCGTAACCGCTTCCCTTCGTTGCCACCGCGAAAAGCCTCATGGTTGTGCCGGTATCCGCGGACTCGTCTTCAGGACAGGCGGTAAGGGGGACCGCGGATTCCATACCGTTGACTGAAAAGAAGGAAGTATTGCCGTCCATGACGATTTCGCAGTCAAGGCCAGCCACGAAGGTGGAATCCGCCGAGCCGTTGTTGTGATACACGTGCGGATTCGTTGTATGGTGGTCAAAGCGCAACAAGCAAGTGCTGCCATTGGATTCGATGATACAGGAGAAGGTGTTCGTATCGGTGCTGGCGCGTGCGGAAAACACCCCTTGGAAGCCCGATGTGTCACCGGGACGAAATTTCGTCTCCACTCGATCCGTCAGAAGCGCCTTGTACCCAGTCTCGATAATCGACCCCGTGTTGTTTTCGGGCGACTGCACGTAACCGACTCTTTTGTAGGCTACCAGCGCGCCGTTTGCCGGCGTGAGGAAGATTTTCCGCTCCGTGTCGTAGAAACCGACCACGTCGTTCTTGATCACCGGAACCAGATTCACCTTCAATGTGCCAGTGGAATCATATACGCGGAAATAGTACATCCGGCAGGAAGTGGCGAAATTGCTCAGCTCATACACGGAACCTTGCAGGTTGCCTGCGGTAAACAGAAGTATGTTCGTATATGCCTCGAAGTCCCCGGTTCCGGAGGTCGTCGCCAAGGGAGCCCCGTGATTGACCGTGTAGTCCAGATTTCCGAAATCCGCAACGATCTCGTAAGGCGTGTTGGCCGAAATCGCCGCGCTTGTCGCATGCCCGAATTTGTTGTTCCTGTCAAAACGGAATACGTTGTTGTTTCTCAAAACGGAAAGAGTCTGCGCGGAGCTTGTCTTTCGCGAGGAGAAAAATATCTGGGCGCCACTGGTGGACGCGAAGAAAACTTTCGTTTCGACGCGGTCGGTGCAGGTGGGCTTGTAAAGCGTATCGATGAATACTTGGTTTTCGCTACTGTTGTTCGCCGGCGTCTCTACGAAGTCCAGCAAGGTGTAGCCGTCGATTGTCGCGCTTGGGTCTTGCGTGGCGGACAAGATTGTCCCCTCGCCGGAGAGGTTCCCGGTCGTGAGAGTATGCCCGTCCAAGTTGAGCATCGCGTGCGCCGACACGCTCACCGCGTCGTACACGGCGTTCGTCCCAAGCGTCATGTCGGCCGTCACGTTAAGCGTTTCCGCCTCTGCGACAAACGCGCCAAGCACAAGCGCGGCCGCCGCAAACGGTGCGGCAATTCCTTTGAACGGATAGCGTACCATCCATTCCACGCGTTCACACTTGCCATCCACGGGTTTCCGATTTCCACTCATGATAGATCTCCTGTCTCTCTTTGTTTACGGAAAAGCTGAAAAAGCACTCCCACGCCGTCGCTGGCGCAATGAAACCAGCGGACAGGGTAATATTACCACAAAATCCGTTCGAGACGCAAGAGTGAAAACAAGCGGGGGGATGCCGCGTGCGCATCTGCGTTTTCCGCCCGTGCGCGATTGAATCTTGGAAACAACCGGAACAACTGGTAAGACAACTTTGAAAGAGGTGCGCGGGCTAACTCGCCCGCACATCTTCACATCTTGTTTGTTACGCGATAGTTTGGTATAACGACGGCGGGGGTGCCGTCGCTACTTACTTCGCGTGAGACTTCAGTATTGCGGTTCCGATCGGAGTTGGTATTGGCTATTGGCAACATTTCCACATGGACAACATTCTTCGCCTCCCCGAACAAGTTGTTTCCCATCTTCAGAAGGCACGGCGGTGAATTACGCAGACGCGCCCAACCGGCATGCGCTGTTTTTTGCAAGCTTGAAATGGATGATAGTCTCATGGTATAATAACGACTTTGTTTCAAGGAGATGTCAGAATGAGTATAACTTGGAATCCGGAACTGCGCAATCGTTCGTTGATGCGGTTGGGCGATTTTACCGATGAAGAAATGCTTCAGCTGATTCGGCTTGCGCGGGAGCTGAAGGCGCGGCGTGCGGCGGGAATTCGCGGGGATCTGCTGCGTCGCAAGCACATCGCATTGATTTTCGAGAAGAGTTCCACGCGGACGCGCAACTCGGCGTCTATTGCGGTGCGTGACGAGGGCGGCGATGCTGAGTTCCTGACGCGCAATGATACGCATCTCGGTCTTAAGGAATCGGTGAAGGATACGGCGCGTGTGTTGGGGCGGATGTTCGACGGTATTCTCTTCCGCGGCTTTGCGCAGGCGACGGTCGAGGGACTGAAGAAGTGGTCGGGCATTCCCGTCTGGAACGGGTTGACCGACGACTTCCATACGACGCAAATCTTGGCGGATCTGATGACGATGCAGGAGAATTTTGGCGAGGATTTGCGTGGCCTCAAGCTTGCGTACATCGGTGACGGACGCAACAACGTCGCCAACTCGCTGATGATGGGGTGCGCGAAAGCCGGCGTGAATTACGTGAACTGCACGCCGGAGTCGCTCATGCCCGATCCTGTTCTCGTGAAAGAGGCTGCGGAAGTTGCCGCCCGCAACGGTTCGTCCGTAGAGGTAGTGCACGATCCGAAGGTGGGCGTGAAGGGCGCAAACGTGCTCTACACGGACGTATGGGTCTCGATGGGCGAGGAAGACAAAAAGGCGGAACGCCTTAAGCTTCTTCGTCCGTATCAGGTCAATGCCGAGTTGGTCGAGGCGACTGGAAACAAGGGAGGAAAACTGATCTTCCTCCATTGCCTGCCTGCGTTCCACGACCACGAGACGGTTGTCTCCAAGGAGTCGGGGGCGCAGGAAGTGACGGACGATGTGTTCGAGGCGCCGTTCTCCAAGGTCTTCGATGAGGCGGAGAATCGGATGCACACCATCAAGGCTTTGTACGTTTCATCTCTCGGCGATCCCGCCGCACTGTAAGAGGCATCTATGCAACGTCTGTATGACATTTCCTGGGAAAAGTATCAAACGCTGTCGCTGGAGGAGAAGTCCGTCTATCTAATGCAGGACGACAACTCCCCGTACCACACGCTCTTCGCCCAGCAGTTCGACGCGCAGTTACTGGGGCGTCTCGCCCTGTTGGCGAACGAGATTCGGGCGATCGGGAAAACGCGCTCCGGCACGGAGTTCCTCAAGTCGATGGTTTCGCACAAGCGTGCGATGCTCTACTTTTCGCAGCCCAGTTCACGAACCTTCCTCTCCTTCAAGTCTGCCTGCCAGATTTTGGGAATCCAGACTGGGGAGGTGCGCGACACCTCGATCTCCTCCGAATTCAAGGGCGAGTCCAAGGACGATTCCATCCGTACATTCTCGTCGTATTTCGACATGATCATCATGAGGACTCCTGAAAAGGGGTTGGCGGAACGGAGCGCATGGAATCTTTCGCACACCGAGCGTCCGATTCCCATCATTAACGCGGGGTCGGGACCAGACCAGCATCCGACTCAGGCACTGCTCGACATCTATACACTGTTGCGCAGCTTCGAGAAACAGGGTGGGTTGCGCAATCGCACCGTCGTTTTCTGCGGCGATTTGCGTCGCGGACGTACCGTGCGTTCGCTCTCCTACCTGCTGACGAACTATCCGAATATCCGGATGATTTTCGTCGCGCCGGATGAGTTGCAGATCATGCAGGACGTGTTGGATACATTGAAGGCAAAGGGTGTAGAATACCGCCTGTCGCACGATCTCCGTGCGGTGATTCCCGAAGCCGATGCTATTTACATGACGCGCATTCAGGACGAGTGGGACCAGTCGAAGGGAGAGAGCGCAAAGATCGACACGCATCTGTACAAGATCGGCGCGGAAGAAATGAAGTTGCTTTCCCCTCGCGGGATCATCATGCATCCGCTACCGCGCCGCGACGAAATCTCGACCGATGTGGATAATGATCCGCGCGCCATGTACTGGCGGCAGATGCGGAACGGGATGTGGATCCGGACTGCGTTGATCGCCATGACGTTTGGTTGCGAAAAACGAATCCATGAGTATTTCCGTTCCAATTACTAATCGATCCGTTCTCTTTGCGGCATTCTGGATGGCGGCGACCTGCGTCGCTGTCCATGCTGCGCAGGAGGAAGCGGACCGCATCACAGACCGGTTGCGCATCGGGCCGTTCTACGAGCAGATCAAGACGGAACGGGGCGGTCGCTTCTGGGCGTTCCGTCCTTTCTACTCGCGTCTGACGGATCCCGTGAGCGACACGAAAGTGACCGATGTTCTCTGGCCGATCGGAACGGGGCATCTCCACAACAACCAGCTTTGGTGGCGTGGCGGAATCGCCTACGGATCGAACGACAACATGGATGACGATTCGTCGGCTTACACATGGAATCTCTTCCCAATCTGGTTTTCGGGACGGACACGTCAGGCAGAAGACTACTGGGCGCTGTTCCCTATCTACGGATACCTTCCCCACACCTTGTTCGTGCTGGACGATGTCCACTTCACGCTTTTCCCGATTTATCTCGACTACGAGGTAAACCATGTGGAACGGCGGTATTGGCTGTGGCCGATCTTCTCGCAGATTGACGAACAGCCCGGCGTGACACGGACGGGTGTATTTCCGTTTTACGGTAGTGCCAAACATGCGGGGAGAAATCCCGGAACCACAGAGTACCAGAAATATGCGCTGTGGCCGTTTTGGACATCCGGCAACTATGACGATCCGAAAAATCCGGGAAATGCGTGGATGCTTTGGCCGCTCTACGGACAGGTCCGTCGCGGGAACGAGCGGCAGGACATGGTGATCCCGCCATTCTTCTCCTACACCCGTACCGACAACGCGACACGTTGGCGGTTTCCCTGGCCGATCTGCGAGATTACGCATTCGCCGAAAGAGACGCGCCATTCCTTCTTCCCAGTGTACGGGTCCACCCAACGCAAGGGGGAGGACTCGCACTATGTTCTTTGGCCGTTCTTTGACTGGTTCACCCTCCAAGCGGGGAAACAGACGACGAAACGGTTTTATTTCTTTCCCTTCTACCTGAATCAGGAACGGACAGTGGAACAACGCGACGGCACGACCAAGCTCCGTGATCGCTACACGCGCGTTTGGCCCTTCTATTCCTCCGAGACACTGCCGGATGGAACCAAGAAGACACGTGTGCTGGAACTGATTCCGATTCGGACTGCAGGCGGATTTGAGCGGAACTGGACGCCGTTCTGGACATTTTACAATCGAACGGAACAGAACGGCGTGGCGAAACACGAACTGTTCTGGGGCATCATCAGTTGGCAGACCGGCAAGCCTCGTATGGAGCTGCCGCCTGTCCAGCCGATCTTGCGCGATGAGTGAGACAGGAGAGCGATGATCACACGAGAACCAGATTGGGGAGAAGGACGCGGCTTGTTCGGCGGCATCTTGCACGCCTTTGGGGCCGTGGGTCGCGGGGGTGTACTGGTGTTTCAGTCCATTGCGCTCTTTCCGTTGATGTTGGTGCGAGGGCGTTCCCGTCGGGAACTTTTCGCCCAAATGTATCAGGCGGGAATCCGCAGCCTGCCTGTTATTACGGTGGTCGCCTTTTTTACCGGCATGATTCTGGCGTTGCAGGTCGGATTGGAGCTGCGACGGTTCAATCAGGAGATTTACATCGGATCGGCGGTCATGGTCGCGCTGTTGCGCGAGATGGGACCGTTCATGACGGGAATCGTGTTGACCGCCTGTGTCGGTTCGTCCATGGCCGCGCAACTGGGTACCATGACGGTGAACGAGGAGATCGCGGCACTGGAGATGATGACTATCAGTCCCGTGCGTTTCCTCATGGCGCCGCGTATGGGTGCGATGATCCTGATGACACCCTTGATCTCTTTCTACACCTGCATTGTCGGTATCCTCGGTGGCGGTGTGGTTGGGTTGACGCAACTGAACGTACCGTGGGGACAGTATATCACCACGGCGATGAATTTCGGTGACCTTCGCGACTTGTACGTCGGGTTGTTCAAGGCGTTGGTTTTCGGCATCATCATCACGGGTGTCTCCTGTTACCAAGGATTCACAACTACGCACGGTGCGGTCGGTGTCGGACGCTCCACGCGTCAGTCCGTGATTACCTCACTCCTGTTGATTCTGATGACTGGCTATATCATTACAAGGATGTTCTACGACCTATGATTCGTTTCGACCATGTGACCAAACGATTTGGCAGCCGCAACGTGCTGGACGACCTATCCTTCGAGATTCAGAAGGGAGAGGTGTTTGCGATTGTCGGACCTTCCGGTACCGGCAAGAGCGTGACGCTCAAGCACATGGTTCGGTTGCTTACGCCGAACGAAGGGTCGGTGTGGCTGGACGAGACGGAGATCAGCGCGGCTACTGGCAAGACGCTTGACATCGTCCGTTCGCGTTTCGGATACCTGTTTCAGAGTGCCGCCCTGCTGGGATGGATGACGGTGGAGGAGAACATCGCTCTGCCTCTGCGCGAGAAGACGAAGCTGAAGGAAGATGAGATCGCCGAGCGTGTTCAGAGTGCGCTGGAGATGGTCGGACTGGCGAACGAGGGTGAGAAGTACCCGAACGAGATTTCGGGTGGAATGCAGAAACGCGCAGGTCTGGCGCGCTCCATTGTCTGTAAGCCGGAAATCGTTCTCTACGATGAGCCGACATCCGGTCTGGACCCGATCACGTCGCGTACGATCGATCGTCTCATTCTTTCGCTGAACCGTCGTCTGGGAATCACGAGCGTGGTGGTGACGCACGACCTTTACGGTGCGCTTCTCTCCGCTGACCGCATCGCGCTATTGCATCAGGGGCGTTTTGTGGAAGTGAATACGCCGGAACAGTTCATCCGTTCGGAACAGCCGAACGTGCGCGGCTTCCTCGATGCACAGTTCGTTCCACGCGATTGGGACTTCGAGTCTCAGCGTCGCGGAAATCAGGAGAGCGAATGAAAAAGAGCTATCTTTCTGCAGACGAGTATCTGCTGGATTCGTTTCGTCTGGCGCGTCTCATTATGGATTCGGGATGGATTCCCGATCTCATCATTCCGCTCTGGCGAGGAGGGGCACCGGTCGGCATCTGCATCCACGAGTTTTTCGATTATCACCATTTGCCCGTCTCGCACTGTGTCTTGCAATGCAAGTCGTATTGCGGAATCGGGAAGTCGAGTGGACACGTGGTGTTCGCGAACCTCGATGTTGTCTGCGCGGTACTCTCTGCCGAAAAGAAGGTGCTGGTCGTGGATGACGTGTTCGATTCGGGACGGACGGTTCAAGCCGTGCGGGAGAAACTGACTCCGCTCTGCGGTGAACTGCGCGTCGCCACCGTGTACTGGAAACCTGCCGCGAACAAGACGGACGGGAAGCCGGATTACTATCTGCGTAAAACTGAAGAGTGGTTGGTCTTTCCGCATGAGATGGACGGATTGTCCGTGGGCGAGATGCAAGAGAAGAATTGCGAACTGGCCGCGATTTTGGATGGCGATAGGTTGGATTCGGCAAGGGAAGGGGAGTGACATCGGAATGCGTGTCTTGCTGATGGATCGGTCATCGCGTGAACCGGGATTGCTGGTTTGGGAAGGGGAGAAGGTGTTATGTCGCCTTCTCTGGACTGGCTTGCCTATGCTTGCGCCCGCATGGATGGAGGAAATCCGCAATGCGATGGAAACGGCCTCGGTTACGGTGGAATCAATCGACCGTTTCGTCTGCGGACTGGGACCGGGATCCTTCTCCGGAATCCGGGCGTGCCTCTCGGCGTTGAACGGCATGGCTCTTCCGGGGGCGAAGCCGGTTCTGGGAATCGCGAGTGCGGCGGGGATGGCGGCATCCGCATCACAGGATGGATTGGTCTCCGTTGTGGGCGATGCCCGTCGGAATCGACTGTGGGTCGTTACCTACCGCATGGACGGGAACCGCGTGACGCTTGCGGACGGTTCGGTTCCGAGTCAGACGGCGGACGATTTTCAGTTGACTGAACCGGAACGGCTCTCTGAAGCGGTTCCCGATCATGCGCTGGTTGTCTCCCCAGATTGGGAACGGATTTCCGGTTGCCTGGAATCCGCATTCTCACTGGAACGACTGATCCGTCGTCCCGTTCTCCCCGATCTCGATCGGTTGGCGGATGTCGTGCGGGAAAACCTTGCGGATTGTCGGATGGAACCGTTGCCGATTTACTTGCACCCCGCAGTTGCCCTTACACGGAAGGAGCAAGGATGAACCGCTGGACCTGTTTGATTGCGCTTGTTTTCACCACGCTTTTCTCCTCGGCAGAAACGGTGTACCGTCGTGCGCTGGATCGAGTTCCCAGCATGGATCCGATTCTTGCGTCGTCGATGTACGCAGGACGCGCTGTACAGCTGACCTACGAGGTGTTGTACGAATATGATTACGCAAAGAGACCGTATCGTTTGATTCCAGCTGCCGCCGAGGCCATGCCCGAAATTTCTGAGAACGGGAAGGTATTCACCATTCGCCTCCGTCCCGAACTGCGCTTTCATGACGATCCCTGTTTCCCTGACGGGAAGGGGCGTCCTGTGGTTGCACAGGACGTGGTCTTCTCATTCACTCGACTTGCGGACCGTCGCAACGCCTCGTCCGGATGTTGGCTGACCGATCCGATTCTCGGTGTCAACGAGTTCCGTGACGCGCAGGAAAAGAATCCGTCGTCGAATCCGTCATTGCCCGGCGTCCGTGCGTTGGATGCCCGCACATTACGCATCGAATTGTCCTACCCCAATCAGCAGTTCATTTGGTTTTTGGCGATGCCCTACATGGCAATCGTGCCGCACGAGGCTGTGGAAAAATACGGTTCGGACTTCTCTGGTCATCCGGTTGGTAGCGGTGCGTACCGTCTGGTGGATTGGCGACGGAACCACAGGATGAGATACTGTCGCCATCCCGACTGGTGGGGTTGGAAGAAAGGCCCGCTCGCCATATCTGGTGCAGAGGACGACCGTCCCTTCGACGTCATCCAGTACAGCGTAATCGACGATGCCTCCACGCAGTGGCTCTGCTTTCTGAACGGGGAACTGGATTTTCTCGGTGAGATTTCCCGTGACAACTGGGATGTGGTGATTGATGGTAGCGGACGACTCACCGAATCCTTGCGGAAACGTGGCATCACCCTCTTCTCCATCCCCAACATGGAAATCTCCTATATAGGGATTAACATGCGGGATCCAGTTCTGGGAAAAAACAAGGCATTGCGTCAAGCGCTCAACTGCGCCTTCGACGCTCCCGCATGGTCGCGGTTTCAAAACGGACGTGTTCAGCCGGCGGATGGTCCCGTTCCCCCGGAAACTGAAGGTAAGTTGGAAGAACCGTTCGCGTATTCGTTCAACTTGGAAAAGGCGAAGCAGTTGCTTGTTGAGGCGGGGTATCCGGGCGGGAAAGATCCGAAAACAGGACGCCGCCTCGAACTGACGATGGATTTGGGAAAGACCTCGCAAGACATGCGGGAAGCCGCCGAGTTGATGGCATCCTTTTACGCACGCGTTGGAATTGCACTCCATGCGCAGTACCACAACTGGCCATCCTTCCTTCGCAAGGTCGCGGAAGGTCGGAGCCAGCTCCACCGCATCATTTGGGTCGGCGACTATCCTGATGCGGAGAATTTCCTCCAGCTCTTCAGCTTGAAAAAGTTGTCGCCCGGTCCCAACCGCACGTTTTACGAAAACCCCGAATTCGAAAAACTCTACGATGCGGCTTGCGTTGAGACGGATCCGGTGAAACGTAATCAGATGTGGGCACAGGCACAGCGGATCATCCGCGAAGACTGCCCTTGGATTTTCCTCAATTTCTCCAAGTCATACAGCTTGACGAGTTCTCGCGTGAAAAATTACATTCCGTCGGATTTCCCGTTTGGTTCGGAACGTTATATCCGCATGAAGACGGTCGGTGAGAAAGGGGCGAAGGAACCATGACACCTGTTCAAGTCACCTGGTTGAGAGAGTTGCGGCAGTACAGGGGAATGACCTCGTGCGGGATTCCCGTCTGCGCGTTTTTGGCTGCTTGCGGGTGGTCGTTCGTCAGCCTGCTCTGGAAGAACGAGGGAAGCGTCTTGCAACTCCAGACGATTTGGGGACTTTCCCTCGTGCCGTGGCTTCCGATTCTGTCGGCGTTGCTGACCATGCGCCTCTTCTCAGAGGAACGCGCGACGGGAATGCTCGACCTCCTTCTTTCCTCTCCGATCCGAGAGCGTGACCTCGTCTTCGGGAAATACTATTCCGCCATGACGGTGTTGACGTTTTCCATTTTGGCGACGCTTCTCCTGCCGTTTCTCGTGTTGCCCCGCTTCGCACCTTCCGTACAACCCACCGTGCGTGTGCTGCCGTTTTTGGCGACCTTCGTGATCCTTCTGCTGCAAGGTGCCACTTGGTGCGCGGCGGGTACGATGATCTCCGTCTTTTTCCGGAACCAGGCGAGTTCGGCCGTCTGCTCGCTTCTGTTGTGCAGTGCCGCCCCGTTTGCGCTCTATCTCGCAATCCTCTCGTGGATTCCAGCCTGGCGCGCAAAGACCGCCTACTTTCCCATGCTGGTGCATGTCTATGATTTCTCGACAGGACTCTTCTCCGTGGCAGTGATCGCATTCTATCTTCTCGCCACGCTCTTTTTCCTCTTCGGATGCTCCAAGCTCCTCTCCATCCTACGCCTCCGCTGAGACGCAGGTAGGGCGGCGGCAAAGCCGCCAATGAAGAATGAAATGGTTAAAAGGTTAAATCGCCGCTACGCGGCTTGAAATCGGC
>JAFYDR010000144.1 GCA_017544725.1 Kiritimatiellia bacterium
CAGGTGGCATCTCCGCCAATGCGACAGCGCCTGTCACCGCGCCAACCAACGCGACACCCGCCTGATATTCCGCCGCCGTCAGGACGCGGTTCGTCCACGCGATGCCGCCGGCAAGGGGAAGGGACAGGGGCGGCGGCACTCCCGCGCCGCTACCGCCCGGTTTTGTCCCGCCGTAGGCGACCAGCAGGGCCGCGCAGAAAAGCGCAAGCGCCTTTTTCGCGAAAGGCAGCCGCCGCCACGCGCCCAAAAGCGGGCGGGCCCCGCCGCCAAGGCCCGCGAAAAGCGTCGCGGCCAGCAGGGGCGCGAGAATGAATACAAGAATGGAGAGTCGATCAGCCATCGTGGATACCTTCGGACAACCGCAAGCACAGTATCGCAAAAATCCACCCGGCCTGCAAGCCCCTTGCGCGAAAAAAAGGGCGGCTAACGCCGCCAACGGGGCGCTTCGCGCCAACTGAGAAGCGGGGAAGCTGAGAGGCGGGACGTTGCCGCTCATCGATAGCTGTCGATTGCAATTGATATGATCGCGACAAACGCGACCACTTAATCGCGCTGCGGCACTTGCCCGCCGATTTCAAGCAGTCGAAGTTACGGTTTAACCCTTTCATTTTCCGGCGCCGCGCTCCTTCTCCTTCCGCCGTTTCTCCGCCTCGCGCAGCTGGTCGCGGTAAGGTTTGCGCAGATATTCGGTAAGGGTCTCGTCGGCGATAATGGCACGTACCCTCTCAAACCATTCGTCGCTATCCTTGAATTCGGGCTTCGCCTCACAGAGCGTCTCCAGAAAATATCCTGCCCGCACACTATCCTTCCGCACAGACCTCTCCATATACTCCACAATCCGGTTGCTCACCACGCTCGAAGGATGTATCGGATCTTCAAACAGGCAGTTCCCGAAATTACATTTCACGGCGTACAGCAAACTGTTTCTCGCCGGATCCTTTCTTCTCTCCTTGTCCGCAAGAAAGGCATCGATCTTTTTGAAATATTCCGGCGTGTACCCCACCAGCCCCGCATAGTTATAGACCGTATCAAACATTTCGTCCCCAATCCCATTTTGGAGAATCGACTCGTAAAAGTCAATTGACTGCTTCAACGGTATATTCCGCATACGGAGATAACACATCGTCTGTTCCCATGCCAATAACTTCCAACCCCGTTCCCGTTCTGCCTCACTACCATCTAGGCGTTTGGCTGATGCGATGAACAGCAACTCGCGGGTGAAATCCTCATCGGATAACCCCCGCCTCTTTTGAAAACCGTCAAGCGCAGGATAGACAATTGTACGCACATGCCTGACATGTCCGTTCAAGAGTTTGTTCGTGATGTAATGGACATCCGCGTCGAACTGCGCCTGATCAAGTGCCGCGCTGACACCCGCCAGAAAAACAGCCATCGCACAACCCAACATTCTCTTCATCATGGATTCCCTCCGTTTCCGTTCTCCAAGTGGTCGAGTAATCCGACTTTCGCCGGTCCCTTATACCACACCTTGTCCCCATTCACCCACTTGTAATAGATGCCGTGGATATTCCCGCGAGGAATCCCGACGGCTGAATACTCGTCGCAGCAATACATCAGCAGACGATGAATCCAATCCGCCTGCGGCACAGTTTCCTCGTAGTAGTTCATGGCGGGATCGTTCGACCCCCAGTCACGCTTCATCCAACTGCGCGACATGTTCCCCTCCAGAACAATTTGCGTCCCCTCTTCTTCCGGGCTTTCCGGGAAAACATCCTGCATATCAAACAGCTCGTGCATCGTCTCATGCGCGATTGTATATCCACCTGCATCTTCCCTTAACATAACCACCCCTTTAAAAGATTCTCCGTTATCTTTGCAATTCGGATTAAACACAAAAAGTATCGTGTTGGTCGGAATATCCGCTTCTAGTTTGATTCGGTCAACGACTGAAACAATGTTCGAGTAATCCGTTCTAACAATATACGGCACATTTGTATAGACCACGTCCGTCACGCTGACCCGCACAGATGCTTGTTTCAGGATTTTGTTGGTTTCCTGCATCCGCAACGCGATCTGGGGCTGGGTGACGAGAGGCGCGTTATTTTCTCCTGACAAGACCCAGAAGATCGCGTTCACGTCCCAGTACGGTAACGAGACGAACTCCAGTCGCGGTCGATTCGTGTCCGTCATTCCCAGCACGCCGGACAGAGACACATTGAGCGAGTTCCAGTTCGCCTCCGTTCCCGTCGCCGCGACCTGTACGCTCCTTCCCAGATTGCCGTTCGGGAAGGAGAACATCCCGGAACCGCGCCACACGATGTCCGTGTTGGGGAAGGTCGCAGGCGAAACTTCAATCCGGAACGTCGCAGACTCTCCGAGAATAACGCACGGCGGGTTGTAGAGATCTTCCGTCACCGTCTGGAACGACACGGGTTCGAAACAGACCTTTGCGCCCCGCCATGCCAACGTACTCTGGCAGACGATATGATACGGTTCTGCCCCGCCCTCGTATTGGAACGAGACGGTTCCCTGATCGCTCTTCTCTGCAGTCAGGAAAAGCTGCGCGTTCCCGTCCTCGTCGCAGTAGATGCTGCGCCAGACGAGGAGGCTGACCGAGTAATTCCCATTGCTGGTGCTGGAACTGAAGAGATAGTCTCGCTGCCCCGTCACCCGGTTCAGTGCGCGGAGCGTCACGCCAATTGCGCCGACAACGGAGATCGTCCCCGACGGCAGCCGGACGCCTGTCTCGAGGGTGACGGGTATCTGCGCCCCGCAGAGGATCCACGGAAAGTTGTTCGTCGGCGCGTCGTCGAAACTGGCCCGCAGCCACGCGCAGGTGGCGCGGCGGCGGTAGAAG
>JAFYDR010000145.1 GCA_017544725.1 Kiritimatiellia bacterium
GGATGATGTCCCGGTGCGGCTGGAGCAGGTGACGCAGGTTGTGCCGCAGGAGCAGGTGGCGCAGGTTGTGCTGCGGGCGCAGGAGGCAACGTTGCGCGGCAATGGTGGCAAACTTTCTCGCCTGGCTTGACCTCAACCCCGCACTTGTGGCAGACACGAAGGCCCTGCGCCAAAACCGAAGCCGTCAACAGCAATACCGTAACAAAAATCCTCATTTTCTCATTCCTTTCCTTCTGATTCTTCCACATCATCGCTTGTCGCCGTAACTGTTCGCCTTGACACCCCACAGGCAAAGGAACAGGACGGTTCCAACCAAACAGATTCCTACGATCACAAGCACGGGCAAGCGCCAACCGCCCGTATGTTGTACCAGACTTCCACAGATCTTGCCGCTCACCGATACACCGATGTACGAGAAAAGCGAGGCAAAACCGATGGACGTTCCCGCAAACCGCTTCGTGGATGAGTTCGTGCAGGTGACGCCCGTCAACGCCTGAGGTCCGTACAGACAGAAACCGGCCATGCAGAGTGCCGCCATCGCGAGCGGTCCCGTCCATCCGCCAGCGGGCAAAAACCAGAACGCTGCCAAAAGCCCTGCCGTCAACGCCATCAGGAACACGCAGAGGCGCGGGGCGCGTCCTCCGAAAAGTCGATCTGTCGCCCATCCTGCAAAGAGCATTCCCGCGATTCCCGCAAACTCGAAAAACATAATCACGGTGCCGGCCTCGCTGGAGGTCAATCCCTTCGCCTCTTGCAGAAGCGTCGGTCCCCAGTCCGCCACCAGCGCACGAGAGGCGTTGATCATGAAGTTGCAGAGTCCCAGCATCCAAATGACCGGATTGAGGAATACCATTTTCATCATGGACAGTTTTTCGTCTTCCTCCCCACCGTCCGCCGACGCTTTGGAAGGCTCATCCTTCGCCTTCAACTCCGTTCCGGGCAGATCGGGAAGCCCCTCCTCCTTCGGCGTACCGGGCAACATAAACCACATGGCGATTAAACCTAGAAGGCCGAGAATAGCCATTCCCCAAAAACACCAGCGCCACATTCCCACACCCTGGTTCGCCGCTCCGATCACACCCAGCCCCATAATTACACCGCAGATCTTCGCGACCAGACCGCCGCCGATGGAATGCGAGGTGTTCCACACGCTCATCTTTGTGGCCAGCTCGTTCGGAGGAACCCAGAAGGCGATCAGACGCGCGCACGGCGGGAATCCCGTTCCCTGGAAAAACTGGTTTAACACCAGCAACGTACCGAACGTCCACGCGAGAATCGTGAGGTAGGAGGATGCATCGGGACCACCGCCGAACCAAGCGGCGATCTGCGGCGCGAACCCGAACGCGACGTTCACCAATGTACAGATGAGAAGACCGAAACAGAGCATCTTGCGGGAGTTGCATCGGTCCCCCACGATTCCGTTGACGAACTTCGAAATGCCATAGACGATCCCGCCCGCGAAGAGGAAGTTGCCAAGCATATCCTTGGAGATACCGCAGTCCTGCTCCAGTCCCGGCATAGCGAAACTGAAATTCTTCCGCATAAAATAAAAGAGCGTATAGCCGATCATCGTGGCGAAAAGCATCCGCCACTGCATCCGATTGAACTTCCGATCAATCACCGGATCGTCAAACAATTTCATCGTGCCCTAATCCTTTCCCCTAGCCCCTCGCACACCTGTTAAGCTCGTGGTCTCGGCAAAACCTCTCTTCCCATTCATTTTCTCGTACCGC
This sequence comes from Kiritimatiellia bacterium, assembly GCA_017544725.1. Classification (GTDB taxonomy): domain Bacteria; phylum Verrucomicrobiota; class Kiritimatiellia; order RFP12; family UBA1067; genus RGIG8368. The sequence continues at coordinate 1,734 of JAFYDR010000145.1, forward strand.
CAAAATTATAGCATTTCATACGCATTTGCAAAGTCACAAATCTTGGTGACTTCAGCGCGAGGACGGGATTGCCGATTGTTGATGACCTTCGGGGGTAACTTGCCCGTTCGTTCACATCCACCGCAAAACAACCCGATGTTTTCGTGCCACCCAAACGTCATGGTGGGATGGTGCGCGGAGACCGTACCGTCTTGCGGCAAAAGCCGAAGTAAAGGGCGAAGGTACACAGACGGGAACAAGTACAGTGCCCCTCCGCGTACAGGAACGTTCACGGTATGATTGTTCACAAATCGCAATTGTCATAATTGTTCACAAATGGCAATTGCGGGAGGGCGGCCTCCGTATCGGCCACGGACGGGGCAATGCATGTCCCTCCCTTTTGCAGTTGTAGCAATGATGGCATTTGTGAACAATGAAGTTATAGGCAAACGAGATCCTCAGTCCAATAGCATTCAATAACAATCGATTGTTACTGATAACACGTGACAAACCGTACGCGACATGCCTTCTTCATTCTTTATTCATCTCTCTTCATTCTTCATTGGCGGCGTAGCCGCCCTCGCCGCACGGTTGACGAGGCTCACGATGCTTTCGTACGAAATACCCGAATGCGTTGCCAACCCAATTTCGCAAGTTCGGGAATTGCTGTATCCGTGCACGGCACCTGCCGCCTCAATCTGTCCCTTGAGTTTACGTAGTGCCCAAGCGTTGAGTTCAGGATTCGTGAATCCCTTGTCCCCCGCAAACGCGCAGCACCCGATCTCCTCCGGCACCACAACTTTCGAGGCGCACTTTTTCGCCACGCGCACGATCGTCTCGGCAAGCCCCATTCTCCGCGTCGAACATGTGATATGTACCGCTACGGTCTCGTCCACAGGCGTAATGGCAACGCGATCAAGCACAAACCGATCGATAAACTCCGCAGGCTCGTACAGATTAAGTCCCTGAATCTTCTCACGCATCCGGTGCAGACACGGACTTTGATCGCAAAGAATCGGCCACTTGCCATTCTCAGATGCTTCCACCAGTGCCTTCTTCAGTTCGGCGGTCTTGCGGTCGGCCACAGCGGGCATACCTTTCGACTCCCAAATCATGCCGCAGCAAAGGTTCTCCATGCCTTGGGGAAACACAACTTCGTATCCAGCCTTCCCCAGCAGTTCCACCGTCTCCTCCACGAGCGGACGTCCGCCCTGTACAGCCCCCATCCGCTGGTTGATGCAGGACGGGAAATAGACGACCTTCTCCGCGCTCTTGACCGTAGCCTTTGCGGCAATCCCTTTCATGCGGATCACCCCCGGCACCGAAGGAGTCCAGAGGGGAATCGCCCCGAATGACCCCTTATGAAGTGCACGGCAGATCGCCGCCATCACGCGGTTGCCGAGAACCGCCCGTCCAAGCGACGCCAAACGCAACATCATTCCCGCGCATCCCGCCACGAGCGACAGATGGTTTGCGGAGAACGAACCGAATCCGCGAGTCAACGCCGAACGCTCGCGTTCCCGAATCTCGTGAATCAGCTCTCCCGTGTTGATACCGACCGGACAACCCGTGGAACAAAGTCCATCGCCCGCGCAAAGATCCCTGCCGATCTTCCTGAACTGCCGAGTCAAACGCTTGGCGCTTCTGCGCGCTGCGGGATCGGTCTCTCCCAGACGCGAAAGTCGTGCGATTTCGCGCTGTACCACGATACGCTGCCTCGATGACATGGCATATCCGTGCGCGACGCACTTGACCTCGCAGAATCCGCACTCGATACAACGATCCACAATCGGTGCGAGACGCGGCAATGGTTTTAGGTTCCGTACGTACGATCCATCATCCTCATTGAAGATGACACCAGGATTCAAGATCCCATCTGGATCGAACAGTTCCTTCACGTCTTTCATCAGCGCATACGCGGCGTCCCCCCATTCCTTGCGAACGAACGGCGCCATATTCCGCCCCGTGCCGTGTTCCGCCTTCAGCGAACCGCCATACTTCTCCGTAACGAGAGAAATCACGTCGCGCATCATTCCGTCGTACTGCGCAATCGCTTCGGGCGTGTCGAAACGCTGGTTCAAGATGAAGTGCCAGTTGCCGTCCAGTGCGTGACCATAAATCACCGCATCATGGTAACCGTGCGCAAGGAAAAGCCTCTGCAGATCATCCGTCGCGTCGGCAAGAGACTCGATTGGCACCGCGACATCCTCAATGAGACAGGTGGTCCCGATCTCTCGTGTGCCGCCGACCGCCGGAAAGATTCCGTTGCGCATCGCCCAGTATCGCGCGACGGTCACGCCGTCAGCGGTAAATTTCGCAGGGGACGCGAGCGGAAATGGCTCTAGCGTCGTTTCGATACGGGCACGTTTCTCCGCAAGTTCCGCCGTACTTGCCGCCTCTGTCTTGACGAGCAATGCACCTGCCTCATCGGGCAAAGAGACAAGCTCTGGAAAATCCTTTTCGACGACCCGCATCGCGCGACGGTCGAAGAATTCCGCCGCAACTGCCGCACCGGTCTTCTTAATCGCCGCTACCGCCTCACACGCGGTACGAGCCTTCGGGAAGAGGAGAAGCGCGGATTCCGAAAGCGGTGCGATCTCTCCCGTGCGGAAAACGATTTCCGAAAGAAACGCGAGAGTACCCTCACTGCCAGGCATGAGGTGGGCGATGATGTCAAACGGATCCTCGTATTCGACAAATGGCAAGATTGTTAAACCCGTCACGTTTTTGATCGAATACTTGCGTCGGATGCGTTCCGAGAGTTCCGTGTCCGCACGAACACGGTCACGCAGAGCGAGCAATTTTTTGATGAAATCAGGATGCGAGACAGCGAATGCGGCGCGAGATTCGGCATCGCCGGTATCGAGCGTAGTACCGTCCGCCAGCACAATCCGCACGGAATCGAGCATCCGATAACTGTTGGAATGCGTACCACAACTCATCCCTGAGGCATTGTTCATCACAATTCCGCCAACCATCGCGCTGTTCACGGATGCAGGGTCTGGCGTAAAGCGACGCCCGAAAGCGTGCAGGATCTCATTTACTCGACCGCCGACCACGCCCGGTTGAAGCCGAATCCGAACACCGCCGTCAAGCACCTTGAAGCCTTCCCACTCCTTCCCGCAAACCACGAGCAGACTATCCGTAATCGCTTGACCGGAAAGCGAAGTGCCGGCGGCACGGAATGTCACCGACTTTCCCTCTTTCCGCGCACGAGAGAGAATCGCAACCACGTCACGCTCATCGGAAGGCATCAACACTTCCTTCGGTAGCAGACGGTAGAACCCCGCGTCCGTACCCCACGCCAGTCTGTCAATGTCTCTTTTCAAGGTTTTCATTTCCAGTAACCCCTTTTTTCTTCGGTTTTCGAGTGGCAACGGCTTTCACTTTGCCAGAACGAGGACGAAATGTGCGGACGAATTCGTCGTACGAACACCCCTTCCCGATTAAGACGGAAAAATCATCCTCCTGAAATGGCACTTCGAAATCATCCACAGGCTCAATCCGGAAAAGCAGATAATGCGCATGTGTCCCCTTGCGCGGATACCCCATCGATTCTAACTGCTTCCGAGTGACGAATTCACACCCCTTCACGGCAAAGAACATCAGCTTGCTTCGCCTGTTCTGAAGAATCAATTGCTGGGCTTGAGCAAACCGTCCATCGGACTCAAACTGCCTTTTCGTAATTGGATAGTTGTATAACCCGCTTTTCACAATCCACGCCTTGCAGTCACGGCGATACGACGCAAACAACGTGAGCGGCGACTTTTTCACGACAAACACAGAAGGATTGAAAAACGTCATCTGAACTGGTGTCCGTTCCACTTCTTCTCTGCTAACTGAACGTTCACAGTTGCCTGTTACTCCCCGTGTCTTCTTCACATCACAACGTTCATTTCCTGTCGTGATCGAGAGGGAAAGCTGTTGCCCTTCAGAAACAGAGCAACTCGACAAGAATTTGCCATTTTCTTCAAACTTCTCATCTCCGCACGAAAGAAGCGGTCGAAAGATGGAATCCAACTGGTTATCGACATTTTCACTGCGATTTACAGCACGCATGATAGTAGACAGGAGATTCATTCCCAACGAATCGAAAAACTCGCGGCTTGGAACAAGTGCAAAATTCAAGTCATTCGGCTCAAACTTGTCCAGCAGATTCCCGTATTTGCGTTTAGACAGGGAGAGGATTTTGCGTCCGATGTTCGAATGCAAATACAAAAAAATCCAATCAACATACTTTGCATACAATAGATTGGGGTAGAAACAGTGAAAATTGGTGAGCGAAAGCGCAGTCGAATAGTTTCTGACCACTTTATAACCAGAACGGGAAAACACATTTAACAGAATTGGTGCGACGCCTCTTGCCTCGGTCTTGAACCACGGCTTCCGATGTCGCGTAATAAAACCATTCTGATAACCGCGCTCTTCCCCATACCGAATGTATCGAAGAGCATCTTCATCTGGAATATCGCCTGGAGAAAAAAGGTAAACAGGTGCATTTGACTCTGACAACTTAAGAAAATCTTTGTCTGTAAAAATAAGTCCGTTCAACTGCTGACTTTTGGTAATACAGGGGCGACAATCCAGATTTGGGATTCGCCTTTCTGAAATGTCAGATTTAGACAGTACAAAAAAATCATTTGCACCTGTGGCGATTCCTCTTGAGAATCGTCCGTATTCCGAAAGGTGCCGTAACAAATGCAAAGCAGGAAACACACGGTTATTGTCGGGAACAAAATACTTTCCCCATTTTTCTCTTACATCAAGGTTGTTCAACGAAATGGTATTTACAGGAGGCCGTTCCATCACATCGGATAATTCTACCATGGATGTAATCTTCCGGAAAGAAACGGTATCGTTTTGCATCCCCGAATCGTATAGAACGATACAGACGGATGTTATCACTTCACCGAAAGCCTCATGTTCACATTCAACTTCGATCACGGAATCGAGGTGTCCATCCCGTACCAAACATTCCTTTACTGCCGTACCGTATCCGGCATTTAAAAATTCGGAGGGCAGGATGTAAGCAAGCCGTCCCCCTCGCTTCAATTCAGAAACAGACTTTACTAGAAATGCGGACGCTATGTTCGTATAACCGGAAAGACTCACCCCAAATCGTTCCCGAAAGGCCTGAAACACTGCTTCTCGGTTGAGAAATTTCTGAAACCTCAAATAAGGTGGATTGCAGACTATGTTGTCATGTCGGGTACCAAAGTCCAGAAGATAGTCCGTCCGTGAAAGATGCGCAGGCTTGCGTTCCGCATGGGTCTCGAAAAATAACAAGACCGCCTCGTCTATATCCGCTCCCGTGAACTCACAGTTAAGAGGCGCACTGGCAAAGAAGGCACCAAGCCCAAATGCTGGATCGTGGATTGCTGCGCGAGAGGAACCCTCCAGCGCCCATTTTACCATAAATCGTGCAATTGGTGCCGGAGTGAAGAACTGCGCAAATCGTTTCCGATGCTCATACCCAACCGTATTCGTATAGTCCTCGACAAGGCTCATGGATTAACAACCTTTTTGAACGTCTCCATATCTAGATACCCCTGTCCTCCATCAAACTTAACGTAGAAAAGAAGTCTGCCGCGATCCAGTTCTTTCATAACGGAAAAATGCGACGGCATATCGATCTTCCCGATTACTGGTGCGCCCACGTCAATATTCACTTTGATGGTGGTCTTACCCTGATTCTTCACATCTGTTTCTATCGAGAAATCCTTACCCTCCTTATGCGAGTCATTGCAAAGCGCGAGAATTTTCTCAAACGCAATCATGTAAGCACGGTCAAAGAACACCTGCAGGTAGAAATGTGGAACATTGAAATTGGCAATCCATCTGTTAACTAGTGCAATGTCTTCCAGTTTGGGCGTTATACTTAGGTAATCACGTTTATGTAAGAGAGCAATGTTGGCTTTGAGTTCCTTAAGCCACGCAGAAAGAGTTCGAAGCGATTCCGATGATGACCATGATACAGCACGGAACGTCAGCTCGCGGAATGCATCGGTCTTTAAAGAATTAAGTAATCCGAAAACAACCGGATTTTTATCTTTCAGCAAATCGCCATAAGGTTGATTTAAAATCAAGTCTCGTAATTCCGCACAACGCTTCTCGGCATTTGTAATGCGCTCTTCCATTGCCACCTTATATTTTTCACACAGAAAACTACTTGATCTCACTTCGATCGCCGCAATTGCGCGTTTCACACAATCAGGACTTTCCATTTCGGTAATGTCATGCGGTGCTTCACCGGCATGGAACAAAAGCACATCTGGTTTTTTGCCAATTCGATTCAACTCTTCCTGATAGGTTTTATAGAACTCCGCAAATCCTGGATCTCCGGCCGATATAGAATCGTTCTTCCCGTAAGGAACAGCAACATAACCAATCGAGGAAGCATTGATCGCTTTCACGACAAGTCTCTCCGCCCAGTCACCTTGTTCCTTATTGATGAGAAACTCCGAATTCGCAGATGTGGGTGCGCGGCCATTTACGACAATGGACTTATCAATTGGCAACGGGAAGTTGTCAATTAGTTTTGAGATTCTGTCCTTATAAAGAGACGCCGCATGATTCATACGTTCTCCTTACCTTCCTTAGTCCTGCCTCTCAAGGTTGTTGCTTCCAATTACCTTGCGTTCACCCATGCCGTGGCTTCGCCTCCTCTGGACTGGACAATTCGACCTTGAACAACTTTTGTAATTCAACCGATCTCGAATTTCGGGGCATGGGCGAGCAGATAGTCTTCAGCTTCCTTGCACCAAAGACCACGGTTCGCAGTACAGATACGGTCCAGTGCCGCATAGAACGGATCGTTCTTGCCAAGTTTTGAGAACTCGGCAATTGGCGTCATCGGCATCTTCACGTGTGTGTAAATGAGCCGCTTGCCACCCGGTACTTTCGGCAATGTGACGGTTGTCTCTACCGCACTGTCGAGTCCGCCCACATGCGTAACCATCACTTCTGGATGCAACCAACCTTTTGCCGCCCATTCGATGGAATCCACCATATCTTTCACATCCCCACCAGAGGAACCGACACAGTGGTGCCCCATATAGTGAACATTGTAGAAGTTGAACATCGCAGACATCTTCTGGTCGATTGGCCCGGCAAAGAAATTCAGACATCCGCCGAATCCCATCAGATCCGAACACTGGGTAATCAGCGCAGGCACGGCAGCGAAAAGGAATACGTCATCGTAACCGCCGCCCGTCGCCGTCGGATTGTCCGTGCGCTCCTCGTCCGACAGATTCAACGCCTTCAGTTCGGCGACCGGATCTACCATTTTCCCAGAATTGACGAAATGGAGATCGACGCCATTGACTTTCCCGGAAGCGGAAACGCCGCCCGGTGTCCACGCGATCCCGAAAATCTCGGCAGCGCGAGCGAGACGGGAATCGTCAATGTCTGTCACCACCAGACGGCGTGGACGATTCTCTGGACCATGGCATGCGATATCGATGGCGGCAAGTCCCATCGCCCCGCATCCAGCCATGAGCAACATCGTGCCACCCTGCTTGATACCCATTTGATGGACATGGGAGTTGAACTCGTTGTGGTAGCTCGTGCGGAAGGCACTGACGATACAGCTGACTGGTTCCGCCAATGAGCACTTGAAGAAGGCGTCCCCGTCGTACGGCAGCAGACACCCCATCTCGATGACGATCGACGGTACGCGGATGTGCATGGTGTCGCCGCCCATCGTCGTCCAGGCATATCCCATTGTCTCCAACTCGTGTCCAGGGATGTTGAACGCGGGCTGAACGCCGACGTGTTGTCCCACATGGAAACGGTCACGCCACTTCGTACCGACCTCGCGCACGATACCGCACACCTCATGTCCAACCATCACCGGATTCACGGCGATGTCCTTCGGCACCCGCTTGTGCTTCGTCGCCAGCGACACAGCCTTGTAGTCACTCATGCAGACCGAGTTTGACACCAGTTCAACAATGACGGCATCCTCACCCGCAGGCTCCAGCTCCATCGTTTCCAATCTCAAATCATACTCGCCGTACAGACGACACGCCAATGTTTTCATCTCTTCTCCTTTATCGAACACGCACCGGATCTATCGTCCGGGAAAGCTCCTCGACCATCTGCGGATCGGGCGGTTCCGATCCGGGACGGGTCACCGCCGCCGCACCCGCAGCCACTGCATACCGCATTCCCTCTTCCGTCAGTTCCTTTTCGGGGAAATACCGGTAACAAAATTCCGCCAGCAAGGTGTCGCCTGCCGCCGTCGTGTCTGTCGCCTCGACCTGCGGCGAGGGAACGCGCCAAAGCCGCAAGCCGTCACGACGTTCCGCAAACCAGCATCCGTTCGCACCATCGGAAACCAGCACGAGCGACACACGCTCCGTCAACTTTTCTGCGGTACGCACAAACTCCTCTTCCGTATGCGGCACGAACCCAACCAAATCGACACACTCGTCGGCGTTCGGCTTGATGAGCTGCGGACGGCACGCGATTCCCTCGCGCAATGCCACGCCCGATGCATCCAATACCACATCCATCCCTTCCTCGTGCAACACCGCACCGAAGGTCGCGTAGAAATTGACCGGTACCGCTGGGGGCAGAGATCCCGATAGAATCGCCACGCTACCCGTCATTGGTAAACCCGTTCGCTCCCAGCAATCCAGCAACGCACGTTCCGACCAGTCTGCTCCGACCAAACGGGGAAACGCCTTTCGATTCAACTTATACGAGGCGTCCGGAGTCACAATCATCTCATTACGCCGAGTAACACCTGGCACACGCAGGAAGGCGTCGCGAATCCTGCAAGCCGCCATTTCCTGCTCGAAGCCAGCTGCGTTGTCTCTGCCTAGCAAACCGCCCAGCGTCACCGACGAGCCATGACGCGACAACCAACGCGCGACGTTCAATCCCTTCCCGCCGACGTTCTCCGTCTCCTCCACGTCTTTGAACACGCCGCCTGAACGCAGGTTCTCCCGTACGCGCACGGCAGCATCAATCGCGGGCGACATACACAAACAAAAAAAATTCCCCTCGCATTTCATGCCTTTTAGTGTACCAAAAAACATCCTATTTTACACTCTAAATTTTCATCTGAACAGGAAACACGTCACGGTCTTCTACTTTGGACACTTGACAGTACGGCAAAACTTCCCCGCTCAAAAAAGCTTATTGTGGTGGACATAGATAGCCAGTATCTACCGAATCGTTCGCAAAGCGAAGTTATAGGCAAAGGAGAGGCAATGTGCGGACCGGTTGGTCTGCACACCTTTTTCAGTTGTTATATTCAGGTTGTTCCTGTTGTTTCCAAAATCCTCTCGTACGCATGAGAGGTGCAGATGACGGCAAGAGTACCGTAGCAATAACGTATAAGCCGTCATCTCTGAAAGGCAACTACCGAGTGAAAAACCAACTTGAAATGTTCATTCCTTGAGTTCATGGTTGGGAGCCAGCAGAATTGAAAACAAAAAAGAGGCGGCTTGTTTTTCGCGATACGCAAAAACAGGCCGCCTCTTCAAAAGAAAGGCAGATTCAGAGCGGGCATCTGCCCGCATCGACTCAATCAAGTACGCATTACACTTCCAATAACATCAGAAGAAAGAGCCAGAACACGCTTTGACCAAGCCTCGCAACCGTAGGGTTCGGAAAGACGCCTTCCTGCCATTCCTCGGGTTTGCCACTCATCCGCATTCAAATGCATCGTCACCATCGCTTCGGCAATCTCCTGTACATTCCGAGGACGACAAACTATTCCGTTTCCCCGAATCAACTCATCGGAATCCCCGCAAGCGGATGTACAGATCACCGGCATACCATGCGAAACCGCCTCCAAAATAACCAGCGGCCACGGATCGAAATCGCTACAAAGGACTAATGCACGTTTGGTCACATACAATGCCCGTACTTCATCGGGCATACAGAATCCCAGTACTTCAATTCCTTCTTGATTTTGAAGACAATGTTCCTCTTCACCTTTACCACAGCATGTCAAAGACCATGGCGAGAGTCCCGGCACACGATCCCTAATCTTTTCACGATACAACCGATAAGCTGAAACTAGAATGTCCAACCGTTTCTCGCGGGAAAAACGCCCAACAAACAAGAATCCCTCCGTACGTTGCACAGAAATGCATTCTGGTAAACGAATCGAAAACAACCCCTTTTGTATTCGATGGAACCCCAGCCAATGTGCGTAACTCATGGCACGACGACCGGGAACAAACGCTCCACAGAAATGTTTGAGATATGCATGCAACACCAGTGGTGCAAGAAATTTCCGAATGCCCCACTGAAACGGCAAATCAAAAATCAGGATTTTGGGAATTTTCACCCAACTTTTCTCCGTTGCGAAGAAACGGGGAACGTGCGCATGCCAACCAACCAAATACATGATGTCGGGCTGAAACGAATGTATCTGATCGATCCAATAATCACGATCAATTGCTTCATCGTCAAAACAGAGCGACACATCCAAACCCGCCAGAAGCTCCTTCGCACAAAATGCGGTCTGTGTCGGATTCCGTTTCGTTTCGATAACGACCTTAAGGCGAACATTACTTTGCCGAATCAACGCCCTCCAACAGTCAGGCATATAACTCGTCACACCAGTCCATACGAAAAGAATGTTCATTTTACTTTCTCTTTTAAAAATTTTGCAATCAAGTGATCGATATTCCAGTCAACAGTCAATGACTGTTGATAACGTTCCTTACGGAACATAGCGATCTTCTCTGCGAGGTCCTTTGGATTCTGAGGTTCTGCCACCCATTTTTCTACATCCTCATCGGGAATCAACTCTGTACTCCCCTGCCCTGCAGAACAGATAAACGGAACTCCGCATGCATACGCCTCCAAATAAACGCATCCGAAAGCCTCGAAATATGAAGGCAGGACAAAGAGGTCAAGGGATCGGAAGAAATCGGGCAATTCCGCATGGTCGCGAACGCTTTCAAACCTTATGTTTTCCGACAATCCATGTTCATGTACATACTGCCGACATTCAGCCAGACGCATCCCGCTCCCCAGCAGAATCAGCTCAATTTTCTCGGCATGGTTTTCACTGCGAGTAATCAAGTACTCAACGGCGCGGATCAAATCCAATTGTCCCTTCCACTCATAAAATCCGGCGACACACCCAATCCTGAAACAGTCGCGTGATTCTCGAGTCTCACTAAAATGGAAATGGCGAGGATCCGCCCCATTATAAAGAACGTATGAATCGCGAATCCGAACAGGAGGCAAGTCGGCAAAATTCCGTAACGTATCCTTATATTCCCGATAAGTCGTATGTGCATTGCTGGGAAAGGTTTCGAGTTGCCGTAGCGTTAAGCGGCTCACACAAATCTGCAAGTCCATCAGGGAAAGGAAGCGTACCCGATTACGAACCACCATCCGTTGATGCCAACGACATTTTCGAAGAATTCCCATTCGCACTAAAAGCGGATCTAAATCATGGTGCTGCATCCAAGCCGTACAATTGGGAAAACACTCTTTCGCCCAAACACCATATTTGGCAAGGGGGGAGGTATGCAGATGAAGAATGATCCGCTCGTCTTTGGAAATTCCAAGTTGTTTCAGTCGCCGAAAGAAAAACCAACGATTCAACCTGTTGAATAGATCCGGCAAGATTTTCGACGGCAACTGGAACGAACGTACGCCGTAAACAACACGCCCCGCATACGTGTACTGGAGCGAAAGGGCATACCAAGGAAACGGTTTCAATACCAAGACGCAATCAAACCGATTCGCACGTTCGATCGCATTCACCTGATCAGAAACAAATGGACCGACAAAAGAGTCAGGGGTCGGGAAATAAGGTGTAAAAGAGAGATATGTCACTACCGTCCCCTACTACTTTCCCGCAATCGGGATGAGAGATAGTTACGCAAGAACCAAACAACCATCCAAGAACCGAACAATCGGCGAAGACGAATCATCGCGCATATACGCGAACAAAGCGGAACCAATGCCAAGATGAGACTCTCATAATCTCGTAATTCCGAGCCGTTCAGGATGTGCAAGGCATCCCAATACCCGGTCTGCAATTGACGACCACAACCTGCCGCCCACTGCCTATTCCATCCTTTACATTTCTTCAGTTCGCGAACCATTTCTGCGCGACTGAGAACAGCCGAACGCCGAACGATCTGTTCCGATTCCTCAATTTGTCCCCATCCGCTCAAGCGAGGTGAAACAGTCGCCCGATGCCCCGTGTGTTCTCGAAGCAACACCAATGGTTCATCAACAAACGCAAGTTGCATTGCCTCACACGCCCGAAAGACACGAGCAAAGTACACAAGGTCTTCGCCGCTACAAAACTCCCTCGGCCAGGGGGCTTGTTCCATGAGGAAATCACGTCGCCAAAGAGGCATCATCGCATGGATACCAAATGGCACCCCGTCCGCCAAAACGGCAAGAGCATCTTCGCCGCTCCGAATTTCGCCGCCGATCGGTCTCCAGTCTCCATACCCAAAAGTTCCAGCGGAGGCATCCAGCAAGGAGTCGAAAGTACCCTGATAACCTCGCGAAAGACAACACACGGCATCCGACCCCTCCAGTAAGGAAACTTGTTTTGAAATTTTTTGCGGAAGCAACACATCATCGGAATCCAAGAACTGGATAAAGTCCCCAGCAGCATTTTCCAATCCAAACTGGCGAGCGGCAGAAACTCCCTCATGAGAACGAAAAAAAGGACGGATGGAAACTCCATCCGTCCTTTTCCCGGCAAACTTTTCTAAGCATTCACGGCTCCCGTCCGTAGAACCGTCATCCACGACCAGAATCTCCAACGGACGATAGGTCTGTCGCCGAACAGATTCAAGGACATCAGCGAGAAAACACTTTCGATTCCACACCGGAATGATAACCGAAATAAGCTTCATAGCATCAACAGATTACGCATTTGGATGGACACCCCGTTGAATCCGCAACATGGTATCAATCACAAAACCACCGACCACGCATAACATCCATAGGATCCCTCCCGTGCCACTAGGGGAAAAAAACGTCGCTTCGCCTATGTTTGTTGAAAACATAACAACAAATAAAATTAATGTGACCAAAAGATGACGATGTTTGCAACCTATCCAAAATGACACTAGGAAAATAACAAATGCAATTTCGCCAAGTATGCCTGTTTCACCCAACACCATTGTAGGCAACAGTCCTTTCTCAATAGGCGCAGAAAAAAGAGAAATTTCCCCCATTTCGTACAAAATAGGATGCGCCTCCCATACTTGAAAACCACTACCTAACATGGGATTCCTTCGAAATTCACGCATTGACCGTTCCAATGTTCCCATACGGCTATCGGTCAACGCTTCACCTATTGTTCTCTCATCCGCCGAAAGGTCATCGCTTTTACGTAACCAACGCGTAATCGCTCGATTTCTCACCTCGCCAACTATTGCACCAGCAATAATCAAAACAAGACCTGCAATCATTCCAGACAACAAATGCCCCTTCAGCCGCGCAGATATCTTGATTTTGGGTATCGCATAAAAATAGATCATAATCGCCACCACGCCAAAAACAAACAAAGTCAAACGAGAACGTGTCATAAACAGCAGAATCGGGATAAGAAGTAAAACCCCTGCATGTAATTTCGCAATACGTTTCTCCAAAAAAATCATGTCGCACACTAACCAAGCGGCGGAGCAGGCCAGCACGGGCGCCAAACTCTGACTATGGTTACACATACCCGTCAGCAATCCCATTACTTGCCCCTCCTCAAGTTTAGTTACAGCTGCTTCTATGCCACGTGTAACGAATAAATCACGTAGTGACACATAATATGCAACCTCAGGGAATGGCAATGTCAAAATCGTACCAATAACGAATACAAAAATCATAGCCAATAACATCGAACGAACCAAGAAAACATCATCTGGACGCCTGTGCAAATTCCTTGTTCCAATCCAAATTCCCAAAATAAAGATGGTATAGTTAATCAATTTCAAGTAACTGATCATTGGAAACCACCCCCCCATCGAGGAGACAAGGGCAACTGAAAGGAATAAAAAAATCCCCCCCAACGGAATCTGATGTCTTCCTCTTCGCTGCAATGCGATCAAAAGCAACAGAACGGTCATCAAAAGCGTACTGAGGCGAACAATCATGGAGAACCTTGGCATCTCTCCAATAATCATCGGATTGATAATTGTCAAAAAGGGGAAGAGCAAATAAAAGCAAAGAGCGAGACCAAGTTTATTAGTCAGCGAATAATATACACCCGCCAGACCAAAGAGTAACCCGATGTACCCTCGGGTAAGCCGACAAGCCGCAATGGCAAGTACCAGCAAAACTACGATCTTCGCCACTTGCTTGACTAGTTTTTTCTCACTCATGAAGCGATTCCTACCAAATCAAAAAACCAATGTGGGGAGTATAACAAATGTGCATCCATACTGAAATCACAAACATCATTATAAATTCCCATAGCAAGTCCGCAACACATAGTCCCGATAGGAAAGAATGATGCGAACCACCTTGTCAGAGACATTCGGCATAGAATAGTCAGCCACTTGTCTAAACACACGCTGCCCGTCTGAATTCGCATTCTCGCATTCCAACTGCACCAATCCCTGTAATACACGCTCTGGATTCAACCCCACCATCATCACTGCGGCTTCCTCCATTGCTTCCGGCCGTTCATGGGCTTCACGGATATTCAACGCGGGAAATCCTAGAATCGATGATTCTTCCGAAATCGTCCCGCTATCCGACAATACTGCTTTCGCATTCACCTGTAATGCCAGGTAATCTGTCAACCCCATAGGTTTCATCAGCTGAACTAGGGGATCAAATGAAACCTGTTTCTTCTCAATCATTTTCCTCGTTCGCGGATGCGTACTTACAATGAGAGGCAGCTTATACTGTTTCGCGACCAAGTTGAGGATCGAAACCAAGTTCGAGAAATGCGCCTCCGAATTCACGTTTTCCTCGCGGTGAGCAGAAACAACAAAATATTTCTTTGGGGAAAGGTTCAGCCTTTGGAGGATAGCGGATACCGCTACTTTTTCTCGCTGCGCCTGTAACACCTCGAACATCGGACTTCCCGTCTTAATTACTCGATCAGCTGGTAATCCTTCCGCCAACAGATATTCCCGTGCAATATCACTATACGTCAGGTTGATATCCGCAATATGATCGACAATCTTACGGTTTGACTCTTCAGGAACACGCTGATCGAAACAACGATTCCCAGCCTCCATGTGAAAAATCGGGATATGGCGTTTCTTCGCCGCGATTGCACACAGACAGGAATTAGTATCACCCAAAACGAGGAAAGCATCCGGTTTCGTTTCTTCCAAAATCGGATCAATCGCCACCAGAATATTCCCTGCCGTCACCGTAGCATTTCCCCCGGCAGCGTTTAAAAAGTAATCCGGCTTTCGCAGATCCAAATCCTCAAAGAAAACCTCATTCAGCTCATAATCGTAATTCTGCCCCGTGTGTACCACAATATGGTCGATTGAAGGAGAAGTATCCAGTTTCTTCCAAACGCGAGACAAGCGGATAATTTCCGGCCTTGTTCCTACCACCGTCATCACTTTCATTCTGTTCATCAACTCCACCTTTTCCAAATTGTCAATACCTTCGACACGATTAACAAGATTTTCACATCTCCATAATCCTGTTCATCCTGTGATTCCCTCCCCAAAAACACTCACAAAATTTTGCCAATGAAAATTCTGGTTCACATCTGCCGTCTAGCATCAAACCTGTTCCGCAAAGGTATCCGGTCTTTCTGGATCAAACGGTTCATTCGCCCACATCACGGTCACCAAGTCCGTTTCGCCGACATTCTCGATATTGTGCGTGTATCCCGGAGGAATCTCCACGACCTCCAACTTCTCGTCTGAAACGTGATATTCGATCACTGGAGAATCGGGCACATCCATCCGCCGAAACCGAATCACCGCGCATCCCTTCACGACAAGGAATTTCTCATGTTTGGTATGGTGCCAGTGATTCCCCTTCACGATTCCCGGATGCGCGACATTGACTGAAACCTGTCCTCGTTCAGACGTCCGGATAAACTCGGTAAAACTTCCCCGGGCATCTGCGCGCATCGTCAATGGATAAGAGAAATTCTCTTCAGGAAGGTAGGACAAATAGGTTGCGTACAACTTCCGCAAGAAAGGATCCCCTTGATCAGGAATGGAGAAATCTTCTCTGGTTTTCCGAAAGGCATATAGTATATCCGTAATTTCTCCTAACGTCCGCGTGTACATTTCAGGAACCGATAAGTAGCCACTCTGCGTCATCCGTTCCCGCACACCGGTAGGGTCATCCATCGCATTCCTAAACGCGGAAAGAAACTCGTTTACGACATCATCGATATAGACCAGCGTAACCGTCGCCTGCGGGTCACGGACTTGAATCGGAAGTCCACGGGCGATGTTATAGCACCAAGTCGCCACAGCCGAATTATAGTTGGGACGGCACCATTTTCCGAAGACATTCGACAAACGATAGACGAAACCGACGGTTCCAGCTTTCTTTGCATAATTCCCGACCACCTCTTCCGCTAGCCGTTTGCTCTTGCCATACGGATTATCTAATTCCGCCTGTACGGACGAAGAGAGGAGAATGGGGATTGCCCGGCCACTCTCCTCTAGCATCCCCACCAGCGTTTCCGTAAGTCCAGCATTTCCCGTTACAAATTCACTTGGGTCCTTCGGACGATTCACCCCTGCCAGATGGAAGATGAAATCAGCCCTTGACGCAAACTCGCGCAACTCCGATTCCGTATTCCCGATATCGTACCGAAGGAGTTCCACATCCGCACAGCGAGATAACGCAAGACACAGGTTTTTCCCAACAAACCCATTCGCACCTGTTACCAGAACTGTTTTGCCATTCTTATCCGTCGCCATATCCCTGATTCCTTTCCCCAATCAGTTCACTTCCGCCTGTATTATCGGCAACTTCAACAAGAGCCGTTTCATCCCGTCAAGATCCAATTGTTCCGTGTTATGCGAATTGTAATCTTCCGTAGTGGAAATCATGAGTTCCCCCTGACTAAAATATTTATCATAGTTCAAATCGCGGCTATCTACAGGTATCTTGAAATAATTTCCACAATCCCTCGCTTTCACTATCTCTTCACGAGTCACCAGCGTCTCATAGAGTTTTTCCCCGTGGCGAGTCCCAATCACTTGAATTTGGGATGGTGATTTCAGCAGTTCAATCATCGCCTGAGCCAGACAACCGATCGTCGCCGCTGGAGCCTTCTGAACAAATAAATCCCCATTCTCACCATGCTCAAAAGCATAGACAACCAGATCCACCGCATCTTCCAACGTCATCATGAACCGTGTCATGTTCGGGTCGGTTACGGTTAAATCCTTTCCCGCCTTGATCTGTTCCAAAAATAACGGAATGACTGATCCCCTACTCGCCATAACATTTCCATAACGGGTCATGCAGATCGTCGTCGCTGCGCCCCTCCCTAGGGAACGTCCCTTTGCCATCGCTACTTTTTCCATCAGCGCCTTGGACATCCCCATCGCATTGACCGGATAGGCAGCCTTGTCTGTACTCAGCACGATTACACGGGAAACCCCGAAGTGAATCGCCGAATCCAAAACATTGTTCGTCCCGATGATATTCGTCTCCACGGCCTGTAAGGGAAAAAATTCGCA
>JAFYDR010000146.1 GCA_017544725.1 Kiritimatiellia bacterium
GATGAAAAAGACGATAGCTTACATTGATGGTTTCAATTTGTACTACGGCCTGTTGCAGAAGATGCCGTCGTACAAATGGCTTGATCCGTCTGCACTGGTAAAGACGTTGTTGCGTGATGACCACGACGTTATTGGCGTCAAGTTCTTTACAGCCAGAATTCGACCCTATCCTTTTGATGCGGCGGCGATCAACCGACAGGACCTCTATCTCAAGGCGATATCGCAATGCAAGGGTGTGTCAGTGGTGGAAAGATACTACAACCGCAACAAGATCTGGTTGCCGCATCTTTCCGCGAAGTGCAGGGTGTGTCCTGATTCTCGTGATGGATTTGCGCATGTCATGAAGTTTGAGGAAAAGCGGTCGGATGTGAATCTTACATCGGCACTTCTTGCTGATGCCTTTCGCAATGCTGCCGACAGCTTTGTGCTCGTGTCGGGAGATTCCGATTACATTACGCCGATAGACATCGTGCGGTTTGAATTGAAGAAACCGATTCTGGTGTTCAATCCGAGAATCGACAGGCCATCCGATTTGCAATATCACGCCACATATTACGCGCAGATCCCCCGCGACCTTCCGGCGAAGTGCCAGTTGCCTGAGGTCATGACGTTGCCCAACGGGCGCACGATCCACCGACCGCCCGCCTGGGCGTAAGCATGGGAATCCGCCGCGAGGCGCGGCGGAAACGTTTGCGGCGCGCCCCGCGCCGCATTTTGGCGGCGGGCCGATGGCTGGGCAAACATTGGAATTCAGGTCTGACCTGTTTTCCAATGTTTGAGGGTGCTCCGGTCAATGTTTCGCCACCCCGCAAACTTGAAATCCCGCTTGTTTTCGGGCAGGGACTGGGTAGAATAGCGGCGTTCCGCTTCCGCAAGGAAGAGGGACAAGACAGATTACTCGCGCAGCGGTAGGGTCACGCGTCCCGCGTGACCGCAACTGCCGCGTTTGGGATAGCGTCAATGGAAAGCTTAGGAACCTTGCCATGGAAGACGCAACAGAAGAAGCACTGCCTTCGTGCAGTTCGCCTCCTTCGTTGTATCTTCCAAGGTATCCTAAGCACCTCCATTGATGCATCGGAGAAGGTGCTATGTTTCCAACACCACCCCGATGTCTGAGGATGGAAACAAGGTGCGGCATCCTTCTACGCCACAAGGGTACGTGCCTTGGGACAAGGTTGGCGAGAGAGCGGTTGCCAATGGCGATAGAAATGGCCCTTGGGGCAACTGACAGCAAAATGAATAACGAAAATGAAAAAGACATTAGAAACTAGCTTGTCAATTCTGGTTGGAGTTGCCGCACTTGCCGCGACGACTGCGCTGGCTGGCACGATGAACACCGTGAAGGTCACGAAGTTCCACCAGTCGTATCCTTACACTGGCAAGGCGACGGTCGAATACACGGTCGGCGGGGCGCTTCCCCCGAGCGCGGTCGCGGAGCGCGTCCTCAACACGGATGACGCGAGCGCGACCTTCACCCAGAAAAACGTCGTCACGGGCGCGAATACGTTCACGATAGACTTCGCCTCGTCCTTCGGCGGCGCGATGCTGCTCACCAACGCCTCGTTCGTGGTGACGATTGCGGAAGGAGCTGGTGGAGGTGACTCAAGCGGCGGCTCTGGCGGTGTGCAGCTGTGGGAGAACGGCCCGTACTGGGCGGAGTGCAACGTGGGTGCCTCCAAGCCGGAAGAGTACGGATACTACTTCTGGTGGGGCGACACGATGGGGTATACGAACACGGGAAGCGGATGGATTTCGGTTGCGGACGGAAGGAGTATTTCGTTCTCCGATTCTGGAACCGCCGCCTCGACCTACAAGAAGATCAATGCGACGCTTCAGTCGGAGGGCTGGATCGACTCGACCGGCAACCTCGTGGCGGCGCACGATGCGGCGACGGCGC
>JAFYDR010000147.1 GCA_017544725.1 Kiritimatiellia bacterium
CGGGCGGCGGCGGTGGCGGCGCTGGTGGAAACGGCGGACGTCACAAGGCGAGTGCCTTCGTAAGTCCCCCCACCCCAGACGCAGCCGGTGGCGAAGGCGGCCAGACGAATGGATCTGGATGGAACAGGACCGACCGAACAGAGTGCAGAGGAAACTACGGCGGTTATGGCGGCTATGGCGGTGCCACCGGATCGAACGGCGATGGCGGCACGGTTTACATCGGACCAAACGCCACCTTTTCGGGAAGGGCGAACAAGAAGGTCATGCTTTCCAACGACAACAACCCAGCACTGAAACGGACGCTGACGTTCAAGGACGCCAAGCGGCACGAAAGTTCGTGTACCGTGCAGATCGGTTTTGCGCTCCCCTCTGCACCGACCTTGAGACCCCGCAACGCTTATACCTTCATGGGATGGTACACGGGACAGGAGGGAAGCGGGACACAATGGTACGCGAGTGACGGTACCCCCCAGATACCGGTCTATTCCACCGACGGGGACATCACGCTCTATGCCTACTGGAAATCCAATTCCGGAACGTTACAAAAGCTGACCGTCAACGGTACCGCAGTCGAGGACGGCCTAGACGGACAGCACGGGACCGGGTGGGTCTATTACGACGAAACGGGCGACCTGGTTCTCACATCATCCTCGATCAGTTACACGATCTCCGGCACGGTCGAAGACGGTACGATCCGGATCGTCGTTCCCTCCAACGGTCCGACAAGCATCAACCTGTCTAACGTCACCCTGACCATGATGGAAAAGCGTTACTATTCGGCAATGGTCGTCTCCAACAACTGTACCCTGACACTCAATGGATCAAACGTACTCGCGGCCTCGGATACCAGCGGAGGCGCCTACGGTGCCGGAATCGAGGTTGCGCCGAACGCCTCGCTGACCATCCAAGGGGACGGTTCGCTCGATGTGTACGGCGGGCGATACGGAGCCGGCATCGGTTCGGCGGGTCGCGGCAACAACCAGCGGGCCGGACGCATCGTCATCAAGAGCGGAACCGTAACGGCACACGGCGGATATCAGGGCGCGGGTATTGGCGGCGGGGACGGTTGTCCACTCTATCCCGACAACATTCTCATCTCCGGCGGCAAGGTTACGGCGATCGGCGGATACCGCGCGACGGGCATCGGAGCGGGGTACGGCAGGGTGGCTCAGACAAACGACGCAGTCCTGATCGAAGGAGGGACCGTCTGCGCAACCGGCGGAAACGAGAGTCCTTCCGACTTCACCTCCAGCAAAGGAAACGTGACTTCGGCGACGGGAAATAACAGAAACCCGATCCGTATCAAGGGAGGCAACGTCCGCCCCATGAGCGGAAACGTGACACCGCGCCCCGTCGGCGCCTCGGATGAAAAGCTCTACGCAATCACCATCACCAACCTCGTCCCCAACGCCGGGGTGAACCTCGTATTCTCGGAACTGCCGGAGTCATACAATTCCACTCCCCTCTACGCCGACACCCAAGGCATCCTATGGGTGTGGCTGGCACCCACGAACCATGCGCGCCTTTTCTTAGCGAATGGCAAGAGCTATGTGACCCCCTACCCCTACGATTCCACCACAAACGGCACGAGCCGGATTTACGAGCAAGACGTGGTGGCGACCTGCCTCGGCGAATCGCCCGACCACATCGATATCGACGGTGAGACGCTCTGGCGCGTGACCGTTCCCAATCTGACGGCAAATAGTTACGTTGTGGTCACGGGACTTCCCGCGACCGCCTTGAACGGCAACACAAGTACATCGGACTCGGGTATTCTTTACCTTTGGTTACCGACAGCGGAAGCCCCCTACGCCTTCACGGTTGAGGGCAAGTTCTTCACGGCCGTCGTCCACGATGCGCCAACGACCGCAATCGGCGAGATCGGTATCACCGTGAACGGCGAAAATATCGATGCACTGTCAGGGACAGGCTGGACGTACAACGGAACGACAAGCAAGCTGTTATTCTCGACGGCGGGTTCCTACCGCATCCAAGGTACCAACACGGTGTGGACGGTTTCGCCCACGGCGGCCAGCAACATCACCGCACATGTTTTCACGGAGAGTCCGGTCGTTCTCAAAGGCACCATCGGTGCGGAGGCAGGAGGGCAGCTCATTTTCGAGAAAGGCACGTTGGCGCTAACCGGTGGAGGAGGCGAGGGAACGCTCCGTGTCGCGGGCGGTTCGCTCAACGCACCGAACGCCACCCCGCTCGGACCGAACGGTGAGTTGCTCCGCTGCGTGACGGTCGATGGCTTGCAGCCAGAATCGCGGGTTGACGTCGAGGTGTTCAGTTTCCCAGGAGACTACAACACAACGAACATCTTTGCCGACGCCGACGGACGAATCTATCTCTGGCTCCCCGCCCCTGCCCAGTCCAACAAGAAGGAGATGAAGCACTGCTTCCGTGTCAACGGCGTCACCTACCGTGCGCGAGTCCCGTACAGGGAAGCGCTACCAGTGACAATCGAGGAATGGACTTCGGGCGTAACGGTGAACGGGATAGATGCGGCGAATCTCGTTGGGGACTATGACCCGGACAGCGGGATTCTCCGTCTCTCCGGAGAAAATTCCTTTACGCTTTCCGGCACCAACATGCTCGGCGAGGTCTCCGTGCTTGCGGACGGTGACATGGAGATCACACTGGCGGGGCTCTGCCTCGCGGCAACAAATGAAAACCAGACTGCATTCGAGATCGCCACGAACAAGACCGTCTCGCTTCTGCTCTCCGGGACCAACATGCTGTCGTCGGGTTCCGCCCGCGCAGGAGTGGAGGTTCCCAGTCTCTCGTCGCTCACGATTGAAGGAACCGGCGCACTTGTGGCGAACGGTGGCAGGTCCGCTGCCGGCATCGGCGGCAACTTCCTGTCTGCCGATCCTTGCGGAACGATCCGCATCCGAAACGGTCTGGTGACGGCGAACGGCGGCGGGTACGGCGCGGGCATCGGCGGCGGAAACTCGGCACCCGGCGGAACGGTCGAGATCACGGGCGGTACCGTCCAAGCGCAGAGCGGGGATGTCCGAACCTGTGACATCGGACCGGGGTTCAATGGGAACGGCGGCAAGACGACAATTCTTGGCGGTTCGCTGGAAACCATCACCGGGATGCTCTCGCCGGACCCATCCAACTCGACGGAGCGGGTCTATTGTGTGACAGTTGAGGGACTCACCCCGAACGCGCCGGTCACGCTGGAGGGGATCGACGGATATGCTACAGACGGAATCGTCGCGAATAGTGACGGTAAGATCTTCCTTTGGCTTCCGAATGGGACTTACGCCTTTACCGCAAATGGTGTCCGATACGTCGCCGATATTGACGGTGCGAATGATTACGCGGAGATTTTCTCGCCGATTGGCGTCTATGTAGATGGAACGGATGTCGCAAATCGGCGCGGAGAGACATGGTACTTCATGCAAGGAGTGCTCGTCATCACCGGAACCAGCACGGTCACGGGAACAAACACGGAAGGGGCTGTGATCGTCTTGATTCCGCTAGATGCTGAAGGAACGGTAACGGTCGAGAATCTGGTTCTAGAGGGAACGGAAGTTAGCGAGTACATACCTTTTGCATCACTCTCCACAAATGACTGTGTCCTCGCGATAAGGGGAGAGAACCGCCTCCGAGCGGGTAGTGAAGCCGCTGGAATTGCGATTCTAGAGGGAACCTCGTTGCGTCTGGAAGGAACGGGAACCCTCTCCGTCTCGGGAGGTGCGTACGGTGCGGGCATCGGAAACGTGAACGGAGAGCCGAGCGGAACCATTGTGATCGCAGGCGGTACGATCACCGCGACTGGCGGCGAGTCCGCCCACGACATCGGTGCGAGCGACGGAACGCAGATCATCGGCGGTTCCGTACATTGTGTCGGCAGCGCCTCGATCAACCCCGCCGCGTCGAACGCGACCGAGCGCGTCTATTGCGTAACGGTCACGAACCTGGCGCCGAACGCGGCGGTGACGATCAATGGACTGGACGGATACGGGACGGAGGGCATCTTTGCCGACGCGGACGGCAATATCTTCCTTTGGCTTCCGAATGGGACATACTCCTTCATCGCGAACGGAGTCCAGTACATTGCCGAAATTGACGGGGCGAATAATTACGCGGAGATTTTCTCGCCGGTTGGCGTCTATGTAAATGAGACGGACATAGCCTATCGTCGCGGAGAGACATGGCACTTCACGCAAGGAACGCTCGTCATCACCGGAACCAGCACGGTCACGGGAACGAACACGGAAGGGGCTGTGTCCATCATGATTCCACCAGATGCCGAAGGAACGGTAACGGTCGAGAACCTGGTTCTAGAGGGAACTGGAGTCAGCGGGTACACTCCGTTCGCGGTACTCTCCACGAATGGCTGCGCCCTTGCGATCACGGGAGAGAATCGTTTCCGGGCGGGCGCTGAAGCTGCCGGCATCACGGTCACGAACGGATCCGCGTTGCGCCTGGAGGGAACGGGGATCCTCTCCGTCACGGGAGGTGCGCATGGAGCAGGCATCGGTGGCGCGAATGGAGAGTCGAGTGGAACCATCGTGATCGCGAACGGCACGATCACCGCGACTGGCGGCGAATCCGCTCACGACATCGGTGCGGGCGCGAACACGGAGATTGCGGGCGACGGAACGCGGATTATCGGCGGTTCCGTACATTGTGTCGGCAGCACCGCGCTCACCCCCGCTGCGTCGAACGCAACCGAACAGGTCTATTGCGTAACGGTCACGAACCTAGTGCCGAACGCGGCAGTGACGATCAGTGGACTGAACGGATACGGGACGGATGGCATCTTTGCCGACGCGGACGGCAAGGTCTATCTCTGGTTACCGAACGGAACGCACTACTTCTCTATCGGCGACACGCGCTGGCGGGTGACGGTGGTGAATGAGGACCGCATGGCGATTCTGGACACTGTACCGGACGAACTCGAAATCACCGACATCACGGTAACCGAGACAACGGTCGAGCTTACCGTCTCTACTGTTCCACCGACCTGGCTCATCTGGAACTCTGATGTCCTGTGCGTCCGTGCTACCGCCGAACTGCCGTTCCCCGAAGGGGCGGACGGCCTGCTTTCCGGTGTCACCACCACGCCAAATGCGGACGGGACGGTCACCCTGACCATCCCCCGTTCCGGAACCGCACTCCACATGTTCTACCGCGTAGAAGTGACGAGCCGTTCTGCACCAGTAACAAGTGACTAGTAATGTATGGCCCCTTAGGTCTAAGTGGCATGGTGTTCTGTTCGCAGACATACCATGCACGCACCCAAATCAACGAAGCCGCCAGTTGAAAAGGTGAGAATAGCATAGCGTGGAGGACGCGAGCATACCATGTCCACATCCTCCACGCCTATAAAGCGGCGGTCACAATAAGCGTAACCACCTGTCAGCTTCTCAGCTTAACACGCTTAACCAGCTCTTTACTCGCTTAACACGCCTAACTCGCTTACCCAGCTGGCGCGTAGCGCCCGGCACTACTGCCTACTGCCTCCATTTCTTCATTCTTATCTCTTCATTCATCATTCCTTCATTCGTCATTGCTGGCTTCGGAAGCTCAAGTCTCGCATTGACAGAGCTTGTGATTGTTGGTAGGCTTTTTCCATCGTTGCGACGGGAAAAAGGAGTGTTAGTCTTTTGTCCGGTTCACAGGTCGCAAGGAAGGATACCTATCATGCCGATTACCGAAACGTTGACTCAAAACGCGAAGTTGTACCCGACGGATGTCGCCCTCGTGGAGATCAATCCGCAGGAACTGGAAACCCACCGCACCACTTGGAAAGAAGCCTCCCTGATCGAACGGAGTCCGAACGACTCGTTCCGCAGCGAGATCACGTGGAGCGAGTTCGAGGAGAAAGCCAACCGCTTTGCCAACTTCCTTCTCACGCGCAACATCCGTAAAGGGAACAAGGTCGCAATCCTGTTGATGAACGGACTGGAGTGGCTGCCGATTTATTTCGGTGCGCTCCGTACTGGTGCGCTTGCCGTTCCGCTGAACTATCGGTACACGGCGGAGGAAATCAAATACTGTCTGGAGTTGGCGGATGCCGACGTATTGGTTTTCGGTCCTGAGTTTATCGGACGTGTCGAAACGATTGCGGATCAGATTCCACGTGTCAAGATCCGCCTGTATGTGGGCGATGACTGCCCGACCTTCGCAGAACGGTATCAGGATCTGGTTTCCTACTGTTCCAGCCGTCTGCCTCAAATTCCGATCTCCGAAGAAGATGATGCCGCGATTTACTTCTCTTCCGGTACAACCGGTTTTCCGAAGGCAATCGTACTACAACACCACTGTCTGACACATTCGTGCAAGGTGGAACAGAACCACCACGGACAGCGCAAGGACGACGTTTTCCTGTGCATCCCGCCGCTCTACCACACGGGGGCGAAAATGCACTGGTTTGGCAGTTTCCTTGTTGGCAGCAAGGCGGTCTTGTTGCGCGGCGTGAAACCTGAATGGATCTTGCAAGCGGTTTCGGAAGAGAAATGTTCCATCGTCTGGCTTCTCGTTCCGTGGGCCGAGGACATTCTCGACGCAATCGATCGCGGAGACCTGAAACTGGAGGACTACCAGCTCTCGCAATGGCGTCTCATGCATATCGGTGCGCAACCCGTTCCGCCGACCTTGATCAAGCGGTGGAAGCAACGCTTCCCCAATCACCAGTACGACACCAATTACGGCTTGAGCGAATCCACCGGTCCCGGCTGTGTCCACCTAGGCGTGGAGAACATCGACCACGTGGGCGCAATCGGCGTTCCCGGATTCGGATGGCAGACCAAGATCGTCACGCCGGAACACGAACTTGTGAAACAGGGCGAAGTCGGAGAACTCGCCGTCAAGGGCCCCGGTGTCATGCGTTGCTACTACAAGAACGAAGCGGCGACCGCCGAGGTCATGGATGAAGAAGGCTGGCTCTACACCGGCGATATGGCGATGCAGACACCCGACGGTTTCATCTATCTGGTGGACCGGAAAAAGGACGTGATCATAACCGGCGGTGAGAATCTCTACCCTGTCCAGATCGAAGACTTCCTGCGCGGATGCAACGCAATCAAAGATGTCGCCGTCATCGGACTTCCAGACACGCGTTTGGGAGAGATAGCGGCAGCGATTATTGAGACCAAACAGGGGTTCTCCCTGACCGAGGATGAGGTGAACGAGTTCTGCAAGGGACTTCCTCGCTACAAGCGGCCGCGCAAGATCATCTTCGACGTGATTCCTCGTAATCCCACGGGTAAGATCGAGAAACCCAAGCTTCGGGAACGGTACTGTGGTGCGCGTCTGGTTGCGCAACAGGTCGGTCTCTCGGAGTAACCCCGCACACAAGGAACCAGATGAAGTTTCCCCTGCCGATCGGGATTACCTTGCTTTGTCTCTTACCGTCTTTTGCCGGGGCGAACGACTTTCTCGACCCGCTGTACAAGATGGTACAGATACCGGGTGTCGAGCGGCAGTACTTTTTTCAAGAATCGGACGCTGTACTGCAAAACGCGGGTGATGGGTTTCATCCCCTCTTTTTCGATTCGGAGAAAGAGGGGGAGAAGCCGAGGCTCGTGCCGGGACACGAAACCAACGACTGTTCCGTCGCACTCTCCGGCGAACGGTTTTTGGGGGATTCCATTCCCTTTTCGACAAATGTGTTTTCCATATTGTTGTGGGTCCGTCCGATTGAGCCTGTTGCGGAGAGCAATGCAGTAGCGACGAGTTCATCCTCCCTAATCCTTCAGAACGGAGACGGCCTGCGTTCCGGTTGGCGATTCCTAGTCCACGACTGGAAAACACGCCGAATCGCCTTTGAACTCGCGACCCGAAAAAAACGAGTGCAGCTTCGATCCTCCGTCCCCTTCCCTTTGGATGGCTGGATTCAGCTGGCGGTGGTATGCGACGGAAAAACAATCGAACTCTTCCAAAACGGAATCTCCGTTTGTACCACGGCATCCCCCCACGCGGGAATGACCGGGCAACCGAACGGCTTCCTTCAATTCGGCGGGAAGTCAGCGACCTTGCCGGCAACCCGAATGGAACTCTCCGAATTCTGTTTCTTCGATGGCGTCTTCACGGATGACTTCCTTGTCTCCAATCTCTTTCCTGGCATGCTATATTATGGACGATCCAGAGCATGGATCTACTACAGCATACGATCTGGTCAGGTTAATCCGCCCAGATTAGTTCGCAGTGGGGATTTTTCTTTTGTTGGATATGAACATCCCTATTGGCTGGAAGTATTCAGCAACACGAAGAGTCCGAAATTTCTTAAGGCTATGGTCCCAGATTACATACTGAGATATGTGCAAAACGGATTGCGGATACCCAGTGAGTTTATTTCCGATTTGCGTGACAACTCACAGATTAATCATCCGCTCATGCGAAACCAACTCGATCTCCTACAAGCGGAGTCCTACCTACAAGAACAGAATCCTGCCGCAGCAAGGGAGGTCATCCGCAACACATCGAAGGCTGAACATCTCCCCCCATTTCTCTCCTCGCGTCTCCAGATGTTGTTGCTGGAAACACGAATACGTCTGGGAGAAGATCAAAAAGCTTATGAACTGTTGGATGCGATGTTGAAAGATTCCACATCCTCATTCTTGGAACAGCTATTTGCCGCACTTTCACTCTCCCGCGCAGACATCGCCTACAAGGATCGGACAAATCTGCTGAATCGCATCTCTTCATCTTTCCTAAACTCACAACAACGCAAAATGTTGCCGCCCTATTTGGTGAAAGAGGTTGAAAATGCGGTCAAGTCATGCGCTTCAGCTGATGCACAACCCCAAACCGAGGAAGAAGATTCACCGACTCCTCCGCCGAAACTTCCAACACCCTATTTCTCCTTCTATGTCTCCCCTGCCGGCAACGACACGGCGGACGGCACAATTGACAAACCGTTCCGCACTTTGGAACGTGCGCGTGACGCCGTCCGTCTTCAAAAGCGGAACGGGCGTCTGCCGTACGGCGGCATCCGTGTCTATCTTCGCGGCGGCAGCTATTCGGTCACACATCCCTTCCAGTTGTTTGATATCGATTCGGGCAGTTTTCAGGCTCCGGTCGTCTATCTCGCCTATCCCGGTGAAACGCCTGTATTGGAAGCGGGGATTCCCTTGAAGATTCAACGGTTGCCCGACAAAAACCTGATATTCCAGACGGAACTTCCTAAGTTGGCTACCGAGAGTCCCGCGCCCATGTTGTGGGATGGGGGAGAACTTCTCTCCTATCGTCCTGACCAAACCTCCCCCTCATCCCCAGGCGATTGGACATTAGATAAAACGAAAAACAAAATCCTTCTCTCGCTAAAACGTCAGCCGTTCTTTGCAGAACCGATTCTAGCACACCTCCCTGCCCCGTTCGTGACCGCAGAGGATGTGCAGGATGTGATCTTCAACGGAATCACCTTCCGCAACGGTTTGCGGGACGCGATCTCCATGAAGAAATGCAAGAACATTCAGGTGCGTTCCTGTACCATCGAGCAGATGGGAAACAACGGTATTGTCGCCGGTGACTCCTCGAATTTGCGAATCTACGGGAACCGCTTCCGTGCAATCGGCCACTCCGCCCTGCTCCTCCACGGAGGCAACCGCGTTTCCCTCACGCCTTCGTATATCCAGGTGGAGAACAACCTGATTACCCGCACAGGACTTCTCTCCCCGCTCCCCGCACATGCCGCCATCCGACTGAGCGGATGCGCAATTTCTATCCGATACAACGACTTTATCGACATTCCCGGATCGGTCATTCAAATTTCTGGCAATGACCATTTGATCGAACGGAATCGGTTCGAGCGCATCACAAATCATACACACGCTCGAAGCGCAATCATCCTTTCGGGAGACCCGTCATTCCGAGGAAACCGGATTCAACGGAACCTCTTCCGCGATGTGGGTTTCTTCCATGGTTCCAATGCTGTCTCGGTTATCGAAACTCTTCCTGGCGGATGCGGATTGCTCGTGCGTAACAATTTCTTTGACCGCGTCAACTCTGGTAGGGGGCGAAGCGTAATCCTGATTTCTGCTGGACAGCATCATATCATTGATGCCAACGTGTTCCTTCATTCCGACAATGCGATTCGCATCGTGGCATCCGAAGACTGGCACCGTTTTTTGAACACGCCTGAAGTTTCCTCGCGCCTGATACAAGCGGTCAACGTTTTTGCCTTCCCCTACCTGACGAAATATCCGGAACTCGCAAACCTACAGGAAGATGTCAACCGGCATTTCATCTGGCGAAACATCTTTGTCGGTGATGATTACCCCATTCAGCTCGATGAGCGTACCGGGCAAACGGAATCCGTCGCGAACCGGTCTATTATTCAGAAAGACGTGAATCGTATCCTTTCCCTCTTGCCCGAATCTTCAGTCGAGTCGAAAGCCGGACGTTATCCCGATCCGAATCGTGTCGATT
Source organism: Kiritimatiellia bacterium (assembly GCA_017544725.1). GTDB lineage: Bacteria > Verrucomicrobiota > Kiritimatiellia > RFP12 > UBA1067 > RGIG8368. Next base: position 10,393 of record JAFYDR010000147.1, read on the forward strand.
CCCTCGAGAAGAACCTCGCAACGGAGGATCGGCAATGAAGAAGCAACAGCCGGTTCTTGAATTGATCGATCGGATGGATTGTGTCAACGACCCCCTCGTCCGTCGGTTCATCCAGTATCTGCAAAATGAGAAGAACGCCTCCCGTCATACGGTTGCCGGATACGTGCAGGACATCGGACAATTTGCCGAATTCCGCTGGCCCACAGGAAAATATCCGCATCCCCCCTTCGACTGGTTGACCGTTTCTCGGGATGATGCGCGTGGCTTCCTCTTCGCTTTCGGCAAGGCGAATGCGGAACCGACAACGACACGGCGCAAGCTGGCGTCCATGCGCGCGTTCTTCACATTCCTCAAGCGTGAGGAATTGATCGAGACCAATGTCTTCACGGGCGTACACGGTCCGAAACTGGCAAAACACTTGCCTGTTATCTTGAGCGTTCCAGAAATCGAGGCTTTTCTCGCTGCACCTGTCCGCGATCTCCAACGTCGGCAAGCCACTCAGCATGGCGCGACACCATCCGAGATATATGCAGATCTACGAGATGCCGCTATTTTCGAGGTGCTGTATAGCACGGGCTGCCGTGTCAGCGAAATCGCGTCTCTAAACTGGTCAAGTATTGAATCCTGTTCGATCGAGCGGGGAGGTGTCGTCCGAGTGACCGGCAAAGGCAAGAAGCAACGTATCTGCGCACTTGGCCGTCCCGCGTGCCGTGCGCTTACCGCCATGCGAGATCAGGTCGTCAAGCTCTGGCAGAACGCCGCCGAATCCGACAGACCGGTTTTTCTCAATCTGCAGGGTGACCGTCTGACAACGCGTTCCATCGAACGACGAATGAAAATCTGGCTGGCGGAAGCGGGGCTGCCACCGCAGATCACCCCGCACAAACTCCGCCACAGTTTTGCCACCCATCTGCTCAACGCAGGCGCGGATTTGCGAAGCGTCCAGGAAATGCTGGGGCACTCCTCCCTCTCCACCACGCAAATCTACACGCACGTCTCGATCCAGCACCTCCAGCAAGAGTACGACAAAGCGCACCCCCGCGCCAACCTAACCGAATAGGACGCGGGCATACTATGTCCGCAAACAGAACACTGCACCGCCACCAACGGGGGAAAAGAGGAAGACGCGGGCATACTATGCCCGCGAACAGAACACCGAAGGAAGGAACTCTCTTCCATCCCTTTTATCGCATCTCAGCTTCCCCAGCTTACCCAGCTTAACACGCTTATCCCGCTGGCGGCGTTAGCCGCCCCGCTTCTCAGCCTCTCAGCTTCTCAGCTTTTCAGCTGGCGGCATCGCCGCCCCGCCGCCCGCCTTTAGATGCCTTCCAATTTCCAGCCGTTGTGGTAGGGCTGACGGATGAGGGCATCGGCCTCGGGGTTGTTCGTCACCCGCATCGCAGCGGGGTCGAACGCGACAGGCTTTCCTGTCTGGATGGCAAGGTTTCCAAGCAGGACGAAATCCGTGATATAGGACGCCCACTCGAAATCGCAACTGGCCTTCTCGCCACCCTTGCAGGCTTGCAACCATTCCTGGAAAATCTCGCCCCTGCGCACAAGCGTTTGGGGAACAGCGGCAGCTTTTTCCGCACAGGAAGGCGTCACAACGCGGTCGTTCAGCATCACTCCTTTGCTCCCGATATAGAGCGCACCTCCCGCCGGTAACTTTTCGCCATCCAGTTCTTTCGGGAGGACTGGCGGACGCAAACCGCCGTCGTACCAGAAGAGCTGACAAGGCGGCAATCCTTCACGTGCGGGGAAGTCGTAGGTCACGACACTCGCCAGCGGATAGGCGATCGAATAGGCTCGCGTGGATGTTGCCGCCACGCGGGTCGGGTACCGCAGCTTCAGTGCACGGTACGGAATGTTGACGTAGTGGCATCCCATATCGCCAAGCGATCCCGTCCCGTATGCCGTCCACCCACGGAAGTTGAAGGGATGATAAACCGCGCGCTTTCCCCAACTGGCGGAAACCAGATCGGGTACGATGCTATCTTTCGCCCATTCGGCTGTGAACGGACGCTTCTCGGCAGGTCCCTGCCACAAATCCCAGTCGAAGGTCGAGGGAACGGGATCCGTGTTGGTCGGATACGCAGTCATGCCTTGCGGCCACTTCGGTCTGTCAGACCAAAGGTGGATCTCGCGAATCTCGCCGATCACCCCCGCCTGCAGCAGCTCCATCACACGGCAACCAGTCTCACCGCTCCACGGCGAGGCGGTAACTTGCGTTGCGGTCCCGACTTTTTTCGCAGCTTCGACCACCAGCTTGCACTCTTCCAGCGTGCGGGTCAGCGGCTTGACGCAACAGACATGCTTCTTTTCACGCAACGCCGCCAGCGTAATCAACGCATGGGTGTGATCCGGCGTACCGCAATAGACGGCATCGACGCGATCCTTCTCGCTCGCCAACAGCTCTCGGAAATCGCGATAGCGACGAGCCTGCGGGAAATGGTCGTAGGTCTTTTTCGCATGGTTGTCATCCACATCGCACAAGGCGACAATCTGGAAGCCTGTCTTCTCGCAAGACTTCAATTGAGGATGACCGATGCCACCGATTCCAATTCCCGCCAGCGTGATTTTTTCACTTGGAGGCGTATGCTCTGGACCGCCCAAAACATGGCGTGGCACAATCATCGGTGCCGCCACGGCGGCAACTCCCCGTTTCAAAAAAGCGCGTCTGTTCATTCCATTCTCCTCTTTCATAAGTTCGATGCCCACATTGTACTGTTTTCAGGGTTCGAATTCAAACAAAAGTTATGCGATCATGCCGCATCGGGCGCATCTGCGTATTTCATCGTTGTCTTTTAAAATGAAAACAA
>JAFYDR010000148.1 GCA_017544725.1 Kiritimatiellia bacterium
ATCGTCCCCGACGGCAGCCGGACGCCTGTCTCGAGGGTGACGGGTATCTGCGCCCCGCAGAGGATCCACGGAAAGTTGTTCGTCGGCGCGTCGTCGAAACTGGCCCGCAGCCACGCGCAGGTGGCGCGGCGGCGGTAGAAGGTGTCCCCCGTCCGGATCACGACCGCCTCCGCCGCAAAGTTCGTGCTCGGCTCCAGCGCGAGAAGCATATACGTCCCGTCCTCGTAGAACCGCATGGGGGCCACGCCGACGCGGTGTGTCCTGCGCCAGAGCGCGGACATCCCGCTCCACGAGGACTCCAGCGGGCATCCGCATTCGGGGCAGGGTTCGTCCGACGAACCGCTTGAAACCCCTATCGGCATCGGATACGCGTCGTACGGGCTGAGGACGGCGTGCGCCCACTCCTCGTTGCGGTAGCGCGGCGGCGTCCCCTCCTGCGGCGTCTCCGTATCGGCGGGCGTCGTCCATATTGTCGATGTCGTCCCTCCAAGGCACTCCCAGCAGGCACATCCGCCTATCGGGTCGGGAGTCCCCGGATCGTGTCCCCCGCCCGTCCCCGCTACCGGATCCTCTTCCTCATCCGGAGCCTCGACGGGGGGCATGAGGCAGAGGTGGTATGGCACGCTCCCCTCCCCGCCGAAGGAAACCGCGCCGTCCCTTTCGCAAACCAGCCGGTACGCGCACCTGACGACACCGTTGGTCCCCGCGCCGTCGGGAACAATGGGCGTATGCTCCCGCGACTTGAAATCGCCCTCGAGGAACAGGACATCGTTCGACGGGCTGGAAACCGTGAGCGTCTGCCAGTGGTGTCGGCAAAGGAAGGACGGACCGAGCGTGAAGGACGGCGCCAGCAGATTCCCCGCGCTCCGAATCGGGGTGCCGTTCCGCGAAGCCTGCAAAACCGCGCCGCTTTCCTCCGTTGCGGAAGTGCCTTCCATCGCCACGCACCCGAGGTCGCTCCCGCCGGTAAACGCGACGCGGAATACCGCGCCGTCCGGCAACGGAACTCCCTCCGCCAGCGCGACCGGCATCCCGGTCTCCGTCGGCAGGATGAGCGTGTTCGTCGCCTCCGCGCCGGGAAGGACGGGGATTACGGCATCCCCTGCACGGAAGGCCGCCGCGCCGGAAGCCGCATCCAGCCGAGTGACCACCGTGAACACGGCGCCGGACGGCAGGTTGGCGCTGGCGTAAAAGACCCCGCCGGTCGTCGGCACACTCCCGCACAGAACCTGCCACAGGTCGTTCGTGCCGTCCCCGTCACTGTCGGGTACGAGCGGGTCTGTCCCCGCCGCGACCTCCTCGCCATCCGTGAGTCCGTCGCCGTCCGTGTCCCTGTTCCTCGGATCGGTGCCGTACCGAAACAGTTCCTCGCTGTCGGAAAGACCGTCGCCGTCGAAGTCCCCAGGAAGCCGCGCCTCCGTCAGCAGGTCGCCGAATCCCGTCCACCGAATTTCACCCTCCGGCGCGTTCGTCCAACTGGTGTCCACGCCGTGGATGCTCCATCCCGAAACCGGCGGACGGTTCGTCCCCCCGTACCGGAAAGTGAAGCCCCCGTCGGGGAACAGCTCCGTTTGGAAAGAGACCGGCGCGTTCGTGTCCCGTTCCAGCAGCGCATTCTCCCACGCGAGCAGCAGGGTGTTCGACGGCGTGGCTGCGTAGCGGAACCGAGACGCGCCGCCGAACGGTAGTGCGCCCGCGTTCGCCTCCGGGAGGAACGATAGCGACGCACCGAAGGGCGTCAGCGTGTCCGCCCCCCAGCCGACGCGGCCGGACGGCTCGACCCAGACGCGGTCCGTCGCATTGGAGAAGAGCTGGAAGGTGAATGGTTCGGGGAAGACCAGCCGCATACGGTCGTCCGCCGCGCCCCGCAACCACCAGCTCTGCATGGACATCGCGTCAGGTGGCATCTCCGCCAATGCGACAGCGCCTGTCACCGCGCCAACCAACGCGACACCCGCCTGATATTCCGCCGCCGTCAGAACGCGGTTCGTCCACGCGATGCCGCCGGCAAGGGGAAGGACCAAAGGCGGCGGCGCCCCCGCCCCGCCACCGCCCGGTTTTGTCCCGCCGTAAGCGACCAGCAAAGTCGCGCAGAAAAGCGCAAGCGCCTTTTTCGCGAAAGGCAGTTGCCGCCAAACATCCAAAAGCGACCGAATCCTGCCGCCAAGGCCCGCGAAAAGCGTCGCGGCCAGCAGGGGCGCAAGAATGAATACGAGAATGGAGAGTCGATCTGTCATCGTGGATACCTTCGGACAACCGCAAGCACAGTATCGCAAAATTCCTCCCGTCCTGCAAGCCCCGGCGCGAAAAAAGAGCGGACGTTTCGCGCCAGCGGGGAAGCAAGCCGCCGAAGGCGGCGGGGCGGCGAAGCCGCCAATGAAAATTTAAAAGGTTAAATCGCCGCTGCTCGGCTTGAAATTGACTGGCGCTGCCGCCAGCCGCAGGGGCGGCAATGAAGAATGACGAGTGACGAATGAATGCGGCGTGTCGCATGACGCATGTCGCATGTCATCGAAATACCACTTCACGGCTAAGTGTCCCTGCGGGACTTAGTCGCTCCGCGACACTTAATCACTTAGCGGTTCCGCCGCCAAACACCTCGTCCAACTTTTCCTGCAACGTTCCGGTTTTCGCCAGCGCAAGGGCGTCGATTTGTCGGAAATTGTGTTGCGTGATACCACCGTCCCGGTTGAATCCAAGGATGTAGTTCGTCGCGATTCGGTAGATGATTTCCGTCGGCGCCAGCCCATACACCTGATGTGCGAAGATATGCCGCAACCGTTCTCCTTCATCGGGGAACTTGCGTTTCATCTTCTTGCTACGGAAGAGGCGTTTCACAATTTCCGTAATGTACATCCCGGATTTCATGTACAGGTCGATGAAGGTCTTGCTGGAGTCGTCGAAACATCCCGGATTTTCCGTCTCCAACAAATCGACCATGTGCGCCACGACCTTTCGCGGTGTGAAGATCTGGTTCGTCTTCTGTGGTGGGATGTAGTCGAAGATATCCTCCTCAGCCGATTCGTCGAAGTAGTTGGCGAGTGCGTATCGTTTCGCCAGGAATTCTTTCACGGAGTCGTTGAACACCACGGGATCGAACAACTGTCCCGTGAAGGTTTTTTCTTCGCCGGTCTCCCCGTCGGTGTACGTGCCGCCGTCCCGCAGGAAACGGAACTCGGCGAGCGTAATGCCCGTTACCTCACGGAACACACCGTCGGGAATGATCGTGTCGAATGTTTCGAGGCTCGTCCGTTCGTCGCCGTAGGCCATGAGGAATGACGGGATCGTGCGGGCGAATCCACGCAGATGGTCGCGCACCTTGTCCTCAATCTCGTCGCGCACATGTTCCCTCGTCTTCGTCTCGATTGTCCTCACCGCCTCCCGCTTTGCCCCTTCGGCAATCTCCTTGATGATTTCCGAGATCCTGCCCTCGTTTTTCACGGCGGCTTCCTTCTGCCGCTTGTCGAACTCGCGGTTGATCGCCGCCTCGCTCCTGCCCGTCTCGTACCTCGACTGCAACGCTTTCGTCCGCTCCTGTTCGATTACAGCCTGTTCGATCTTGCACTCGGCAGTCACCTTGTCAATCTGCCGTTCCGCATCGGCGGTGAGTTGCGACACGAGCTTTCGAGCATCCGACAGTCTCATCGCAGCATTCCCGTAACTTTCCTGCGCCTCTTCGACAATCGGGCGGATCATCTCTTCCCGAACCGCCTGTTTCAGGCGTTTCGTCCCATCGTTGCCGAAGTCCTCCTCGCAAATTTCGCCGACTATCTCTTCGACCGGTGCTTCTCCGTAAATCTTGTTTCCGAAGAGTTCGGAAACCTTTCCGGCTACAGCCTCGTCGGCAATGGCGATCTCTCCGTTCTCGTCCAGCGAGAGGCTTTCGCTTGCGTTGCGTACCTCGTTCGACAGCGACTCGCTCTTGTCAGCCGAGGCGAACTTCTCGATGATGCTCATCACCTCCTTCGGGGCACCGAAGACAAGCGAGATGTTCTGGAAGAGGAAGTTGCTCATGAATCCGCGTCGCACCACCTCCACCGACTTGATGCGCCTCGGAATCGACAGTACCTTCTCCGCGTCCAGCTCCACCAACTCGCCGTCCTCATCTTCGCCGATCACCGGGAAGAAGTTCAGCAACTCGCCGATATTCCGTTTTCTCGCGTCGCTACCACCGCGCCCCGCAACCGTGTCCGAGCAGAGATCGTTCGCGAACTGCTCGTAGATAATCAGCGTCCGCGCCGGATCGAAGTCGAACACGTAGGCATCCGTCTTCCGCTTGTAACCCACGCCGTCGCGGAATAGGCAGGGATTCTGCGCGCGGAACGCCGCTTGCATGTAGAGCGAGGGCGACTTCATACTGCACAGCATCAGTACCCCCGTCCACTCTGGTATCGTCACACCCGTCGTCAACTGTCCCACGCTGACGGTGATGGTCTTGTCGTTTTCCCGAATCGCCTTCACCACCTTGTCATACGACCGTTTGTTCTGCTCTTGATCGTCGCCTTCCCCCATCCGTCCGTCACCTGCCGCCAGCACGACCGCATAGTCCTTGAACACGGGATGTTCTTGTAGCTTGCGCACGAGTGCCTTCGCGCTATCCACGCGGTTCAAAAGCCAGAATGTGTGTTTCAGCTCTTCCCGCAGTTCCGGCGTTGAGAACGGGAACCGTTTCTGCAGTGTCAGCGCGTCGAGGAACTTGCCGACCTCCGCATCGTGCAGGAACCGCCCGTTGCCGTCCGTCGCAAAAAACTCGTTCAGGTCGAACGCGTATGACTCGTCCTTCCCGTCGATTTCAATACCGCGTTTCAGCTTGTCCAGCACGATGTCCGACATCCGGTAGGTGAAGAGACTCAGTCGCGGCAACACTGCGTAGGGGTTTTCTTGTTCGCGGCTCTCGTCCCATTCGTCCTTGCGCCGTTGCTCGTCGGCGTACGTCCAGTTGAAGATTGCTCCGTCGGGGAACTTCCCGCTTGCCAGCGCCTTGAACGGCGTCCCCGACAGATGTAGCGTCGCCTTGCGCCTGATGTGCTCGAACGCCACGTCCGTCTTGTAGGTATCGACTCCCTCGTGCGCCTCATCGACCACCAGCAAATCCCAGTCCAGCTCGGCGACCTCCTTCAGCTTGTCGTACCGTCCGCCGAAATAGACCGAGCCTTTCAAATCCTGAAGGCTCACGAACTCGATGCACCGCATCGCCTCGTCGGCGGGAAGCGAGAGGAACTGTGCGCGCGTGAGAACGTCCGCTCCCCCCGCCAATGCGTCCGTCTCGCTCACGAACCGATAGCCCGATTCCCGTCCGAGGAAACGCCGATAGTCCTGTAACCATGAATTGGCGATCGCCGGCCGGTTGGTGACAATCAGCACGGTCTTCGCGTCCAACCGCTTCGCCAGGTCATAGACGGCCAGCGTCTTCCCGAATCTCGGCTTGCAATTCCACAGGAATTCGGGATGGGACGCCGCCGCCCTCGCCGACGCGGCACGTGAGGACACGCACCCTCCCTCAAACCACGTTTTCGCCGCCGCTACCGCCTGTTTCTGCTCGTCTCTCAGCTCATACGGAATGACCGCTGTCCCCGAAGACAGGATGCCACGATTCGTGCGGAAGACGGTGAACTTGACATGTGAATCGGGGCCCGTGATGTGGAACCACTCGTTCCGCTTGCCCGGTTCCTGTTCCACGCCCTGCGCGCGGAGATAGGCATGGAAATCCGAGTCGAGGAAGGTGACACCCGAACCGTCATCGAACATCGCGTTCCCCTTCCATTCCAGCTTCCACGCAATCCCCGCGGTGTGCGTCTGCTGTTTGATACGTGCCTCCACGCCCTGCTCGGTGTAGCCGATCTTCGTCCATCCAATGTGATACGCCACGCCCGGCGTCGTGTAGGCATAAATCATCGGTACGACCGGTCTGGTACTCTTAATCTCTGGTGTCGTCATCTTATTCCATCTCCTTCACATGCGACTCAATAAACGCGATCTCCTTCTTCGTCAGCCCGTACTTCTTGTACAGCTGCGCGTCAATCTCCGCCACCGTCCCCGCCCAGTCAATGTCTGACGCGGATGTGAAATCCTGAAGCGGAACGTACCGCCATTTCTCCGGTGGATTGTCTTGCGTTACTTTCAGAATGCCCAACATAGTCCGTGCGAATTTTGTCTTGATGTATTTGAGGCAATTCTCTGCCTCCACCCGAGTGTCAAACAAACCTACTGCTATAAACGATTGAGTGAAACCAACAAGCAGATCTCCAACGAGTGGTTCTCCTATCAGAAGTGTTTTTGAAACTTCACCGATTGCTCCCGAACCATTTGATTTGGGTAAGAGAACTTTGTATTTGTCGAGTAATTTGCGACTATCTATCAGGTAATCTCTTCGCACATATCGGAAGGTTCGCTTTGCATCAAGTAATCCCAACAATCGGACATACTGCTTATGGTCATGTGGTTTTTCTTCAAAGAAAATATCTTTTAATGTTTCAAAACAAGATGTTCGCAGTCTATCAAGCAAATGCGGGTTTTCCTTTTTCATCAAATGAGAAAGGTTGAAACTCAATGCTGGTGCAACAACTGTCATCAATGATTTTTCACCTTTGGAACTAACTTTACGAAGTAAAGAATTTAATTCTTGAAAAGTCGTGAAGGTCCTGATCGGAATGAAATTTTTCGCAACATCCCTGTAAGATATAACAATACCACCAGTTATGTCTGTATTAGCAAAAACATCTTCACTTTTTTGTATGTATTCAAGAACCTTGAAATGGGAATCATTTAACATTTTTCCATTCCAAGCTTTCGAGGTATATCCACTATTGAAAAGAAACCTTGCTGGTGTGATGAGTTCCACCTTGTCAGCGACTTTGTACGCTTCATCCATGAACTTGTCATAGATTGGTGGCATCCGTGTTGAATCACTCGCCGTTTCTTCCTGATACGGCGGGTTACCGATTGCGTAGTCGAATCTCATGGTTGTTGTTCCTTTCTTGATTTCGTTGAAAATCACCTTGCGTCTCGCGCGCCAATCGAAGAGGATGCATTCGGGCGAAGTGTCGGTTCTCTCGCTCTTTGCGTCCTTTGCGACTAAAAACTCATCCTCCCACGGCAAATCCTCTTGCACGGGAATCTTCTCCGGTGCGCATTCTTCGAAGCCCGGTAGATACTGCTCTTGCGGTTCCTTCTTGTCACCGTATTTCGGAACCGCGTCGGTCAACCCGTCCATCTGCCAGAAGTTCCAGACAATTCGGTTGGCGGCAGCTGTCAGTTCGCTTCTCGTCGTACGCCGTCCCCACTGCGACTCCAGATTCTCCGCGAAGGTGATGAGCAGATTGGCGCGCGTGAGGAGTAGGCTGTCGCCTTGGTATTCGAACCCATAGACGCTTTCGAGCGAACGCAACGCCCACTTCACCCACTCCGCTTCATCGGCGGCGTTCTCGTTCACGACACGCAATTTGCGATCAAGAATCCCGATGCGTTTCGTGAGCGGAATCGGTTGCCCCGTCGCCGCGTCGTACCGCGACACAATGAACGGTGCCTCGCCGCAGGTGATTTCCAGCACCCGCGTATCGACATACCGCCGCCAGCTCTCCGCAGTAGGACGCACCGCTGGCGTGTCACATGATGCAGCCGCCCCGCCTCTCAGTTTCTCGACATCCCCGCCTCTCAGCTTCTCAGCATCCCCGCTTCTCAGCTTCCCAGTATCCCCGCTTCTCAGCTTCTCAGCCTCCCCGCTTCTCAGCTGGGCGGCGTCAGCCGCCCCCGCCCGATCCAGCCAATCGTTCATGCGCTGGCAGACAAAGAGCGGGGTGAAAACCTCGGCGTTCCGTTTCGTACGCTCGGACTGCACAGTGCGACTCTTCTCGACACGGGGACGGATCAACTCCGAGTCACGCAGAATCCGTGCGGCGGTGATTTGTGTCGCGGCGGCAAGTCCCGCACTCGAATACCCGTCTGTCGCGAAACGAATATTCTCGCCTGTCGTCTTGTCCGCGAGAAGTTTGTTCAGCACATCCGCAACCGGATATTCATTGAAACGGACAAGGCAAGGAATTGGAGGGGAAACAGGTACGGTGACGACCGCCGCAGTTTCCCTAGCGGCTTTCGCCTTTCCCCTCTCCTTCTTCTTTTTCGTCGTCCCGGCTGCCATTGCCCCGCCCGTTCAGTATTGCGCTGTCGGTTTCGTCGCGGGGCGTTCTGCCGGATGTATGAAAAAGAGCGCATTTCTGTTTCATGCACTCCACAGAAGCCCTACCACAGGCCCACCTAAAATACATGAAAAGAGAATGCGCCCGTGCGGGCGCATCTCCGCTTCCATGTCGTTTTTGATGAAATAAGTGGTAGTATTTCGTGCGAACGACGCGTTAGCGTTGATGCCAAATCATCTGCACAAGGGATTTATCCCCCTGCGCCAGAGTCCGTTCACGAGTCTCGCGAACGAACAAAACGAGTGTAGCATACCCGAATCCAGTGGTTCAAGCGAGATTTTCGACAAAGGCGCTTCGCGCCAGCTGAGAAGCGGGGAAGCTGAGAGGCTGAGAAGAAGGCAATGAAAAGGTTAAATCGCCGCTTTGCGGCTTGAAATTGGCTTGCGGAGGCGGCAAAGCCGCCAGCCACCAGAGGCGGCAATGACAAATGACGAATGAAGGGGGCATGTCGCATGACGCATGTCGCGTGTCATCGAAATACCGCTTCGCGACACTTAACCACTTAGGGTCGAAGACCCACTTAGTGGCGAAGCCGCACTTAGGGCGCAACCCACTTAAAATTTAAGGCGGCTTGCCGCCTTTTTAACTGTTTCATTTTTTCGATAAAATGGTACAATTTCGACATGAAAACACACTATACCTTGATTCAGTCTTTGGTTTGCATCGGACTTTTCTCATGCGCGTACGGGGCAACCTCTCCCCATGTGATAACGGTGAATCCCGATTCCTCTTTAGAAAGCGCACGCGATGCGGCGCGTGCGTTGTCCACATCTGACCGGGCAAACGGAGTGGAAATCCGCCTCGCGCCTGGAATCTATCGCCGTTCGGGTACGTTGAAACTGGGCGAGAAAGATGCGGATGTCACCTGGCGTTCTGCATCCGGTGGTCGCGCCGTGATCTGCGACGGTACGGAACTCAAGCCGGAACTCTTCAAGCCCGTTGCAGAGGGAACGCCACGCATCCGTTCCGACGTTCGCACGAAGATACTTGTGGTCGATCTCTCTTCGCGGAACATCTGGCTGGGCGATGATCCGAAGCGGGAGTTTCGCGCACCCCTACCGATTCCCGAACTGTTCGTAGATGGTCAGCGAATGACGGCGGCACGGTGGCCCAACGAGGGCTGGGCAACCATCGACAAAATCATCGACGAAGGAACCAAGAACAATGATGGCAGCGTGGGCGATTCCCTCCGTCCCAAGACGGCGAATTCGCAACCACGCGGCGGCACCTTCCGGTATTCCGGTGACCGCCCTTCTAGTTGGGCGAACGCTCGCCGCCTGTGGCTTCACGGATTCTGGTGCTTCGACTGGTATGATGCTGTCATCCCCGTGGCATCGATGGATACGGTGTCGAACACCGTCACATTCGCCGCGCAACACACATACGGGATTCGTATGGGCAATCCGTCGCCCCGTCGCTGGAGAGCGGTGCATCTCCTGGAGGAACTCGACGTACCCGGCGAATACTATGTGGACGCAGAAGCGAAAAAACTCTACCTCTATCCGCCGACAACATTCGGGCCCGCCTCACGTATCGTACTCACCGACAGCAGGCGTTGCCTTCTGGAGGTAGAGAAAGGAACGGACATCACCTTCCACGGAATCGATTTCACGGAAACGCAGTCCGATGCCGTCGTCCTGAAGGATTGTACCCGCGTCTCGTTCGAGAACTGCCGATTCTACAACATCTGCCGGAAAGCCGTGTACATGGGCGGCGCGTGTAAAGAGTGCCGCATCGTTTCATGCGATGTCCACGACACCGGAACCGGCGGCATCTCACTACACGGCGGCGACCGCAGAACGCTCACGCCCGGTAACAACCTTGTGGAAGACTGCTTCATCAAGGACTATTCCATTCATTGCCTCACCTACGCAAGCGCCATCCAAATCAGCGGATGCGGTAATGCAGTCCGCCACAACGAACTCACCGGCGCGCCGCACATGGCGGTTGGCGTAAACGGGAATGACCACGTGTTCGAGTACAACGTGGTCTCCAACGTTTGCATGGCATCCGATGACGCATCCGCATTCTACAAGGGGCGCAACCCGTCCTGCCGCGGGAACATGATCCGCTACAACTTCTGGAGCGAGATCGGGTCGCCGCGCGGGCACGGCAACGCGGCGGTCTATTTCGACGACGGTGACGGGGGCGACTACGTGATCGGCAATGTGTTCTACCGTTGCGGCGAACCGGGGTTCGGCAGTTTCGGTACGGTGTTCAGCCACGGCGGGTACTCCAATCTGGTCGAGAACTGCATCTTCGTGGAATGCAAACGTCCCCTCGGTTCCAGCCCCTGGTCGCAGAATCGCTGGTCCGAATTCCTCCAGTCCCCGCTGGAACAGGGGCGGCTTCTCAAAGAGGTGGACATCAGCCAGCCGCCGTACACGACGAAATATCCGGAACTCATCGGCTATTTGGAACCGCAGAAAGACGAGTTGCGATGGAACGCCGCATTCAACAACGCATTCGTCAACTGTCCCGCAGAACTGCCCGGAAGAAAACCCGGCGAGGTAGTTCCGGGAATCCTCTCAGGACGCTGGTTCACGAACGCAACGGATGTTGTCTTTTCGCACGATCCGGGATTCCGTGATCTGCGAAACAAAGACTTCGGTCTTCGGGAAGACGCAGAGATCTATCGGGAAATCCCCGCCTTCAAACGAATTCCGTTCGAAAAGATTGGACTGCTCACGAAACGAAACGGAACGAGGACACGGACACGACAAAAGGAAGGAGAAGGGAAATGAAACAAGGGACAAGAATTTACGCGATAGTCGCATTCGGTATTTTCGCGTTTTCGTTTGCGGGCGCGAAGGAACGCGTGTTGACACTGGACGACTACCGCGACAAGATGAAAGGGGCTTGGATCGGGCAGATGGTCGGCGTCTCGTGGGGACAGCCGACGGAGTTCAAGTGGAACAATGAAATCATCCCGGAGGACAAGGTTCCCGTGTGGGCAAGCGACTTCCCGCTCCGCATGGCGTATGGCAATGACGACCTCTATGTGGAGATGACCTTCCTCAAGACGCTGGAGGACTACGGACTTGACGTCCCCATCCGTCAAGCGGGTATCGACTTCGCGAACTCGGAGTACAATCTTTGGTGCGCGAACAAAGCAGGGCGTTCCAATCTGCGACGGGGAATCGCACCGCCGGATTGTTCGCACCCAAAGAACAACAAGTGTCCGAACGACATCGACTACCAGATTGAGGCGGACTATGCCGGCATCATCTCGCCGGGTTGCCCGCAGGAGGCGATTCGTCTAGGCAACGTCTTTGGACGGCTGATGAACTATGGCGACGGCGTGTGGGCGGGCCAGTTCATCGGCGCGCTTTATGCCGAAGCCTTCTTTACCACAAACATCAACACCCTTCTGGATGCAGGGCTTGCAGCCATACCCACAGAATCCGACTACGCACAGATGGTACGCAACGTACGCCAATGGCATCGGGAGAATCCGCACGACTGGAAAACTTGCTGGCAAAAAATACGTGCCGCCTACTCGAAGAAGTTCAATCCTCAGTTGCGCGACTCGAACGGCGGCATTGATGTACGGCTCAACGGCGCGTGCATCGTGTTGGGACTCCTTTACGGCGAAGGCGACCTAGACCGCTCGATGGTCTTGTCCATGCGGTGTGGCTGGGATTCGGATTGCAATCCGTCGAACGTGGGCGGCATCCTCATGGCGGCGTACGGTCTCAAGGAATTGCCCGGAAAATACACGGAGAAACTGGATTACGTCCGCAAGTTTTCCTACACAGCCTACAACCTGCCGACGTTGTTCGCCGTGTGCGAGAAGTTAGCACGTCAGGTTGTGGCGCGACACGGCGGACGCATCGAAAAAGGAAGTGACGGCAAAGAACGGTTTGTGATTCCCGTTCAGGTTCCCCACCCCGATCCCTTTATTCCTTCGTGGAAAGCTCCCGCTCCAGAAAGGATCCGTTTCACGAAGGAGGAGATGGAGAAACAAAAGTTCGCACTCTTGTTACCAGACCCAGAATCGGTGAACGATCCGAATCCGACGGTACGTGTGCAGAAGACATTAGACGCACTTTTTCCGGGGTGGAAGACATCGCCTAATGCGCCAGATATGGATCCAGGACTTGTCGATTCATTCGCCATGACTGGCGGAACGGTGTACGGATTGCTCCGCACCCATCCGCCGAAACGCAACGAGGCAGTAACTCTCGCGCGCGCACTCACAATTCCCGTCGAAAAGCCGTCGCTCCATTTCGCCGTAGCAAATTCACCCGGTGGAGATTTCCGTCTCGTGGTACGCATAAACGGTTGCGCAATCCTTTCGACAATTATTGACGATCCGAGTGGCAAATGCCACCTGTGCACATTTGATATCTCGTTAGAGCCGTGGGCAGGCAAGGAGGCGAAGATTGAGTTAGTGAACGAGCCGACCGGCTGGTACAACGAAGCCGCACTGTGGAAAGACATCCGACTCACCGCCCAAGGACAGGAACATCTATGAGTGTGGCTGGTGCCACTAAATGATTAAGTGGGCTTTGCCCTAAGTGTCGCCGACGCGACTAAGTGTGGCTGGTGCCACTAAGTGGTTAAATGGGATTCGCCCTAAGTGTCGCCGATGCGACTAAGTGTGGCTTCGCCACTAAGTGGGCCTTCGACTCTAAATGAGACTAGCCGGGGCTAGCTGGACTGGCAGAACTAGCGCGACTGGCAGTCTCCCCTTCATTCGTCATTCTTATTTCTTCATTCTTCTCTCTTCCTTGCCGTGCCAACGGCTTTTCCGCGGACGGTCAATTTGATGATTCGTTTTTGCGGATTGTTCGATTCCGTCACCACATAAAGGGGATGGCAAAAATCGCCTTTCAGTTTTTCGGGAACTGTCTCGACCGTCACCGCCACATCGCATCCCGGCATCACCGCATTTGTGGAGACGGTCGTTTCAATGCAACTACAGGTTTGCGATACGCCGCGAATCCGCTCAACGGTTTCGCCGTTGTTATGCAGACGGAATGTGACGCGCCTCCGTTCGCGGCTCGGAAACACGCCTAGATCCGCGTCTGACTTTCTTTGAACGGCCAGTTCCCCATCGCCTGTGATCGGGAAAAAACAGACAAGGCAGAGCAGAATGGCTGGAAATCTCGCAAGGCGCATGGCAGTATCCCAATCGTTGATACGTTGTCCACGTTGCGTCAGATCGCCCCCTCAAAGAGTTTGATACTGGTGGAGGCGACTGTTTCAGTTCCGATCACGGCATCGATATCAACGATAGTGAAGGTGTCAAAAACGAATTTCTTGTGGACATGGAAAATCAGCTCTTCTCCAACTTGGATCGGGCGGTTGCAATGAAAATGATTGACCCCGACGACTCCACCGGATGCGGTTGTACCCGAACGTTCATTTTGAAATTCGTGCAGTGCCCCGCATGCTTGCGCCATCAATTCAACAAGTGCGGACTCATCGAGATGCTGCTCATCGCGCAGGAGATCGCAGTTTTGGGGAACGGTGAACGCCGCCGTTCCACCTTTCTCGTAGAGGGAACAGATCCGTTGCAGGTAAACCGCTCGCCCCTTGTGCGGCAGAAAATTCCGCGCGTCTGTCGGCAGCTTGCGAATCTCCCGCCCAGCGAGATGCACACAACCGGGATCGGCACCAAAAAAGTCGCCGGTCTGGCGATACGCCATACCCCGACATCCCGCGCAGGATGCGTGATGCTCGCAACTTGCGCATGGCTCTTTGATCCAGTCGGAGATGTGAAGCAGATCGTTTCGCAATTCGCTCTCTTTCAAAATTTCGTCGAGGGACGTCTCGTGGATATTGCCGAGTGAAATGGGCAGTCCTATACAGGCGAAGACATCTCCATCCGGTGAGATTGCGCAGGAGGTCTGAAAATGCGTACAGGCACGGTCTGAAGTCGTGCCGGACAACCGTTCCATGCAGGGAGGCGGATCAACCAGCGACAAATCTGTGGCGGCAACCGCATCTCGATATTCGGAAAGATCGCCGTCTCCTGAAAGGGAGACACGTGTCAATCCTCCCTTCCGCCCTTCCTGTAGAAGACGAGCAAAAAGCTCCAACGGCAAGGAGCGATCCCCATCACGGACAATCCAGTCTATCTGTACCAATTCCATTCTTTTCCTCGCAAAGAAAGAAAAAAGGATACCATTCCCAACCCCGTTTGTGAAGCTCTCCCTTACTGTAGCTCGTTCACATGGAGAGCTCGTGACCAGATCTTCAGATTGTCGAAGGTTCCGTTGAAAGGGAATGCATGATTGGGGGAATGCGCACCGAGCGTTCCCTTGAAGTTATCGAGGCGCGGCGGCGTGTAAGGCGATGTGTTACGGATGCACGGCTTGCCGTCGATGCAGAGGACACGTTCACCAGGTTTCCATACGATTGCGATACGATACCATTGCCCTTGGCGAAGTGGGTTGGGGATGTTGCCTGCCCAAGCTTCGCGTCCGACGAGACGGAGGTGGAGCCGATCGTTCATGATGAAAACGCCGATTTCATCGAATCCGTCTGGCAGTCCATTGCCGTCGGTTTCCATCAGGTAGAAGAGACAGGCGTATTTGTCTGTTCTCTCGTTGGCAAGTGTGGCGGGATCGAAGTCTGGTCGAACCATGAACTCAATCGTCCCCTCTTTCGGCAGGGAACCGAGCAATACATTTCCGGATGGCAACTGGACGTACCCTTTCCCAGTGAGTTGAAGTGCCTGACCATCCGTACTGGCGACACGCTTGGCACGGAACGGCATGCCGATCATGCCGTTCCCCGAATAGTCGAAGAGATATGGTAGATTGGAGTCGAATCGGTAATAGAGGCGCAGTCCGTCCTTCGGTTGTGGTGTCGGGATCTCGAGGTGCGAGAAATCGATTGCAGGTCCCCTGCTCTGTTCGTTGTCTATTTTGGCAAGCGCGGCTTGGACTTCCTCCTGCGTCACGCCGCGACGGCGACGAGGACGGTCGCGGATGATGGGTTCATGCCCCAAAGTAGCAACCGCGTGCTCAAGGCAGTCCGACATCTGGCGACGCGCGTTGAGAAGTGCCTGTGGATCCGAATTGTATTTGTTAAATGCCGCGACCACGGAATCGTCGATGGCGCAGAAACGCTTGATGTCTGCCGAGAGAGTTGTCTGTTTTCCATCCAGTTCACGGTCGGCAGCTTCCAGAAGGCAGAAGACCTCATAGTCCTCCATACCATCACGCAGACATTCCCAGCGGATGGAATCGACGGGTTTTCCGTCTGTTCCAGGATACAGCACCGATCCATCCCCATTAGCGCGGGGAAACATCTCGCCTGTTTCCCACGGGTTTTTCGGCCAATGGGTAATTGACCAGTAGAGCATCCCGTCGATATCGTGTTTCCACGAGAGCCAGGGCCATATACGGCAATCGATCGCGGGGTAGTCGATCCAGATGTTCGGCATCGGGTGACGGGTGCTGAACGCGACGTACCACCAAACCTCGCGCCCTTTCTTCTGTTCGGTTACGGAGAGTTCTGGTTTGTAGGAATACAGCTCCGGACACCAGATATCGACAAAAGGTAGTTCGGGCGGGAAGCTCCGCGCAGTCATCATGTTTTTGAGGGCACCGGGTTGCGGTAACTTAATCTGCGAGAGCAATTCATTGACGTGCGGATAATCTCGCGGCACGGGTTCGTCGAATAGATAGGTGTAGAAATACGGAAGCCAGCCTTTTTCAGAAAGGTGTCGCTGGAGTTCGGCAGACCAAACAGGAAAAGGGGGTTGGATCGGTGCGATATGTGACGTAATCCCCTTCTCGAGCGCTTTGGCGAAATCAGCATCGAACTTTGCCCAGTCAAAAACAGCGGGGTTGTCCGGTTGTCGCCAAGCATCAAATTGCCATGTCGGCAGCTTCTGCAACCAACCGTCGGTAAACTGCGCAAACCGTTTGCTGGCAGGAGCGAGCGTTTTGGAGGAACCGTCCTCGAACCAGACGGTTGCCCCAAGCGAGGCACCATCTGTGTGATTGACCGTGAATTGAACAGAGACGATCTTCTCTCTCGCAATCTGTTCTTTCGCGAAATCGACCATCGTTTCTTTTGCAGCGGGAAGCGTATACGCGGGGAGTGTGAGCAGTGTTCCGTCGCTCAGCGTGATCAATGTCTCGAGTTTCGCCTCTTGATTCGGCGTGACGGAGACGGACAACTTTTTCGCCTTCGTCCAGTTCCAAGTCGGGAGGGAGACGAGTTTTGGACTATCGACGCAGGAGTAGGGCGTGATGCGGTGTTCGAGCAGATTGTCGAGGTAGGCACCTTTGTCCTGTACTCCAAACCATCTCGAATTCGGATTCATGCCGAAGCCTGTCGTAATGCTGGACTTTCGGGGGATGGTGAAATTCCGAACTCTGACTTCAATGGGAATCCGAGTCGATGCTCCGTTCATTGCCGTAACGGTGGCGGAACCTTTGTAGAGCGCGGGAGACTGCCCGACGGGAATGCGTACATCAATCCAAACGGTCTCGAAGGAATCTGCGGAAATGTCGAATGGCGCGAGCGTCATCAGCGGATCGGGCCACAGACCGACATACTCCGTCGAATAGTAGGGCTTGTTGGTTTTGATATAGCCGACGCGACGGAGGCGCAACGCGGAGGATGGGAGGAGTTTCCCATCGGCGGATTTCAAGTCACCATCTATCCTCACCTCTGTGGCAAGCCGTGTACTGTCGTTGGCAAACAACACAATCTGCGCGGCATCCATCTCGTTGCGGGCGGCATCCAGTCGAACCGTTCCGCCAATCTCTCCGTCGAACGGACTGTGTTTCAAGAGTTTGACCAGCGAAGTCTCGATGCCGTAAGGGATTTCTCTCTCCGAATGCTTCTTGGCGATAAAATCAGCTTGAACCCGAATGTTACGGGCTTTCGACGAAAGCGCGACCATCGTTTGTTGGAACGCGGACAGCTTCTCCTTGGGGATTCCTGGAAGCAGTTCGTGAAGTGTACGTAGTTCGGACTGGAGTGCTTTCGCCTCTGGTGACGCGAAACCGTCCAAACGCGCCATAGCGGTTTGCAGAAGCCGTTCCGGGGCATTGACGGGATTCTGCGCGACCGCCAGCGAGATCCACACCTGTGAGCAACCGCAGTACAAGCCCAACAAAAGAACCCATTTTCTCATCCTCTTCTCCCAAGTTTGTTCAGCAAAGCATCTTTCCTGACTCTTTACAACTCAGACTTTCCGTCCCGCCCTAGAACTGCGGTGATCATACCACAATCCCTCGGGTTCTACGAGAAGGAAAACAGTCAGAGTGTTTCGCCATTGAAAAGTGAAATTATTAAATCGCTCCGCTTTAAATCGGGTTTCGCTCCTTGAGCAATGAAAAATGAAGAGAGAAAAATGAAGAAGGAAGGAGGCGTATCGCGTGTCGTTTGTCGCGTGTCATCGGTAGCTATCGATTGCAATCGAATGCTATCGGACGGGAAGGACACGCTTGTCGCGTCTGCCACTTACTTCACGCTGACGGTCCACGCCGACGCGGACTTCGGGGGCACGGCGCGTCCGCTCCCCTCCCCATCCACGACCACGCCGTTCACCTTCACCGTAAACTTCTTCAGCTTGCCGCCCTGGATCGCATAAACCTTG